>JABDMC010000141.1 GCA_013001695.1 Akkermansiaceae bacterium
CCCGCCGCGAGCCGAAAACGGCAAGGCGATTCAACGATCAACCTTGAAATCAGAGCGCGCTCTCCGGCAGGCTGGGGCTGCCCTCTGGCTTTCTACCGGAAACCCCCAATCCGCCCGGAGGCGAAGCGTCGGGCCATTCTCCTCACACAGCGACGAGGTTTTGCCACTGGAAGCGGACGACCACACGTCGACCTTGGCCAAGGTCAGGCTCATTCCCTGGATCAGGGGCAAATGAGAACCGGGTCCAGCCGATCGACCACATCTCCGCGCGGATCGACCTGGACGCCAGGCGGAAACAGTGGATTCCCGGGATTTCACCGTGCCGTCGCACGGATTCCGGGATTAGATCCGGCCAGCCCGCCATGGACCAGGATCCTCCATCTCCAACCGAGGGGCCGAAGCCTCCAGCCCTTCCCCGGCCCCCCTCGCCGCGCCGCGGGATGGTTCTCAAGATATGCGGTGGCATTCTCGCGCTCCCGCTGGTGTTCGCCCTGGTTCTGTTCCGGGTCTATGGCGTCGATACACACCATGCGAGCAGAAGCAGCATCTGGTGGCCGGAGAGGGGCCGGAATCTGATCCCGCCCGCCGCGGCCGACATCACGCTGCGGCGGGACCTCCTCGATCACTACGCCACCTACACCCTGTCGGAGAAGGATCTGAACGCATTCCTGGACAAGCGCTTCGCGCGCCCCGGGATGGTGTTGGATTCTTTCAGCGAGAGATCGCCGGCGAACCCCGGGAAGATTGGAAAGCCGATCGGCCCGCTCGGATGGGTGGTCACCGAGGATACCGTGGTGTACACTTACACGGCGAGCAACGGAGGTGCTCACAACTACTATCATGACCCGGCGACCGGACGAACCTATCAGAGTTCGGCATACTGGTAGCCTCGCGAGCCAGGGATCGGCAGGTCATTGGCCGCCGCGAATGATCGAGGTCCGTCCCCCTTCCGCGCCCGTCCCCAGACCGCGGTTGCGTGACCACGGACGCGCGGCTAAGTAGTGAGAACCTTGCCTCCAATCGCATTTCCATGATCACCTTCCTCATCCTCTCGCCATGGATCGCGGCGAACGTTATCGCGGCCGCCTCGTTGGCGCTTGCCTTCAGCCGATTCCGAGGCAGTTCCGCGGCCCTTCTGGTCGCCGTTCTGTCCGGCGGATGGGGCCTCTTCCTCAGCATCACTCAAGGCGTTCCTTCGGGCGGGATGCAGCCGGTCCATGTTCTTTCCTGGATTCCGCTGTTGATCGGGGTGTTCTCCATTCTGCGATGGACCTGGGCTCGCCATGGGAACGAGGCGGACAGGCGCACGGAGAGCGCGGGCTGACGCGCGGCCAGTCCGAACAGTTTCCCGTGATTCCAAACCGGGTCGGACCGCGAGTTGCATCAGGGCTCTCCACGTGACCGCGGCCGGCGTTCGCCGCGCCGGCTCCTTTGATGTTGAAGGCCATCGGGGAGATCGATAGCTTTCCGTGCCATCGGGGCGTTGCTTTCCCGGCGGGAAGCGGCAGGCCCGAACTTCCGCCTCAACCAGAAGCCCTGAAGATCCCCATGGAAGAACTCGATGCCCCCGTTGTCCTTGCCGATCTTGTCGCATACCAGGAGGGTTCCATCGTGAGCAAGACCCTGATCAACAAGAAGACCGGCACGATCACCTTGTTCGCCTTCGACCAGGACCAGGGATTGAGCGAGCACACGGCGCCCTTCGATGCGATGGTGAGCGTGCTTGACGGGGAAGCCGACATCACGATTGCCGGCAAGGCGTTCCGGGTGGGTGCCGGTGAGATGCTCGTCATGCCGGCCAAGGTGCCCCATGCCCTCAAGGCCAACCAACGCTTCAAGATGATGTTGACCATGATTCGATCGTGAGCAACGGCGGGGCCGGAACCGACGACGAACCCCGGCCCGGGCCGCGGGGCGCCGGCCGGGAAGGTGAAATTTCCGCCGCTTTTTGAGCAATCCGCGCCGGGTGCGGCGTTTTCTTTCTGGAACGCACCTTCTCCGGCAACTCCCGGCGGCCCGGCACGGCGCTCAAGGGGCACCACCGGAAGAATCGACTTTCTTTCCCTGCCGCTCCCGGTTCCCCTTTTTCATGGGTTTTTAGGGGACCGGGCGGCAGGGGGGAACCCCTCCCCTCAGCTCGTGGTGCCCTTGGTCACGACGTAGCCGAGCCAGATCATGCCGATGAGGAGCACCCCGAACCACGTCGGGGGCGACGGGACGGGGATGCCGAAGCGGCCGCAGAGGGCCCCGATCCCGAAGGCGAGGAGGATGGCGATGATTTCCTTGAGGAAGGGCATGGGCGCGGGTTCGAGGGGAAATCAGGCCGGACGGCGAGCGCCATGCGGAGACCGCTCCGAGGCGGCTTCGCGCTCCATCCTTCCTTGATCGGTGCTGGTCATTCGAGGCCCGCCACGAGCGCGCCCGGTCACTCGGCGTCGAGTTCCCGGGCGGCCTTGGCGGCGGCGGTGGTGGCGGTTCCCTTGTCGGTGCCGGCCGCGGTGAGGCGCATGCCGACCGGTTTCGAGATGCCGAATTCCTCCATGGTGACGCCATACATCACGTCGGCGCGCTGCATGGTGCGCTTGTTGTGGGTCACGATGATGAACTGGCTCTGGTCGATGAAGTTGTCGAGGACCTTGAGGAAGCGCCCGATGTTCGCCTCGTCGAGCGGGGCGTCGAGCTCGTCGAGCACGCAGAAGGGGCTCGGCTTCACCATGTAGATCGAGAAGAGGAGCGCCACCGCGGTGAGGGAGCGCTCGCCGCCGGAGAGCAGCGAGATCGACTGGAGCTTCTTCCCGCGCGGCTTGGCGATGACCTCGATGCCGCATTCCAGCGGATCCTCGTCGTCGAGGAGGATGAGGTCCGCCTTCGATCCGGGGCCGAAGAGGTCGGTGAACATGCCGCGGAAGTTCACCCGCACCGCGGCGAAGGTATCCGCGAAGAGCTTCGTCGTCTCGGTGTTGATGCGCTCGATGACGTTGAGCAGCTCGTCCTTGGAGCGCACGAGGTCATCGTGCTGGCCCTTCACGAAGTTGTGGCGTTCCTCGAGTTCGTCGAACTCCTCGATGGCGTCGATGTTGACGGGACCCATGGCGTCGAGCCGCTGGCGGAGTTCGGCCACCGCGCTCTCCACGAACTCCCAGTCGGGCCCGTCGTCGAGGTTGATGTCGTCGAACGATTCCTCCTCGTCCTCGACCGGCGCGGCGGGCGTCTCCGCGGCGGCCTCTCCCCCGCCCTCGGCTTCCCCGGCGTCCTCCCCGGCTTCCTGCTTGGCGGCGAGGGTGGCGCGGCGGCGCTCGAGGGCGCGCTGGGCCTTGCGTTGCTCCGTGATGCAGGCCAGGAGCGCGTGGGCATCCGGCTCGAAGGCCCGCAGGTCGGCCTGGTAACGCTCCATGATGGTCTCGAGGAGCTTGTCGAGTTGCATGTCGACCTTGGCGGCCGCGACCTCTTCCCGGCCCCGTTGCTCGCCCAGCGACGAGATGCGGTGGCGCAGGTCGGAGAGGGCGGCCTCGGCCTCGTTGATGGCGCGCTGCAGCCCGGAACGGCGGCCCCCGGCTGCTTCCAGTTCGGATTGGAGCCCTTCGCACTTCGTCCGGTTTTCGGAGATCTCGGCCCGCATGCGCTCGTCTTCCTCGCCGGCTGCGGCGATGCGTTGCTCGGCCTCGTCGATCTCGGCCTGGCGGCGGGCGTTGAGTTCCCGCAACTCGTGCAGGCGCGCCTCCATCGGCATCTGCTGCTGCTCGGCGGCTTCGCGGGCCCGCCGCTCGACCGCCACGGCGGTGAGAATGCTGTTGCGCTCCTCGTTGCCGGCTTCCTCCCGGCGGGCGTATTCCGCGAGGTGGTGTTCGAGCCGCTGCAACTCGCTGGCCAGTTCCTCGCCGCGGGCCCGGGCCGCCTGGACCTCCTCGGCGAGGGTGGCGCGCGACTGCACGGCGCTCTCCTCGCGGGTGGTGATGTCCTGCCGCTCCCAGTTCAGGCTCTCCAGCTTCCCCTGGAGCGACTTCGCCTCGCGGCTGGCGAGGCTGTGCTGGCCTTCCAGCGTCGAGAGTTCGACCTGGTGTCGCTGCAGGCGGTCCTTGGCCTGCTCGGCCTCCTCGTGCAATTGCTCGGTGCGCTCCTCCTGGGTGGCCAGGTTGCGGCTGGCCTCCCCGACCTTTTCGGTGAGGCCGGTCACGGCCGTCTCGAGGTCGGCGACTTCGTTCTGCCGCTCGAGGAGCGAGCCGGCGGTGTCCCCGCTGCCCCGGCCCCCCTTGATGATGCCCTCGGGCCGCAGCACTTCGCCCTGCCGGGTCACGAGGGTGAACTCCCCCTGCTGGCCGCGCATGCCCAGGGCCGTGGCACGATCCGCCACGACGAGAACCTTCTCCAGCAGGTGATCGACGACCGGCGCGACGTCGGCCTCGGTCTCGACGCAGTCGGCGGCCCAGCACTCGGCGCCGTCGGGGACCGTCATCATCTGGCGGTCGTTGCCGGCCGGCACCCACTCGGGGGCGACCAGGGCGGCCTCGCCGGCGGCCTGCTCGGCGAGCCGGTCGAGGATGGAATCGGCGAGGGCGGCGTCGCGGACCAGGACGGCCTCGAGGTTGGCGCCGAGGGCGGCTTCCACCGCCGGTTCAAACGACGGCTTGACGCGGAGGAAGTTGCCCAGCACCCCGCGCAGCCCCGGCTGGATCAGGCCGGGGTCATCGAGCCCCGCGAGGACCTTCTTGGTGCCCTCCCGCAACCCCTCGCCCTGCGCCAGCAACTGCTTGAGGACATCGAGGCGCGACTGCTTCACGGTCAATTCCCGCTCGCGCTCGTCGCGGCGTTGGCGGGCGGCATCGCGGTCGCCCCGCGCATGCTGGAAGCTGCGCTCCGTGCTTTGCACGGTCTCCTCGAGCTCCTGCGTCTTCCCGCGCGCGGCCGCGATCCGGGACGTGAGGTCCTGGTCGGTGGCGAGCACCTCGGCGAGTTCGGATTTCAGGACCTCGCTCTCGTCGCCGAGGACGCGCAGGCGGTCCTGGCTGCCCGACGACTGGAGTTCGGCGCTCTCGAGCTTCGCCTGCGTCGAGGCGAGGACCGTCTCGACCTGCTTCGATTCCTCGCGGGCCTCGACGAGGCGGCGTTCGGTCGATTCGCGCTGCTCGGCGAGCTTGGCGACCTCGGCGCACTTTTGCTCGAGGAGGTTCTCGTGTTCCGCGATGCGCCCGGCGAGGGCGTTCAACTCGGTCTGCGAGGCATTGAAGTCGAATTCCTGCTGGGCGAGTTTCTCGCCGGTGGCGGCGATGTCCTCGCGGTGGCGGGCGATGCGGACCTCGAGTTCCTCGCGGCGTTCCTGGTTGAAGCCGATGCGGCTTTCCGCCGCCCGCATGGCGTTCTGGTACCCGGACAACTGCTGGCGGAGTTCGGACAACTCGGCCTCGAGGCGCTGTGCCTCGTCGCGGGCATCGACCACCGCGGACTCCCTGGCGGGAAGGTCGGCTTCCAGTCCGGACCGCTGCCGCTCGAGGGAGCGCAGGGAGTTCGCCAGTTCCTCCGCCTCGGCGGAGAGTTCCACGAACTGCCGGTGGCTGAAATGCGTGTCGAGGATCTTCACGTCGGCGGCGAGAACCTGGTAGCGGCGCGCCTTGGCGACCTGCCGCTTGAGGGAGTTGATGCGGCGCTCCTGCTCGGCGAGGACATCCGCGACCCGCAGGAGGTTCGCCTCGGTGTACTCCAGCTTCCGGAGGGCCTCCTTCTTCTCCTTCTTGAACTTCGTGACCCCCGCGGCCTCCTCGAACACCTGGCGGCGGTCTTCCGGGCGCGCGCTCAGCAGGAGGTCGATCTTCCCCTGCTCCATGATCGAGTAGGACGCCCGCCCGATCCCGGTGTCCATGAACATCTCGTGGATGTCGCGCAACCGGCAGAGCGTCCCGTTGATGCGGTACTCGGACTTGCCGTCGCGAAACACGCGCCGCGTGATGGCGACCTCGTTGAAATCGACCCGCAGGGCATCCTCGCAGTCGGCCAGGGTGAGGGTCACCTCCGCCATCCCGAGCTCCTTGCGGCTCTTCTCGTTGTCGGTCCCGCTGAAGATGACGTCCGCCATCTCGCTGCCCCGCAGGGCCTTCGCGGAGGTCTCGCCGAGCACCCAGCGGATGCCGTCGACGACGTTCGATTTCCCGCACCCGTTGGGGCCCACGATGGCGGTCACCCCCTCGTGGAATTCAAAGGTGGTCGGGTCGGCGAAGGACTTGAATCCGTGAAGGGCGAGCGACTTGAGATGCATCAGGGTGGCGTGATTGGTAAACCTTGGCGGGCACGCTAGGGAGCGCAAAACGGGGGATCAAGGAAAGAAGCGCCAACCTACAATATCAAGGGGTCAATATTGCAGAAGCATACCACATCTTGAGATAGCCGTCGACGGTCCGTGTCCCCTTCCGGCCCCCTTCCGCGGGCCCGGGTGGGTGGTGGAGGCCGCCGGGTGGGGACCGGGAGGATCGCTCCGATTGCGGCCGGCGCCAGCGGGAAGTATGGCGGGGCCCGTGAGAACGGGCGCCGGGGGGAAGTGTGGGGCCCGGCGCAGGCCGGCGGGATCCTGCCCCGCGGCCGGGCCGTCCCGCGCCTTTTCGCGCTTGCTGGTATGGGCGGTGGCCCTTACACCGCCGCCTCGCAACCAGCAACGACATGTCAGACGCCACCTCAGATATTGGCCTCATCGGCCTCGCCGTCATGGGCCAGAATCTCGCCCTCAACATTGCGGACCACGGGTTCCAGATCTCGGTCTACAACCGCACCACCTCGAAGACCGACGATTTCGTTGCGGAGAACCCCGTCACCCCCGGGGGCCTCGTCGGGACGCAGTCGCTGGAGGAGTTCGTGAACTCCCTGAAGCGTCCCCGCAAGATCATCATCCTCGTCAAGGCCGGCGCCGCCACCGATGCCGTCATCGACGGCCTGATTCCCCTGCTCGACAAGGACGACATCATCATCGACGGCGGCAACGCCCTCTGGACCGACACCATCCGGCGCGAGAAGGACCTCAATGAAAAGGGGCTGCGCTTTGTCGGCTCCGGGGTTTCGGGCGGCGAGGAAGGGGCGCGCTTCGGCCCATCGCTCATGCCCGGCGGACAGGAGTCCGCGTGGAACGAGCTGAAGCCGGTGTGGGAAGCGATCGCGGCGAAGGTCGACCCGGAAACCGGGAAGCCCCTCGAGGGGGCCGAGCCCGGCAAGCCCATCGAAGGGGGCGTTCCCTGCACGGCCTACATCGGTCCCGACGGGGCCGGGCACTACGTCAAGATGGTGCACAATGGCATCGAGTACGGCGACATGCAGATGATCTGCGAGGCCTACACCCTGATGGGCAACCTCCTCGGGATGGCGCCCAAGGAAATGAGCGCCGTCTTCGGCGAGTGGGACAAGGGCGTCCTGGACTCCTTCCTCATCGAGATCACGACCGACATCCTCGGGCAGGACGACCCCGAAACCGGGAAGCCGTTCGTGGACATCGTCCTCGACACCGCCGGGCAGAAGGGCACCGGCAAGTGGACCTCGGTCAACGCCCTCGACATGGGCATCGCCGCCCCCTGCATCGCGGAGGCCGTCTTCGCGCGCTGCATCAGCGCCATCAAGGAGGAGCGCGTGGCGGCCTCGAAGGTCATCCAGCCGGGCTTCCCGGACTTCGACGGCGACAAGAAGGAGTTCGTGCAGGCCATCCACGACGCCCTCTACTGTTCGAAGATCTGCTCCTACGCGCAGGGGTTCCAGCTCATGCGGGAAGCCCAGCAGGAGTACGGCTGGACGCTCGACTTCGGCCAGATCTCGATGATCTGGCGGGGCGGCTGCATCATCCGGGCCCGCTTCCTCCAGAAGATCTTCGAGGCCTACCAGCGCGATCCCGAGATCGCGAACCTCCTCCTCGACCCCTACTTCAAGAGCGAGATCGACCGCTGCCAGGACAACTGGCGGAAGGTCGTCGCCACCGCGGCGGTGCACGGCGTGCCGCTGCCGTGCTTCAGCTCGGCGCTGGCCTACTACGACAGCTACCGCAGCGCCCGCCTTCCGGCGAACCTGCTCCAGGGGCAGCGCGACTATTTCGGGGCGCACACCTACGAGCGCACCGACAAGCCGCGCGGCGAGTTCTTCCACATCGACTGGCCCGATCCGGCCCGTCCGCAGATCAAGGCCTGAGCCCGCCCCGGCCCGCGGCGCCCCGGAGGGGGCGGCCGGCTTGATCGGGGGATGTTGACAATCAGAATTCCATTGGTTGACAGGCAGCCGCCCGCTTGGATAGCTGGTTCCCGACATGAATGCACCGACTCGCCTTGTTACCGGATCCCTGACCACTGCGGGGCTCTTCCTCGGATACGTCGCCTCGCTGCAGGCCGGCGAAGTGGGACCGATGGCCTACGTGCCGCCGGCCCCGGTCTCCGACTGTGATGCCTGCAATGATCCCGGCCCCTACGGGAGCCTCTCGCTCCTCTACCTGAAGCCCTACGGGACGGATGGATTTGAAGGCGACGGCGATTGGGACCTCGGCGCCCGCGGGACCCTTGGTTTCGAGCGGCCTGACGGGCTTTTCTACGAGCTCAACGGATTCTGGTACGAGGGGGAGTTCGATCCGGAGGACAGCCGCTCCAGTGATTACCAGAGTGAAATTTCGCACTGGTACATCGAAGGGCTGATCGGCGATAACCTGCATTGCGGCGAGGCGTGCCTCGACTTGGCCTTTGGCCTGCGCTACGCCCAGATCGATGACGATCGCCGCCGCGTCAGCATCAAGAGCGGAACTCCGCCGCCGGGGAACGGCGTCTCCATCATTCGGGCCGATCACTTCGAAGGCTTCGGACCGGTGGTCCGGCTGGATGGAACCCGTACCCTGACGGACCAGGTGACGCTCTACGGCGGGCTTAGCCAGGCCATCCTCTTCGGTGAGCTGGACCGGCGCCGGTCCCAATCGGCCGACACCGTGGTGCCCGTGACGGAGATCGAGCTCGGGCTCCAGTTCAATTTCAACATGGGAGCCATCCAAGGCGCCCATGCCCGGCTCGGCCTCGAGGCCCAGTACTGGTCGATGCCGTACGACGACTTCGGTCTGATCGGGGGCGTCCTCGGCGTCGGGTTCAACTTCTGACCGACTGAGCCGGACCGGAGACAGATCTACCACGCAACTCCCCCGGTGTTCCGGGGGAGTTTTTCGTGGTGGCGGGGCGTTCTCCCGGCCATGATTCGGCCCCGCGGCCCGGCGCCGCGGACGGCCTTCCCGAGCGACTGCCAGAGTGGAATCGACATCAAACATCACCATGTCCGCGGAAGACACCGGGCCCGGCATCCGGTTGTCCGGGGCCCTCGGGGAGGATGCCCGCGGGGCGGCTTCGTCCGGCGCGTTGGCGATCGGAATCCTGCGGGGCGAAGGGATCGGGCCGGAGGTGGTCGGGGTCGCGGAAGATGTCCTGGGCTGCGTGGCGGGACAGTCGGCCCGCCGGTTCGACCTCGCGGAAGGCGG
>JABDMC010000155.1 GCA_013001695.1 Akkermansiaceae bacterium
GGTTTACCAGGAGCACGCGGTCATTGCGGAGAGGGAGTTCGCGCTCCGTTCCGTCAAATTCGTCATAGCTCAGCCGCGGCAGGGGCAGGAGCTCGACGAGTGGAATCCTTGCCACCGTAGTCGCAGGAAGCGGATGCTGCTCGGCCGGGGCCAACGGGGAAGACGGGGCGGGGAGGGTCACCTCAGCGGCCATTCCGGCTCCCTGGACGAGATGATGGCGGCGGTTGGCCGAAATGTCCGTAAATCGTTCAGCCCCCCCGCCGGGCCAGTGAACGGTGATTTGCGCGATGGCGTCTTCCGATCCCAGGCCGAAGTGGAGCCACTTGCTCGACTGGGCCAGGAACCCCTCACCCGCGCGGAGGGATTTGATGAGGGGGCGGTGGTCCCCGGCGAGTTTCACCTCGACCCGTGCGCCGATGGCGTCGCGGTTGGTCGAAGTGCCGTTTCCTTCCAGTCGCAGGGCGAGGAAATGGTGTTCACCCGGCTGGTCATTGCGCATCAGGCGCAGCCGCGGGGCACTGCGGTTGCTGATCCAGAGATCGAGGTCGCCGTCGCGATCCCAGTCGACCAGGGCCACGGCGCGGCCGTCGTCGGGGAAGTCGAGGCCGCTGACGGCCGAGATATTCGCGAAGCGACCGCGGGCTCCGGGTGAGGCCCCGGTGTTGAGATAGACGCAGTTCCGCTCCAGTCCGCTGAATGAGGCCCCCTCGCGCATCATGCGCGAGAGATCCGACCCCGGTCCTCTCCCGGTCGCCACCACTGAGCCGTGTGCCTCCTGCTGGTGATCCTGCGACAGAACCTGCCGCCAGAAGAAACTTCACAAGTCCCCGGTATCCTCCGTGGTGATGAAGCCATTGGCGATCACGACATCCTCCCAGCCATCGTTGTTGAAATCGACCAGGTTCGTTCCCCACGCCCAGCGCCCCATCTCGATCCCCGCTGCGGCGCTATCGTCGGCGAAGGTCCCGTCTCCCCGGTTCTGCAGGAGCGTGTTGCCGCGGGCGAGGCGCTGCATGCGCTCCCTCACTTCGGGGGTGGACCCCTTTCGGAACTTGGACTGGAATGTGATGCGGTTGCCCGCTGAGGACCACATGTTGCCTACGAGGACATCCATCCAGCCGTCGCGGTTATAGTCGCCCCAAGACGCCGACATCCCGTTGGCGCTGTCTTCAGCATTCGACTCGTCCGAAAGATCGGTGAAGAATGCTCCCTTCCCAGTCCTGCCTCCCACGACGATGGCATTGTTGCGGAAGAGTTGATCGCGCCCGTAGTCATTCGATATGTAGAGATCCTGATCCCCGTCATTGTCGTAATCCTCCCAGGATGCGGCGAGGCTGTAGCGGTGGTTGTTGACTTCCAATCCCGTCTCCGCGGTCGTGTCCTCAAATTGCCAGATTCCCGTTTCGGAAATGGCGTTGCGATAGAGGACATTTCTTGCACCGTCGTTGGCATCGTGTGGCTGGAAGCCGTCCGCAGCACTCGGAAGCGCGGATTGAGGTTTGCTCCCGAGATCCCGCTCGTCGACGTAAACGCATGCGTGGATGTCGAGTCTGCCATCCAGGTCGTAATCGGCAGCACTCAGCGATTTCACGTCCTTTCCCGTTTCGAGAACATCGCGAACGCGGAATGTCTCTTCCCTGTCATTCTCCGCCACGACCAGCCCGGCGCGGGTGGCCACCACCAGGTCCTGGTCGCCGTCACTGTCCAGGTCGACCATCAAGGAACTGCGCGATGCTTGCAGCCAGTCGACGCCCCAGGCCGCAGACCGTTCCAATGCGGAGCCATCCGCTTGCTGGATAAAGAGTCTGTTTGGCAGGCCTTCCTCCTGGCAAACGTAGAGGTCGTCCCGGCCGTCTCCGTTGACGTCACCCACCGAGAGTCCCGGGTTTGCGGTGAGGATGTCTGGTCCATGGCCTTGGATCCGTTCGAACCAATGGTTCATCCCGTGGAGGAACTGCTCGCCGTAAACCGGATTGCCTCCGAGGGCCGATGCGGTGACGTCGAAAAACAAGGTGGAGGTTTCCGGCTGCGATTCGCACTCCTCGAATTCAAGCAGGCGGATCCATCGCAGGCGGAGCGCGCCCTCGTCCTCGTCGGGCACCCAGCCGGCGTCCCAGGTCGCATGCTGCTCGATCACGCCGCCGCCGGGCTTCTTTCCCGACAGGCTGAGATACTGCCGGGTCATGATCTGGTCACCATCGGCGACGACCCGGAAGACCTTCACCTTGAGCCGGACCCCGCTGGCATCCGCAAAGGCTGCAAAAGCCTCAATCAGGGCGGCGCCGAGTGCTTCCGCGCCCTGATGGCTCATGGCTGCCAAGGCCTTCGCATCCGGGGCGGAGGCCGCCAGCCCGGGAAGGACCGGATCAACGACGAGTCGGACCACCCGAAGCATCTTGTCCTCGAAGGCGGTTGTGAGCTCGGCGGGGCGCAGCGCCTCGCTGGCAAATGAGCTCACGGCGAAGGTGGCGAGGTGCGCGGTTTCGTCGGGACCTTTCTCAAGGAGGGTTTCGCCCAGAAGCTGCAACTGCTTCTTGGCCTTTTCCGCGTAGACCTCGGTGTCCCAGCCGTCGCTACTGGGATCGTCCACTTCATTCCACGGTCGTCCGGA
Organism: Akkermansiaceae bacterium; assembly: GCA_013001695.1. Lineage (GTDB taxonomy): Bacteria > Verrucomicrobiota > Verrucomicrobiia > Verrucomicrobiales > Akkermansiaceae > Roseibacillus_B. The sequence continues at coordinate 2,612 of JABDMC010000155.1, forward strand.
GTCGAGAGGCACAAGG
>JABDMC010000193.1 GCA_013001695.1 Akkermansiaceae bacterium
GGCCCATTCCGTCGGTCCGTGGTTCGGGTGGGCCCTGATCTTGGCCGGCGGGACCCTCGGGAATTTCCTCACCGCCTTGTCCTATCACCCCGAGCCATTTCAATCGGTGGGGGCCTCGACGGCGACCTTCGGGGCCCTTGGAATCCTCGTCGGGCTTGGTTGTTACGTGGCGTGGCGGAAGCGCTCCTACCGGAAGCTCGCCGCCGGGGTGCTGGTGCCCATCGGCGCCGGGGTGGCCATGCTCGGCTGGCTGGGGGCGGGGGGACCGCAGACCGATGTTCTCGGCCACATCCTCGGCTGGTCGGTGGGCGTGGTGCTGGGATGCGCCGCGGCCTGGACGCGCATGCGGGGGGACGCGGCGAACCCCGCCACCGGCGCGCGGTAGGCCCTTCACGGCATCGTCCCCGGGACCGGGGCGGTCCTCACTCGCCGGGGGGACTCGCCGGCGCCTCCTCCGCGGGGGCCTCATCCCGCGCGGGCGCGGCCTCGTCCGCTTTGGCCTCTTCCGGCGCCTCTTCCGCGAGGAGCAGGTCGACGGCCGCATCGAGCTGGCTGTTCGCGAGGTCGGCGAATCGCAGGATGCCCTTGCGATCGATCAGGAAGTAGTCCGGGTAGGAGTTGCCGCCGTAGCTCTTCATGGTGGCGCCGTCGCTGTCGATCGCGACCGGGTAGTCGATTTCCTTGTCCTTCACGTAGGCCTCCATGGCCTCCCCGCCCTTGGTGCTGTGGATCCCGATCAGGACGAGTCCCTGGTCCTTCTTGCTGGCGTGGAGTTCCTTGAGGTGCGGCACGGCACCCCGGCAGGGTCCTCACCACGTCCCCCAGAAATCAATCACCACCACTTTCCCGAGCAGCGATTCGAGGTCGAGGGCCCCGCCGTCCGGGGTGTTCATCCACGAGCCCGCATTCAGGGCGGGGGCCGCCTGGCCCTCCTTGTCGGAAAGATCCTGTTCGCGCTTGAATTCTTCCGCGAACGCTCCCGGGGCGAGCAGCGCCGCGGCGGCCAGCACCGGCACAAATGATTTTGCCTTCATCAGGTCATGCTCCCGCGGGGCCGGCGGGAAGTCAAGGTCGCGGGACGCCCTGCTACAGGCCGGCCACTTCCCAGCCCTTCCGGTATTCCTCGCGGAGGAGGGCCGTGGCTTCGGGGCTGTTCTGGAACTGCAGCTTCCCGGCGTTCCAGCGAAGGGTTTCGCCCGGCACGCGGCAGGCCACACAGCCGAGGAGCACCGTCTCGCACAGCGGGCCCGCGTAGTCGAAGCCCGAGTTGGTCGTCCCGATGCCCTTGATGGCGTTGATCCATCGCTCGTAGTGATCCCCGCCCGCCACTTCCTCGATCTTGAAGTCGCGGTAGTCGCTCTCGGGATACAGCCGGATCGACCCCTTCCCGTGCGGGGTGACCGCCACGCCCTTCTCGCCGACCAGGATGCACCCGTTGGCGGGGATCTCGGCGTCGCCGGGGAGGTTGGCTTCCTCGTGCGTCGGCTTCTTGTTCCCGTCGTGCCAGACCATCCTGATCGAGTCGCCCGCCGTGAACTCCGTTCCCGGGAACTCGTAATGCAGGCGCTCCCATGCCGGGAACGTTTCCTTCGAGGGCGGCGGACCCTCGTAGCGCACCGAGCTCGGGGCCCCGAGGCCGAGGGCCCACACCACCGGATCGATGATGTGGCAACCCATGTCACCGAGGGCCCCGGCGCCGAAGTCGTACCACCCGCGCCACTTGAACGGGTGGTACACGTCCGGAGCGTAGGGGCGTTCCGGCGAGACCCCCAGCCACAGGTCCCAGTGGAGGCCCGAAGGAACCTCCGCGGTCTTCGCGGGCCGGTCCACTCCCTGCGGCCAGCTCGGCCGGTTCGACCACGCATGCGCCGCGGTCACTTTCCCGATCGCGCCGCCCTGGATCAGTTTCACCAGCGTGTTGTAGGTCGTGCCGCTGTGCCCCTGGTTGCCCATCTGGGTGGCCAGCCCGGCCTTGGCCGCGAACTCGGTCAGTTGCCGGGACTCATGGACGGTGCGCGTCAGCGGCTTCTGCGTGTAGGGGCTGATGCCGAGCTGCATGGCGGTCATGGTGACCGGCGCGTGCATGTGGTCGGGCGTCGAGACGGTGATGCCGTCGAGGCCCTTTTCCTTGTCGAGCATCTCGCGCCAGTCGGTGTAGCGGCGGGCCTTCGGCCACAGCTTGGCGGCCTCCACGAACCCGCCCCGCCGTTTTGCGAAGGGGGCCTCCTGCACGTCGCAGAACGCCACGATGTTGCCGAACTTCGCCGCGCCGTTGGAGTCCGTCCACCCCTTCCCGCCGACCCCCACGCAGGCGATGTCGGGCCGGTCGTTCGGCGACTTCTTGCCCGCCCAGAGGCTGGTCGGCAGGAGCGCCCCGGCGGCGGTGCCGGAGACGGTTCGGAGGAATTGGCGGCGGGACGGTGTGAAGCTCATGGGATTCCGGGAAGTGACTCCAGAGGCAACGAGGCGGGGGAGCGCGATTTTTCAGGGAAACACCCCGCAGCCCGCCGGGCCTCCCCTGCGTGTCATCTGCGCCGCCGGCACCCGAAAAGGCCCGCCGCCCCGAGCAGCATCAGGAAGGTCGACACCTCCGGCATGCTGAGCGGCGCGTAGATCCCGAATCCCATGGCGCCCAAACCGGATCCCTGGTCGATTTGGATCTCGAGGGATTCGAGGTTCTCCGTGGTCTGCATCACAACGTACTCCGATCCGCCGGTCGCCATCCTCGGGGTCTCGATGCCAAGGTCGTAGAGGTTGCCGCCGCGCCAGACGGGCGCCGGCTGGTCGCGGTACCCGAGCCCGACGGAATAATCGAGCTCGGACATCCACGGTTGCACCGCGCCGCCCAGCAGGCCCGCCGTGATGATCATGCTCTCCGAGGTCGTGCCGTTGGCTTCGTCACCGGTGTCGATGAATCCCAGGATGGCTCCGGCGGGAAGATACCCGTTGGTGAGGGTGGTGAAGTTGAACCGGATCGTCCACGTGGCTTCCCCCTTGCTTCCCCCGTTGGCGGCGCTGATGAGCCCCCGGCCGATCGTATCGTAGAACAACCCGGAATCGTTCGGAGTGGCATCGGGCGCGAAATCGTTGATGCCCGTGAGGCCCGTCGGCCAGCTTGGATTGGTCTCATAGCCCGACTCCTGGCCCAACGAGCGCAGCACTCCGTCCGGGGTGGAGCCGGTGACGGTGGTGCCCACCCATCCGGTCCACTCCGGGTCGAGGGCCCGCCCGGTCGCGGTGAGCCACTTGTTCTCGAAGGTGAAGGCGTACTTCCCGTCGCCGTTGTCGGGGAATGTCAGGTGGCCGGTCTCGCCGGCGGGATTGGCGATGCCGACCTCCAGCAGGGCGCTGAACTCGGGGATGTGATCGGAGACGGCGCTGCCCGTGGGCAGGCTTTGGGCTCCGGTCATCGAACTGGACAAGGCGATCCCAAGGCCCATCGCCAGAATTTGCGGGGATTTCATGTGCGGTTGTAAGGGGAATGCGCACCTGAAGAGGGAGTCGGCGAAGCCTAGCAGTGGAATGCATATTGTGAATATTAATTAGGAGACTAACAGAAACCCACAATCACGGGGTGCCTGTTACGGGTTTTGCGACGATTCGACCGGGGATTTGGCAAGGCCCTGCCCTCCAATCCTTCCAACCCAAGCGCGGCGGGAACGCGACGCCGTAATTATTGCGAGAGCGTGAAATTCGAAACGGCGAAAAAAAATGTCCGCGCCTCGTCCGCGACCCGGCGATTTCTCAACAACGTGCCGATTTGCGCTTCTTCCCGGTGCGTCCCATCGACGCCACCTTGCGGATGTACTCGGCGGCATCGGGCGTCTTGCAGGACGTGTCGCCCTGATCGACGTCCACCGATCCGATGGTCTTCGCGGCCTTCAGGGCCTTCGATTTCAGCGGGGCGACAAAGCACCCCACCGCGATCACGAATCGGTTCATGGTGTCCTTCACCTCGTTGCGCTCGTCGTGAATCTCCGCCACCACCCGCTCGAGGAGGTCCTCGAACAGGGAGAGGTCCATCCCGTCATCCGGGGTGATGCCCGCGTGGCTCGACAAGGTTGACCAGCCGGTGGCCGCGACCCTCTCCCGCCGGGCATCGATCCACTTCGTGGCGAGGGCCATGGCGTGGGGGGATTCCGCGGCGACCCACGCCACCGTGCAGGTGCTGATCATGCTCCACGTGGCCTCCCGGGCCCAGCGGTTCAGGTCGGTCCTGGTCATGCGGGCTTCGTCGGCGACGAGTCCCGCGAGGTACATGGCATCCGAGTTGCCGGTGGCGAACAGGTCGAGGGCGAGCCGGTGGTCCTTCCCGACCGCCTTCTGGATCGGCTTGAGGTCCGCGATCGGGACGCCGAAGGTGGTCTCCGCGGGGGCGCCGTGCCGGATGAAGGTCCTGCGGTGGCTCTCTTTGCCAAGCTTGCGCAGCTTGGTCATGATCTGACGGCAGGTCGGCTTGGACGCGGCGGCCATGGCAGCCCTCAGGCTAGTGCCGGGCGAGGAAAGGTCAACTTGACAGAAGCCGCCCCGATCGCCCGCCCGATTCGCTGAATGATCACCCCGGGCGGATGGGTATTGCTTGCCAGTCATGAATGTCACTCAGTTAAGCCGGATTGCCGTTGGTAGCGGCACGGTTGCCCGTGCCGACCAGCCAAGCCTTTTAAGCATCCTGGATGGTTTGGTCTTCGGAAGGCGCAAGCCTTCCGCAGTCTAAACTAAGTGCCATTCTTGCCAGTCATGAAGATTCCCGCCGTTGCCCTCCTTGCGCTCTTCGGACTCGGGAGCCATGTGTGCGCCGCGCCCCGGCCGAACATCCTGTTCATCATCGCGGATGACCAGTCGCCGTTTGACCTGAAGATCTACAATCCCGATTCGGCGCTCGAGAGCCCGGTCCTCGACCAGCTCGCCGCAGAGGGGGTGGTCCTCGACGGGGCCTATCACATGGGATCGTTTTCCGGGGCGGTGTGCACTCCCTCGCGTCACATGGTGATGTGCGGACGCACCGTGTGGCACCTGCCGAATGCCAGGGGGGCGGTTCAGAACGGGCTCTGTCCCCCCGGCCTCGAGCAGCACACCATGGCGGCCGTCTTCAATCGCGCGGGATACGAGACGGTGCGCACCTGCAAGAAGGGCAACAGCTACGAGGGCGCCAACAGGCAGTTCGCCATCCGCAACGACGCCACGAAGCGCGGCGGCACGGCCGAAACCGGCAGCGCCTGGCACGGCGAGCAGATCCTCAACTACCTCGAGGACCGCGCGAAGAGCGCCTCCCGGAAGCCGTTCCTCATCTACTTCGGCTTCTCCCATCCGCACGACCCCCGGAACGGCACCCCCGAATTGCTCGCGAAGTACGGGGCGGTCAATCACACCGACCGGAACGCGCCGCCCCCGGGCCATGCGAAGCAGCCGCGGTTGCCGGTGAACTACCTCCCCGCCCACCCGTTTCACCACGGGCACCCGGGCCTGCGCGACGAGGTGAAGGTGAGCGGCGTGTGGGAGCGGCGCGACGAGCGCACGATCCGCAACGAGATCGGCCGGGAATTCGCCTGCAGCGAGAACATCGACATCCAGGTCGGGCGCGTCCTCGCGAAGCTCGGGGAGATGGGAGAGCTCGACAACACCTACATCATCTACACCGCCGATCACGGCATGGCCATCGGGCGGCACGGCCTGCAGGGGAAGCAGAACCTCTACGAGCACACCTGGCGGGTCCCCTTCATCGTGAAGGGCCCGGGCCTCAAGGCGGGATCGCGGGCCCGGGGAAACATCTACCTGCTCGACGTGCTGGCCACCATCTGTGACCTCGCGGGCGTCGAGGCCCCGGCGAGCAACGAGGGCCTCAGCTTCCGCCCGGTGCTGGAAGGAAAAAAGGATGTGGTGCGGGATGTCATGTATGGCGTCTATTGCGGCGGCACCAAGCCGGGGATGCGGTGCGTCCGGAAGGGCGACTGGAAGCTCATCAAGTACGACGTGATGGACGGCGCGGTGCGCGAGACGCAGCTCTTCAACCTCGCCGCCAACCCGCACGAGTTCATCGCGGAACATCACGACCCCGCGGTGGCCCGGCTCACCGGCCGCCCGGCCGGGAAGGGGCGGACCGATCTCGCGGAGGACCCGGGGCATGCCGCCAAGCTTGCCGAGATGGAGGCCCTCCTCCTCGCCGAGATGCGCCGCCTCGACGATCCCTACCGCCTCTGGAATCAGCCGCAGGGCGAAGCCAACCCGCCCGATGCCGGGAAACCGGCGAAGGGGGGGAAGGCGCGGAAGCCACGGCGTCCCGCCCGGCGCGAATAACCCGGCCCGGCGGGGCGGGGCGGGGAATGGGTATCCCTCGGGAGGCCCGCAATTCCCGGCTTGCCTTGCAGGTCCGGCCCACCGTAGTCTTGACCCTTCGACCAATCCTGAAAAAGCAATGAGCAAGCATATCCAGACCCGCCGCAAATTCATCCGCAACACGACGGGCGCCACCGCCGCCGCGGTCGGATTCCCGACCATCATTCCCGCCAGCGCCCTGGGCAAGGACGGCCGCCCGGCGCCCAGCGAGCGAGTCACCATGGGCTTCATCGGGATCGGAAACCGGGGACACGGCGTCATGGGCGCCCTCCTGAACCACGAGAGTGCCCAGGGGGTTGCGGTCTCGGACGTCCACAAGGTCCACTTCGGCCGGAATGCCTTCGACAAGGGCCGCAAATACGGGATGGAAGGCGGGATCGAAGTGGTCAACAAGAAGTACGCCGAACAGAAGGCCAGCGGGACCTACAAGGGGTGCGAGGGCTACACCGATTTCCGCGAGTTGCTGGCGCGGGACGACATCGACGCCGTCCTGGTCGCCACCCCGGACCACTGGCATGGTCTCATCTGTCTCGAGGCCCTGCGGCAGGGCAAGGACATCTACTGCGAGAAGCCGGTGACGCACTTCTTCGCGGAAGGAAAGGCCCTCTATGAACTGGTCGCCGAGAAGAAGGCCATCTTCCAGGTCGGATCGCAGCAGCGGTCGGACGGGAAATTCCAGCGCGCCGTGGAGGTGGTCCGCAACGGCCACCTTGGAAAGCTGCAGCGCGTGGAGGTGGGCCTGCCAAAGGGGAAGGACAAGCCCGACGGCGATCCGGCCATCATCGAGGCCCCGGACGGCTATGACATGTGGTGTGGCCCGAGCCCGAAGCTGCCTTACATGCGGGCCCGGCACCATTGGTCGTGGCGCTGGCACACCGCCTACGGCCGCGGCCAGCTCATGGACTGGATCGGCCACCACAACGACATCGCGCACTGGGGTCTCGGCCTCGAGGCGACCGGCGGCAAGGGCGGACCGCTCACGGTGGAAGCGAAGAACTGGGATTTCTCGAAGACGCCGGACATCTACGACACGGCTTACGACTACGACGTGCATTGCACCTACGAAGGCGGCATCGAGTCGCTCATTTCGTCCCGCAACCAGATGGGTTGCAAG
>JABDMC010000234.1 GCA_013001695.1 Akkermansiaceae bacterium
CTCGTGGCCGCCGCGGTGGCCGCGGCCCGGCGCAACCGGGACCGGTCCGGATGACCGCGCCGTCCGCCCCTGAACCACCATTCTTCCCTTCCCAATGAAGAAAACGATCCATGTCATGAATACGGCCTTCCGAGACGGCTTCCAGAGCGTCTTCGGGGCCCGCGTGTTTACCAAGGACTTCCTCCCGGCGGTGGAGGCGTGCCGCGAGGCCGGGATGACCCACTTCGAGGCCGGCGGCGGGGCACGCTTCCAGAGCCTCTACTTCTATTGCGACGAGGACGCCTTCGACATGATGGACGCCTTCCGGGAGGCCGCCGGACCGGACGCCGACCTGCAGACCCTCGCCCGGGGAATCAACGTCGTGGCGCTCGACTCCCAGCCGCGCGACGTCATCGACCTCCACGCCCGCATGTTCAAGAAGCACGGGATGACGACGATCCGGAACTTCGACGCCCTCAACGACGTCAACAACCTGGTCGATTCCGGGAGATCGATCACCAACGCGGGGCTGAACCACGAGGTGTGCGTCACCATGATGGCCCTGCCGCCCGGCTGCCAGGGGGCCCACGACGCCGACTTCTACCAGAAGATCCTGGACGACATCCTCGCCGCCGAGATCCCCTTCACCGCGGTGTGCTTCAAGGACGCCTCGGGAACCTCCTACCCGTCGGTCATCCACAAGACCATCAAGCGGGCCCGGCAGCGGCTGCCGGAAGGCACCAAGATCGTGTTCCACACCCATGACACGGCCGGGACGGGGGTGATCTGCTACCAGGCCGCCATCGACGCCGGAGCGGACCAGATCGACCTCTCCCTGGCCCCCTGCTCGGGCGGGACGTGCCAGCCGGACGTGGCCAGCATGTGGCACGCCCTGCGGGGGACGGATTACTCCCTCGACCTCGACATCGACAAGATCATGGAGGCCGAGGCGGTCTTCAAGGACTGCATGAAGGACTACTTCATGCCGCCGGAGGCGAAGGCCGTGGAGCCCCTCATTCCGTGGAGCCCGATGCCGGGCGGGGCCCTCACCGCCAACACCCAGATGATGCGGGACAACGGCATCCTGGACCGCTACCCGGAGGTCATCGACGCGATGGGCGAGGTGGTGCGGGTCGGCGGATTCGGGACGTCCGTGACGCCCGTGAGCCAGTTCTATTTCCAGCAGGCGTTCAACAACGTCATGTTCGGGCCGTGGGAGAAGTTCGCGGAGGGGTACGGCAAGATGGTCCTGGGCTACTTCGGGAAGACCCCCGTGCCGCCGGACCCCGAGGTGGTCCGGAAGGCGTCCGAGAAGATGGGGCTGGAACCGACCACCGAGAGCCCGCTCGAGCTCGATGAGGCCAACCCCGACAAGGGCGTGGCGCCCGCCCGGGCCCGGCTCGAGGAGGAGGGCCTCGAGGTCACCGACGAGAACATCTTCATCGCCGCGGCCTGCGGCGACAAGGGGATCGCCTTCCTCAAGGGCGAGGCCACCACGGGCGTGCGCAAGGTCGATCCGGCGGGGGCCACGGCCGGCTCCGACACCTACACCGTGACGGTCGACGGGGAGTCCTTCGTGGTGCGCTTCGACAGCGACGAGCGGGCCTCGGTCGACGGCCGGACCCTCGACATCACGGTCGCGGAAGGCGACGCGGGCGGGGACACCCGGCAGAACTCCCGGGGAGAGGACCTCGCCCGGCTCGACGCCCCGATGGCCGGAACGGTCTACAAGGTGCTCGTCCAGCCCGGCCACCGCGTCGAGGAAGGCGAGCCCATCCTGATCCTCGAGGCCATGAAGATGGAGATGACGGTCGCGGCCCCGTGCGCCGCCACCGTCCACGAGATCATCGTGAAGCCGGGCGATCAGGTCGGCACCGGTCAACTGCTCGCCACCCTCGCCTGATCCCGCAAATCCGAATCTTCCATGAACACCCGGCGTCCCTCGACCATCGTCCTCATCGTTCTCGTCCTGCTGGGTCTCTGCGTTCTGTTCCCGGCCTTCGCGGCGAGCGGCGAGGCGCCCGGGCTCGAGGCGGATTCCGACGGCGGAACGGCCGCCAAGCTCCGCAACCTGTGGGAGAGCACCGGCCTGCACGGCTACTTCACCGACGGCCTGACCGGCTTCCTGAAGCTCGCCATGGTCGGGGTGGGCCTGCTCCTCATCTACCTCGGGATCGCCCGGAAGTTCGAGCCGCTCCTCCTCATCCCGATCGGGTTCGGCGGACTCCTGGCCAACATCCCCTACGGCGGCATGACCGAGGAGGGCGGCTTTCTCTACATGATCTTCGACATCGGGATCGACACCGGGCTGTTCCCGCTCCTGATCTTCATGGGGGTGGGCGCCATGACCGACTTCGGCCCGCTCCTCGCCAATCCCAAGACGGCCCTGCTCGGCGCCGCCGCCCAGCTCGGCATCTTCAGCACCCTCCTCGGCGCCCTCTGGCTGTCCGGGGCGATCGACGCCATCGATTTCTCGATCCAGGATGCCAGCGCCATCGCCATCATCGGGGGGGCGGACGGTCCCACCGCCATCTTCCTCGCCGGGAAACTCGCCCCGGAGCTTCTTGGCGCCATCGCGGTGGCCGCCTACTCCTACATGGCGCTGGTTCCGATCATCCAGCCGCCGATCATGCGCGCCTTCACGACGCGCGAGGAACGCCAGATCGAGATGAAGCAACTGCGCCCGGTGAAGAAGATCGAGCGCATCGTCTTCCCGCTGATGGTGGTGGGGATCTGCGCCCTGCTCCTGCCGTCGGCCTCCCCCCTCGTGGGGATGCTCATGCTGGGCAACCTCTTCAAGGAATGCGGGGTGGTGGAACGGCTGTCGCGGACCGCGGCGAACGAGCTCATCAACATCGTCACGATCCTCCTCGGGCTCGGGGTGGGGTCGAAGCTCGCGGCCGACAAGTTCCTGCAGTTCGAGACGCTGGGGATCCTCGGGCTCGGCCTCCTCGCCTTCGCCATCGGGACCGCCTCGGGCGTGCTGCTCGCGAAGCTCATGAACCTCTTCCTCAAGGAGAAGATCAACCCCCTGATCGGCTCGGCCGGGGTCTCGGCGGTTCCCATGGCGGCGCGGGTCAGCAACAAGGTGGGCATGGAGGCCAACCCGAACAACTACCTCCTGATGCACGCCATGGGGCCCAACGTCGCGGGGGTGATCGGGTCGGCCGTGGCGGCGGGTGTCCTGCTGGCCCTCGTGGGGTAGCCGGACCCGCGACAGGCGGAAGCGGTCGCCCGGTGATAAAGACGCCCTCCCCGCTCCGTTGATTGGGGATACCCATGTTCCACCGGCTCGCCCTCCCCATCGCCGTCCTCGCCACCCTTCCGGTGGCGGCCAAGGACGCGGGCGGCATCCTCGAGGTCTTTCAAAATCACTGCGTCCAATGTCATGGCCAGGACGGCAAGGTGAAGGGGAAGGTCAACCTCCTGGCGGTGGACCACCTCGACACCCTCGGCAAGGACGCGGAACTCCTGACGAAGATCATCGATGCGATCGACTTCGAGGAGATGCCCCCGGAGGACGAGCCGCAGTTGAACCCGGGGCAGCGCGAGCGGTTCCTCCGCGATCTCGAGGCGCTCCTCGACCGCTCCCTTGGGGATCGCAAGACCTACCCGCTGACTCCCATCCGCCGCATGAACCGCTTCCAGTACGACAACGCGGTGGTCGATCTCTTCGAGTTGAACCGCGTCGTGTTCTCGCTCCCCGAGCGCATGATGCGGGGGCACGGGAACTATTTCCGGCCCGAGACCGGCCAGATGGCCGCCACCGTGTCGGTGGGGAGCCGGCCCCTCGGCAAGTCGCAGATGATCGAGCCCCGCCTCGCCGGAGTCGCGCCGTTCCCCCAGGATCTCCGCGCCGAGCACGGCTTCGACAACCGCGGCGACCATCTCTCGTTGTCGCCGCTTCTCATGGAGTCGTTCCTGAAGCTCGGCCAATCGGTCGTGGCGAGCCATGACTTCAGCCCGCGGAATGTCGGCATCTGGCAGTGGTTCTTCGCACCCCCTCCCGCCGGCGAGGACACGCGGCCGGCGGTTCGCTCCCGCCTGGAGCGTTTTCTGACCCGAGCCTTCCGCCGGCCCGCGACGCCGGAACTGCTGGACCGTTACGCGGGATTCGTTGACCGCCGGATTGCCGACGGGGTCCCATACACCGAGGCGATGAAGGAGGCCGCCGCCGCCGCGATCTCGTCCCCGCGGTTCCTGTATCTCTACGACGGCTCGCACGCGGAGGATGGAGCCTCGCCGGTCACCGGCGTCGAGCTGGCATCGCGGCTGTCCTTCTTCCTGTGGGGGAGCATCCCCGACGAGGAGCTGCTCGACCTCGCCATCGCCGGCGACTTGTCCGAACCCGCGGTCGTCGAGGCCCAGCTCGCGCGCATGCTGCGCGACCGGAAGCTCAAGCGGTTCTGCGACAGCTTCCCGTCCCAGTGGCTCCAGCTCGAACGCATCATCTCCTCCACGCCCAACCGGGAAAAGTTCCCCGCGTTCTACTTTTCGAAGTACCGCACCAGCATGCACATGATGCTGGAGCCGCTCCTCATCTTCGAAACGGTCCTCATCGAGAACCGGGCCATCACGCAGCTCATCGACTCGGACTTCACCTATCGCTCGGCACGCCTGCAGTCGACTTACAAGGAGTTGACGGCCGGCGGCGAGACCTCCAAGGGGGGCGGCGGCGTGACCGCGATCAAATTCAACCGCCTTCCCGTGACCGACCGGCGGAGCGGGGGCGTCATCACCAACGCCGCGGTCATGACGATGACCTCCGGCCCCGAGCGCTCCAAGCCCATCACGCGCGGGGCCTGGATCGCGGGAGTCATCTTCAACAATCCCCCCGAGCCACCGCCCGCCGACGTGCCGCCCCTTGACGAGAAGCCGGGCGCGGGCGAGGAGAACCTCACCCTGCGCGAGCGCCTGTCCGCCCACCGCGAGCGCGCCGACTGCCGGGGCTGCCACGAGCAGATCGACCCGCTCGGGTTCGCCCTCGAGAACTACGACGCGGTCGGCAACTGGCGCCGTCAATACGACAACGGCCGTGCCGTGGACGTGGCGGGCACCCTCTTCCGCAAGCATCGCTTCGGGAACGTCGTCGAGTTCAAGGAGGCCATTCTCGCCGAGAAGGACCGCTTCACCCGCGCCCTGGCCGGACACCTCCTGTCCTTCGCCCTGGCCCGCGATCTCGGGCCCGCCGACCAGCCCGCCCTCGACGAGATCACCCGCCGGACCGCCGCCGACGAATACCGGATGCAGGACCTTCTCCGGCACGTGGTTCTCAGCGAACCGTTCCACACCAAGTCGAATCCCCGGACCGGATCCTCCGGATCAACACCATGAAGACCTCCCGACGAACCTTCCTCCGCGGCCTCGGCGGCGCGGCCCTCTCGCTCCCCTGGATGGAGAGCCTCGCCGCGGCGCCCCCGGCCGCCGGCATCGCCCGGCGCATGGCCCACTTCTACGTCCCGATCGGCGTCGTGCGCCGCGGTTTCTTCCCCGGTGAATCCGATGATGTGATCCCGAAGGGAAACCTCGGCAACGTCATGAAGTCGCTCGGGAAGCAGAACCCGAACTTCGAGGCCAGGGCCCTGGACGAGCTCACGCCGACGATGCAACCGCTCGAGCCGTTCAAGGACCGCATCAATCTCATCACCGGCATGGACCGCGTCTTCCAGAACGGGACCGACGTCCATGCCCAGTGCGCGAGTTGCTACCTCAGCAGTGCCGAGCCCTACTCGATCGAGCAGTCCGCCTGGCCGCTCGACCGCACCCTCGACCACCTCGTCGCCGACCGCATCGGCGCGAACACCCCCTTTCCGACCCTCGAGTTCAGCTGCAACACCCACCGCGACAACAAGGAGTCGATCTACTTCGACAACATCTCGTGGTACGGCACCGGCCACCTGGCGCCATCCATCCGCGACCCGCGGCAGATGTACCGGCGCCTCTTCTCGACCCGCGAGAACGAACGCTACCGGGACGTCACCGATCTCGTGCTCGAGGACGCCCGGTCGATGAGGCGGGACCTCGGGGCCAGCGACTCCGAGAAGTTCGAGGAGTATCTCGACTCGATCCGGAGCATCGAGACCCAGATGGACCGGCTGGAGGCGATGCGCTCGGAGCTGTCGGAGGTCGACTTCGACGAACCGCCCGAGGCCTACCTGCCGCGCGGGGAGTTCATCCGCCTCATGGGTGATCTCATGGTGGTCGCGCTGCAGACCGGCCTGACCAACGTCGCCACGTTCATGGTCGGCCCGGAGCGATGGGACACGCCCTACATGTTCGACGGACTCTTCGACAAGCCGCGCAGCCATCACGGCATGTCCCACAACCAGACCAAGATGATCAACGATCTCCTGGAGGTCGACCGCTTCCACATGGAGCAGTATGCCTATCTCCTGGAGAAGATGGCGGCCATCGAGGAGGCGGACGGCTCCAGCCTGCTCGACAACACGCTCTTCACCTACGGGTCGGGACTCGGCGACGGATCGACCCATCAATACAACGACCTTCCGATCATCGTGGCGGGCTCGGGCGGAGGCACGTTCACGACCGGCCGCCACATCAACATGCCGGAAGGCACCCCGCTGGCCAACCTCTGGCTCACCCAGGCCCGCAGCCTCGGCGTCCCCATGGAGCGCTTCGCCGACAGCACCGGCGAGATCGGCGCGGTGAAGGTGTCGTGATCGCGCTCCAGCCCGGATTGCCGGCCACCCGGCGCCCGATGCCAAACCCCTTTTCGCGGGAAGACCGGTCGGCCTGCACGCCCGTGCCGCCGGGGTCAGAAAAGCAATTTTTTGGCAATAGTCTCCTGAGTCGTCTTTCACCTTTGCGAAGCAGTCTCACAATACGATCTTTTTTGACAGCGTCGGACACAACCTCATTTCAATTTGCATTTTGAATGCTTGGGGAGGATGTTTGCGAATCCTTTATGAGATCGATGCCTCGGACCCTTTTCCTC
>JABDMC010000264.1 GCA_013001695.1 Akkermansiaceae bacterium
CTGAGGAGGAACGAAGAAGTTGGGAAACCAGGCCGCGCTTCGACCTTCCCCGCGAACGAAGTGAGCCACTTTTTGAAACTCTGAAAACCCCAGCATGTTGCAGGACTTGCGGGACGGCACACTAGAGTGGTGTCCCGGAAGTAATGTGACATGATGCGCGAGAATGATTTTGCAAGTTCAAGGCGTGAGGAGGGAGCCCCGACAGGGTCGGGGCGACCGAAGCACAACGTGGAAATTGCGAAAACAGGCCGCGCCCGATCTGCGTCTGCGAGCGGAGTGAGCGAATAATTAAAAACTCCAAACCTCCCAGCATGTTGCAGAACTTGCGGGACGCCACACTAGGCGCCCCGGTCCGCGGTCCCTCCCCGCTACTTCTTCTTGCGGCCTTCCCGGACGAGCGCTTCGATGCGCTCCCTCAGGTCGGGGCGCATCCCGAACTTGAGCGACGAGAGGTCGGTGATGTCGGGCCGGCGGTAGGCGCCGTCGGCGTCGCGGACCTGGAGGACGATGACCAGGTCGTTGCGTTCGTGGGTCCACACGCAGGTCCAGGTTCCCGCGGCGTCCACGGACGCCCCGATCTCGTGGTCCTTCAAATCCGGTTGGCCGCTCACGAGACGGAAGATGGTGCGGACCGTCGCGGGTGGCAGCGGCGCCGGCGCCCCGTCCTGCCCGGCGGTGGGGCCGGGACAGAGGCCCGCCACGAGAAGGAGCGCCGCGAGGTGGGTGGGGAAGAATCTCAAGACAGCCCGGTTGTAGCGGCATTCCCTCCGGATGCCATGCCAAAGCGGCCGGGGCGCGAATCACGAATTCTCCCTACAGATTTCCGGGATTCGGGCGTAAATGAGATTTGATCGCGCCGGTGGCAGGTCCCAAGCTGTGCACCGCGGAAACCAGCAATACAGACAATGGAGCAGATGAAACTGAGGAAGCGGAATTCAGCGTGGTGGGCGTTGGCGGCGGCGGGCGTCCTGTGGGGAGGGTCCCTCGACGAGGCCCAAGCGCGCACCTGGACCGACGCGACGACCGGCACCGAGATCGAGGCCGACTTCGCCGGACTGGAAGGCGGAACGGTGAAGCTGAAGCTCGCCAACGGGAAGATCGGCGGCGTGCCACTGGAAAAACTGTGCGTCGCGGACCAGGCCTTCGTGAAGCTCGAGGCCGCGAAGGGCGCGGCCGCAGGCGGATCCGACTGGCCGACGTGGCGCGGGGCGGATCGCAGCGACCGGTCACCCGACAAGGGGCTGCTCAAGAAATGGCCGCCGGGCGGACCGAAACTGCTGTGGACGTTCACCGAAGGCGGGAAGGGCTACAGCTCGCCGGTCCTCGTCGACGGGCGGCTCTATTTCACCGGAACCCGGGACGGGAAGGCCGAGATCATCTGCCTCGACGCCGGCCGCGGCAAGGAGCTGTGGGCGTCCGCGATCGGGAACGATCCCGAAGACGGCTACAATACCGGCTGGGGCGGCGGGCCCCGCGGCGCGCCGACCGTCAGCGGGGGGCTCGTCTACGCGCTCAGCGCCAACGGCGAGCTGGCCTGCGTCGACGCCGCCGACGGCAAGAAGAAGTGGAGCAAGAACCTCGTCGAGGATTTCGGCGGCAAGGTTCCGGGATGGGGGTACTCGGAATCGCCGCTCGCCGACGGGGAGCAGCTCATCGTGACCCCCGGCGGCAAGAAGGGGGCCATCGTGGCGCTCGACCCGAATACGGGCCGCACCATCTGGAGCAGCGGGGATCTCACCGACGGGGCGCAGTATTCCTCGGTCGTTCCGGCCGAGGTGAACGGCAAGCGGCAGTACATCCAGCTGTTCATGAAGACTCTTGCGGGGGTCGACGCGAAGGACGGGAAGCTCCTCTGGACATCGAAGTGGCCGCAGGGCCGCACCGCCGTGATCCCGACCCCGATATACCATGACGGTCACGTCTACATGACCTCCGGCTACGGCGCGGGGTGCAAGCTCGTGAAGATCGACGGCGGCGACGCGGAGGTTGTCTGGGAGAACAAGGTCATGAAGAACCATCACGGTGGGGTGGTGCGGGTCGCGGACCACGTCTACGGGTTCTCCGACGCCATGGGCGTCGTCTGCCAGGAGTTCATGACCGGCGAGAAGAAGTGGAACGAGAAGGGCGAGGGGAAGCAGAAGGGCGCGGTGCACTACGCGGACGGAATGCTCTACTGTCTCAACGAAGGCGACGGATCGGTCTTCCTCGTGGAGGCCACGCCGGACGGCTACAAGGAAACGGGGCGCTTCTCGCTGCCGAGGGAAACGAAGCTGCGCGAGGGGACCAAGGGGAAGGTTTGGACCCACCCGGTGGTCATCGGCGGCCGCCTCTACCTCCGCGACCAGGACCTCTTGTTCTGCTACGACGTCAAGGAGTGAGGAGCCGGCCGCAGCGGGGCCGGCTGCCCGCCGGAGCGGTTCCGCCCGGCCCGTGCCGCCTGCCATGGCGGTCTGCGCTCCGTCACAGGGCCACAACCTTGCTCCACACCCGGACGATCTTGGTCTTCAGCGGGTAGAGCTCGGCGGTGTAGTTGTTGATGAGCAGCGCGAAGGCGAAGCGCCGGCCGGACCTGGCGTGGATGTAGCCCGCGTAGCACTTGACGCGGTCGATGGACCCGCTCTTGGCGCGGACCCGGCCGGCGGCCGCGGTCTCGCGGCCGATCGACCGGAGGGTCCCGGACTTCCCGGCCACCGGCAGGGACGCCCGGAAGGCCTCGAACCCGTCGCATTTCGCGGCGTGATAATGCACCAGCGCCATCTGGCGGGCGGTGATGGTGTTGATGCGCGAGAGGCCGCAGCCATCCGCCATGTGGAAGCCGGTCAGGTCGATCCCCTTGGCCTTCCAGTGCGCGGTGACCACCCTGGACGCCGCCGCGGTCGATCCGCCCTCCCCGTGCTCGACGCCCATGATGCGGTGAATGCACTCCGCGTGGAGGTTGTCGGACCGGTGGTTGGTGGTGACGAGGAGCTTGGCGAGCGGCTCCGACGACTGCTCGAACAAGTCGGTCCGGGCGCCGAGCGACTTTCCGGCGGTCTTGAGGATGCGGACCGTGGACGGTTCCCCGGTCACGCTGACGCCCTTTGCGGCGAGGTGCTTGGTGAAGGCGCGGGCGCAGAAGTAGGCCGGGTCGGGGAGCGCCCCGCGGATGGTGAAGGTGCTTGCCCCGGCGGGAACCGTGCCGCGCAGGTAGAGGAGCGTCCCGTAGGGCGCCCCGTAGACGTAGCCGTGGTCACCGGAACCGGCCGGGCCGACGCGCATCTCGTTCACGAACTCCACCCCGGGCATGCGCGGATCGGTTCCGAGGAACCCCGCCTTGGTCCCGGCCTTGCCGGTCCGGAACCGGCAGAAGAACTGGTTCTGGTGGAAGTTCAGTCCGCACGCCCCCGCGGCGTAGTAGTTCCCGAGGTCGTTCCACTGCCACGAGTCGGGGCGCATCCGGGTTCCGAACGCGGAGGCGTCGCCGATGATGGCGCCGTCGATCTGCCTGATCCCGGCCTCCGTCAGGGCGGCGTGCCACTTCGCGAAGGTGCGGGCGATCTGCGACGACCCGAGGGTGGGGTCGCCGCCGCCCCTGACGATGATGTCGCCGTCGAGGGTGCCGTCCTCCGCGACCGTCCCGGTGTGCTGGAGCCGCGTCACGAACCGGAAGTCGGGCCCCAGCAATTCCGCGGCGGTGGCGGTGGTGACGGCCTTGAGGGTCGAGGCCGGGATGAGGGCCGTGTCCGGGTGATAGCCCTCGAGGGCGGAGGCGTCCTCGGCGTCGAGCGGGATGAGGGCGAAGCCGATCGTCGCGGTGCGCATCCCCTTCTCGTCCTGGATCCTGGCGACCTCCGCGATGACCGGCGCCAGGTCGCCCTCGTCCGCGGCGAGGACCGGGAGCGCAAGGAGCAGGGCAAGGAGACGGATCACGGCGGCGAGGGGTTGGCGGGTCGGGCCGGGCGCGAATTGTCACCACCCCGGCCGCGGGTGCAACCCTGAGGCGCAGATTTCCAGCGCGGGGGACCATGGGCCTTCCCCCGGCCGGCGCCCCGGGCGGCGGATCGACGGCCGCCGCCGGGACCGGAGACAATTGGATTGGCAGGGTCCGCGCCGGGGGCTTAGGTGAAGCCGACCACGATGGACGAGCGGCCCGATCTCCAAGATCCCTTCCGGAAAGCCCGCCGGGAACGCGGCGTGCTGCGATGCGCGTTCCAGGGCGAGGAGGTTCCCATGATCCTGCGGCACGCGGACGTGCGCGAGGCCTGCAAGGACTGGAAGACCTTCAGTTCCGATGCGCCCTTCCGGGTGCCGATTCCCTCCGAGGAAGACCTGCGCACCATGCGGCAGCTTCCCATCGAACGGGACCCGCCGCAGCACACCGAGTACCGCAAGATCGTGGAGCCGTTCTTCAAGGCCGCGAAGGAGCCGGAGTTCGTGGCCAAGGTCGACCGGCTTGTGGAGCGCCTCCTCGACGACGCGCTCGGCCGCGAGTCGATCGAGATCGTCCGCGAGTTCGCCCTGCCGTACCAGTCCCACGCCCTGACCTACCTGCTGAATGTCCCGGAGGAGGAAGCGGAGACGTGGATCGGCTGGGGGGTGCACGTCTTCCGCGACGGCGACGACGGGGAGGTGAAGGGTGCCGAGATGGAGCGCTACATCGCGGCGCAACTGGACCGCGCCGAGGCCGCTCCGGGCGAGGACTTCTTCAGCGCGCTCACGCAGGCGACCTTCGAGGGGCGGCCGCTGACCCGCGAGGAGATGATGGGCTTCGGCAACCTGACCTTCGCGGGCGGACGCGACACCATCATTCACACCGTCTCGTGCATCATCGCGCACCTCGCGGAGCATGCCGGGGCCCTGGCGTTTCTGCGCGACGACCCGAAGCGCCTCGTGCACGCCTCCGAGGAGTTCTTCCGGGTGGCCACGCCGCTCACGCACATCGGGCGGGTTTGCCCGGCGGACACGGATGTGCACGGCGAGGCGGTGCCGGCCGGCGGCCGGGTCTCGCTGTGCTGGGCATCCGCGAACCTCGACGAGACGGTCTTCGACAATCCGGGCGAAGTGCAGCTCGACCGCAAGCCGAATCCCCACGTGGCGTTCGGCTTCGGCCCCCACATCTGTCTCGGCGCGGCCCACGCCCGCCTGCTGGTCCGCAGCCTGCTCGAAGGGCTCACGAAACGCGTCGAGGATGTCACCGTGCTGGAAGCCGTCCCGCACGTCGAACACCAGGCCCGCTACGACCGCGCCGTCGGCTACGATGCGCTCCGGGTCCGCTTCAACCCCCGCGCCTGAATGCCCGGGCCGGGAGCTCTCCGTCGGGCCGCCCTGCAGGAGCAGTTCCTTTTGCGGCGCGTCCACTTTCGAGAAGCGCGCGGGCCCTGTTGAAGTTCGCGGTGGATTCTTCCCGGAAGTCGAAGGTCGTCTGCCCGCCGCCATGGGGCGGCCCCTCCCAGTGGGCGAGGCGGGTTTCGAGGTTGGCGACATGCTCGCTGCCCGCCGGCCAGCCGCGGTTCTCGACCGGCTCATTTCCCTCGCCACCGCTGATGAGGGCATGCAGTGGTCCGGGGACCATGGCGATAATCAGGAGAGCGGCGGGCAGGCGAAGAGGATGGTCATGCATGGCGATTCCCGGGCGGTTCCAGAGGAAGGACCCAATCGGACCGCGACCCTTGGCAAAATCGCGAAATCTCCCGGTGCGATGACGCCGGGGGGCGCCTACGCCCGGCGGCGGTGGGAAGCCAGTCCGAGGAAGCCGAGGAGGAAGACCAGCGCCTCGGCGGCTTCCGGGACGGCGCTGGCGCTCTCGACCGCGACGTTGTCGACCGTGAAGCCCGTCACCCCGAAGTCGTTGGTGAAGAGAACCTGGTCGAAGGCCGTGAAGTCGGTGGCGTGGTTCTGGTAGAAGGACAGGCCGGTGGCGCTGGCGGCGTTCACGGCGACGTCGTAGCCGAAGGAGGCGCCGTAACCGGTGAAACTCACGCTGAGGGAATTGGTCGACCCGAAAACCACCGCATCGCTGATAATCGTCTGCCAGCTGCTGGCGCTGTCGAAGACCTGGAGATCGCCGTCGCCGTCATTGCCCAGGTCGACCACGCGAAGGTTGACCTGCGCGCTGTTCCCGGCACTTCCGAGGAACATGTTGAAACCCCGATTGGCGTCCGCCCCGGGATCCGCCATGGAGAAGAGGAGTGAAGCCGTGGCCGGGGTGGTCAGGGGCGTAATGAACTGCGAGACGTTTCCATCCGGGGCGGCTCCGCCGGGCAGCACCAGGGAATACACGCCCGCGAGGGCGCCGGTCGATTCCACCGTGGCCCCGGCGGAGTTGGACCAGCTCGTCAGGTCGCCGGTTTCGAAATCACCGTTCACGAGGCTCGCGTCGGCCGCCGGGAGGGCGGCGGCGAGGGCCGCGCAGGCGGGCAAATATTTTGCATTCGCAAACAATTAAGGGGCCGTAATAGGGTGAGCATCAAGAATTAACGTATCCGTCCTCCGCCCGGCAAGCGGGAAGTGCCGCCACCGATCATGGCGCGGGGGACAGGTAGGCAGCGAAGCGGGTCTCCGGGCCCCCCGGGGTCAGGCGCAGAGCCTGTTCGGGCGGGGGGCCGGCGCCCGTTGCGATGGTCAGGGTGGTGGCGGCATGCGGGGCCGTGAAGCGGGCCAATTCGACTGCGATGCGGCCCATGGTATAGCGCGGGTTGACCTCCACGACGGGCTTGAGGCGCAGCTTGCCATCATGGTCACAGAAGAGAAAGGCATCCACGCCGAGCGGGCCGTCGTAGTGGTGGCGGCGCAACCAGGCGTCGAGAGCGGGTTCCAATTCGTCCTCGAGGAAGGTGGCGAGGTGGCCGCGCTTCGGGGCGCTGCTGAAGAGGGCGCGGCGGCTGTCCTCGTCGAGGAAGTCGGTGAAGCGCTCCGCCACGGTGGCGCTGCGAAACCGTCCGCGGGTCGTGTTGCGCAGGACGACCATCCCGCGGCGCCGCAGGCCGCCGGTCATCCGGAAGTCGAACTGCAGGGAGAAGTCGATGATGCGCTCGAGCCACGGTTCGATGACAATCGCTCCTTGCCTCCGGAGGGTGGCTTCGATCCAGCGCTCTTCGGTTTCGCTGCAGGGCTCGGCCGCGGCGCGGATGAGGCGGTCCCTCCCGGCGGTACTGAAGGGGGCCTTCAGGACACACATCGGGGTGGCCGCGTTCGCCAGCCAGCCTGCGATCTCGCCCCGCGATTCCGCCACGGTGCCCACCATCTCCGGCGCGCCGAGCAGGGGACAGGCGGAATCGTCCACGAGGTCCCCGAGAAACTCGGCATGGCACGCCTTCGAAAAGAGTTCCGGCGCGGTGAGGTCGCACCGGATCCCGAGCGGCTCGATAACCGGCAGGGCATCCGGGGTGCGCGCCCAGGGACGCAGCTCGTGGAGCTTGCGTTCCGCCAGGGACGTGGCGGCGCTTTCCGCCACGAGTTCCGGCAGGGTGATCCCGGCGGCGTGCAGGGATTCGAGGTGGGCGGTCGGCGGGACCTCCGGGACGAGGGTCACATCCTCGCTCCGGGCGAGGAAGGCGGGGAGCAGCGCGAGGTCGCGTCCCACCTCCCGCGCCGCCCGCGTCGCGTCCCCGTCCCGGCCCGCGACGAGGCTTTCCTCCGCCCCGGGGTTGAACCAGAAGACGTTCGGGGTGCGCCCCTTCGACTGCGCGTAGACCTTCAGTTCCCGGATGAACTCGTCATCGAGCCCGGCCTCGCGCCGTCCCTCCTCGTTGAAGTCGAATCCGCCCTTGGCGCGGGCCGCGGAGAGCGGCAGCTCGAGCCGCGAGACGAAGGCGGGCCAGTCCGGTCCTTCCTCCTTCCACTTCCGGAACCAGGTCAGCCCGTAGTGCACGTGGCCGATCTCGTCGCGGTAGATGCGCTCGAGGATCGCGGCGGTGTCGGCATCGCCGGCCTCCGCGAAGACCGCCGCGTAGCCGCGCGAGTAGTCGAGGTTGGCCTGTTCGAAGGTCAGCGAGAGGCGCGTCACGTAGTCGAGGGGCGTCGGCATCGGCGCCACCGCCTTCCAGAAGAAGCCGTTCACCGGGAGGTCGCCGAAGGAGACCCCGCACTCCGCCATGCGCTTCAGGTAGAGCTTGGTGTGCATCTGCTCCTCCTTCAGGGTCCGCAGGATCCCGGCCCGGAACTCGCCGGGGGCCTCCGGAAACTTCAGCAGCACCAGCGCCATCAACTCCGTGGCGAGCAACTCGTGGTTCGCGAAGAAGTGCAGGAGGCGCCCGCGCTGGGCGTCGTCCTCGATGCCCGCCGTCCCGGGGAACTCGGCCCGGACCCCGTCGCGCTGCAGGGTGAGGGCCTCCGGGCGCCCGGGGGCATCCGGGGTGGCGATCCCCGTTCCGCGCCCGCGGTCCACGATCTCGCCCGGCGGCGGGGCGAGCTTCTCGTCCAGCGAAGCGCTGAAGAGAACCCGTTCCGCGAACTCGCGCACCGTCATGAGGCCACCAAGGTGCCGCACCCGGCGTGATTGTCGAGGGCCGGCCCCGCCCCCGGCGATTCCTACTCGGCCTGTTCGGCCCATTCCCTGACCTTCGCCTGGCTCTCCTCGGAGAGCTTGGCGATCGGGTAGCGGGTCGTCTTGCCGCTCTTGAGTTTCAGGACGGCCATCTCGCCGTCGACGCGCAGCAGGGCCGCCTCGATCTCCACGCCCTCCTGGTTCGTCCAGGTGCCCTCCAGCGGTTCCGCGACCTTGGGCACCTCCGCGCCCCGCGCGATCCAGAGCTTGAGGACCGCGATGTCCTTGTCGCTCACCCGCGATCCCTTCGGGGGCATGCGCGAGTCGGGATCGTCGGTCTGCATGACGCGGATCATGAGGCTCTCCGTCGACTTGCCCGGCTGGATCACCTCCCCGGATCCGATGTGCTTCGCGATCCGGTGCGGCTCGAGGTTCAGGTCGCCCTTCTCCTTCTTGTCGCAGTGGCACTCGAGGCAGTTCGACTCGAGGATGGGCAGGACGTCCTTCTCGAACTCCACGGCCGCAGCGCACGGGGCGCCGAGCACCAGCACGGTGCAGCGCAGGAGCGTCTCCCGGACGGGCCCCCGATGACCTCGCATCCTCATCGTTCCGGATAGAAGCACGGATCGTGGGGCTTGTCAGCCCCCTCCGCGCCGGGAGCCTGCGGGCTCCGCCGGTCCCGGGACCCCGCGGATCGGGCGGCGGCCCCGGGGCGGGTGCCGGGTTCACGAGCTTGCCTTGGGCCGCCGTTCCGGTGAATGCTGCGGCCCGCTTCGCACGGCGGGCTGAAAATCCATGGGCAAACTCGAATCGAAATGCGCGGTCGTGACCGGCGGGGCCTCCGGGATCGGGTTGGCCATCGCGCGGCGTTTTGCCGCCGAGGGGGCCGCGGTGGAGATCTTCGACGTGGACGAGAGCGAGATGGCCAAGGCGGCGGAGGAGATCCGCGAGGCGGGAGGCGACGCTTCGGCACTGCGCTGTGACGTCTCGGATCCCGGCGCGGTCGACGCCGCCGTGGCGGAGTCCCGCGCCCGCCGCGGGAAGATCGACATCCTCGTCAACAACGCCGGCATCGCCCACGTGGGGAACGCCCTCACGACCACCCCCGAGGAGTTCGAGCGGGTCCAGCGCGTGAACGTCTTCGGGGTGGCGAACTGCGCGCGGGCCGCCCTGAAGTTCATGGTCGATGACGGGGGCGGGGTGATCCTGAACCTCGCCTCGATCGTCTCGGTGAGCGGGATTCCGGACCGCTTCGCCTACGCCACCAGCAAGGGGGCGGTCCTGTCGATGACCTACGCCATCGCGAAGGACTTTCTCGAGGCCGGGGTGCGCTGCAATGCCCTGCTGCCGGGCCGCGTCCACACGCCGTTCGTCGACGGGTTCATCGCGAAGAACTACCCGGGGCGCGAGGAGGAGATGTTCGAGAAGCTGTCGAAGACGCAGCCCATCGGCCGCATGGGGGACCCCGCCGAGATCGCGGCGGCCGCGCTGTTCCTTTGTTCCGACGAGGCCTCCTTCATCACCGGCCTGGGCATGCCCGTCGACGGCGGGACCCTGACGATCCGGTAGAACGGGGCCGCGGCGGGGGGTGCATGGCGCTTGTGTTTTCGAGGCCGGTCGGCCACGGTTTCGACCCGCCCCGTCGTGGGCGGGAACGCACAAGGTATGAAACTGATCCGCTACGGAAACCCCGGGGAGGAACAACCGGGGCTGCTGCTCGCCGACGGGAGGCGCATCGATGCCTCCGCCTTCGGGGAAGATTACAACGAGGAGTTCTTCGGCGGCGACGGGCTGCAACGCCTCGCGGCATGGGCCGCGACCCACGCCGCCGGCGCGCCCACCATCCCGGACGGGGTGCGCCTCGGCCCGCCGATCGCGCGGCCGAGCAAGATCGTGTGCGTCGGGCTGAACTACGCGGATCACGCCCGGGAGTCGGGCGCCGAGATTCCGAGCGAGCCGATCCTCTTTTTCAAGGCGACCAGCTCGCTGACGGGGCCGAATGACCCGGTGGTGATTCCGCGCGGGTCGGAGAAGACCGACTGGGAGGTGGAGCTTGCCATCGTGATCGGGAAGAAGGCCGGCTACGTCGAGGAGGCCGACGCGAAGGAGCACGTCGCGGGGTACGCCCTGCACAACGACTACAGCGAGCGGGCCTTCCAGATGGAACGCGGCGGCCAATGGGTGAAGGGCAAGAGCTGCGACACCTTCGCCCCGCTGGGGCCGTTCCTGGCCACCCCGGACGAGCTGGGGGATCCCCACCAGCTGAAGCTCTGGCTGAAGGTGAACGGCGAAACCCGCCAGGACAGCAGCACCGCGCAGATGATCTTCGGGGTGCCGGAGCTGGTCAGCTACATCAGCCAGTTCATGACCCTCCTTCCCGGGGACGTCATCAGCACCGGGACCCCCCCGGGGGTCGGGTTGGGCTTTGATCCGCCGGTCTTCCTGAAGCCCGGCGACGAGGTCGAGCTCGGGGTGGAAGGCCTGGGCAGCCAGAGGCAGTCCGTGGTCGCCTGGGGCGACTGAGGGCGGCAGGTCCGCCGCGCCGCGCCGAGCGGGAATTACTCGCAGCGCGCGGGGGCGCTTCCCCTTGCACGATTGCCCCCGCGGCACGAATCTGTTGGCATGTGTCCTGCAGGGGCAGGGGACGAAACGCGCGGGCGGCCCCGGCGTCCCGCCTCACCAGAAAACCACGATGATGACAGGAACGGAAACGACGGTGGACCGGCTCCCCGCGATCAGCGGCAACGAAGCGGCGATTGCCGAAACGATGGCGGCCCCGGGGCCGGTGGCCCTGCCCGGCAGCGACGTGGATTTCGGCGCGGCGAAGAGCGCCTTTGCCTCGGCCCTGCACATGCAGCAGCCGCTCATCCCCGCCGGGGGAAGCGACCTCCGGACCGCGGAGGTCATCAGCAACCTGAAGTACATGATGGACCACCAGGACATCGGCGATAACCACAATGCGCCGGTGTTCGAGTGGTGTTACCGGAGGATCGGCGAGTTCGTCCCGCAGCTTGTGGCGGAGGGCAAGAGCCCGCGGATCATGCTCGAGTACAGCGGCTGCCTGTTTCACGGGCTCGTGCAGATGGGCGCCGGGGAGGTCATCGAGGCCCTGCGCCTCCTCGCCACCGACCCCCGCTACCAGCGGTGCGTCGAATTTCTCGGGGCGCCGTGGGGGCACGCCGTGGCGCCGTCGACCCCGGTGCAGGATTACCGGCTGCACGTGACGGCGTGGCAGCAGCACTTCGCGGACCTCTTCGGGCGGGAGGCGCTGTCGCGGGTCCGCGGGTTCTCGCCGTCGGAGATGGCCCTGCCGAACCACCCCGACGTCTGCTACGAGTTCGTCCGGACGCTCAAGGACTGCGGCTACCGCTGGGTGCTGGTGCAGGAGCACACCGTGGAACAATGCGAATCGGGCGCCCCGCTCGGCTACCCGCACGTTCCCCACCGCCTCGTGGCGCGGAACTCCCGGGGCGAGACGGCCGCCATCACCGCCATCATCAAGACGCAGGGGAGCGATACCAAGCTCGTCGCCCAGATGCAGCCCTACTTCGAAGCCAAGGGCCTGTCGCGCGTCGAGCTTGGCGGCCGGGAGGTCCCGTCGCTCGTCAGCCAGATCGCGGACGGCGAGAACGGCGGCGTCATGATGAACGAGTTCCCCGACAAGTTCCTCGAGGTGATGAAGGAGGCCTCCGGGACCGGAACCCCGCCGGTGAACGCGACCGAGTACCTCGAGTATCTCGACACGCTGGGTGTCAGCGAGGAGGACTTCCCGGCCATCCAGCCGCTCATGCAGCAGCGGATCTGGAACCGGATGCCGGACGGCGGCGGGCCGGAAGCCCTCGCGAAGGCCATCGAATCCTGCGAGCGGGAGGACGAGCCGTTTCACATGGACGGGGGCAGCTGGACGAGCGACATCTCGTGGGTGAAGGGCTACGATCACGTCCTCCAGCCGATGGAGGAGGCCTCCGCCTTGTTCTCCGAGAAAGTCCTCGAGGCCGGGGTGCCGTCCACCGATCCCCGCTACCGGAACGCCCTCTTCCACCTCCTCATGACGCAGACGAGCTGCTACCGGTACTGGGGCGAGGGCCTCTGGACCGATTACGGGCGGGAACTCTGCCGGCGCACGATCGAGATCCTCCGCCACGATTTCTGAGGATCCCGCCGGCGGCCGGATCCGCTTGCGGTCGATTCCTCCCTGCGTCATGCTGCGGGAAAGGGAGGGAACGATGGAAAAACTGCTGCTCATTGCAAATCTCGGCCGCGTCAGGGTCCTGAAGTTCAGGAAGGGAGGGGGCGATTCCCTCGAACAGGATCACCTCGTCGAGGAGGAGGAACTTCCGCTGGAACGGCCGCCATCGTCGCGCAACGACGTCGCCACCGACCAGTCGGGCCGGTTTGGCCGTGGCGGCTCCGCCGGGACGAAGGGCGGCATGTCCTACGGCGAGGATCACAAGCTCGATGCCGAGATGGAACGCAAGGCCATCGAGCAGGTCGGCACCGCGATCGGCGGAACCGTCGCCGGGCGCGGAAACCCGTCGTGGCTGCTCGCCGCTCCCCAGCCGATCCTCGCCCGCCTGCAGGAGGCCCTGCCGCCGGCCGCCCGGAAATGCCTCGCGCGCACCGTGGCCGCGGACCTCACCAAGACGCCGCTCGCCAAGCTGGAGGACCGCTTCGTGGGCTCCGGCCGGGAACGATGAGCCCCGTTCGGCCGTGGGGCCGGCCGACCGACGATGGAACAGGCATTCTTCCGCAACGCACTCTTCGAAGGCATCCCTCCGGAGGACCTCGATTCCCTGCACATCGGGATTGAACAGGTCCGTTACGAACCGGGGGACATCATCTTCGAGGACGGCGACGAGGGGCACAACCTCTGCCTCGTCGCGGAAGGCGCGGTGCGCATCTCCAAGAAGGGCCGGGGCGGCGACCAGGAGACCCTCGCCGTCAAGAAGGCGGGGGAGTTCTTCGGCGAGATGGCCCTCCTCGACGGCCAGCCGCGATCGGCCCGGGCGACCGCGGAAGGCCCGGTCCTGCTCGGCAAGATCGACGCCGCCAGCTTGAACCGGTTCTTCGCGCAGGTTCCCGACGCCACGCTGCACGTCATGCGCGCCATGACCCAGCAATTGCGGTCCACCAGCTCGCTCTACGTGCACGAGTTGCTGAAGGCCGAGCGCCTGAGCCTCATGGGGTCCATGATGAGTTCCATCGTGCACGATCTCAAGAACCCCATCGCCACCATCATGATGGCGGGCGACTCCCTCACCTCGCGGAAGGACGACGAGCGGCTGGTGCGCACCGGGGAATTGCTCCGGCGGGCGACGGACCGCATGCACGCCATGATCCAGGAGCTGCTCGAGTTTTCCCGGGGAACGATCCGGATCGAGGTGGAGGTCATCCCGGTGCGGGAGGTGATCGATGCCATGCAGGACTCGGTGCTGAAGCGGCTCGCGAACAACGGGGTGGAGGTGAAGATCGAGATCGAACACGAGGGCGGCATCCCGCTCGACAAGCACCGCATGATCCGCCTGCTGAGCAACATCGTGGGGAATGCCGGGGAAGCCATGCCGGAAGGGGGAACGCTCACGATCCGCGTGCGGAAGGTGGACGACAAGGTCGAGCTGGAGATCGAGGACACGGGCTGCGGGATCCCGGCGGAGATCCTGCCGCGCGTCTTCGAGCCCTTCGTGACCCACGGGAAAGCCGGCGGGACCGGCCTCGGCATGGCGATCGCCAAGGCCGTGGTGGAAGCCCACGGGGGCACCATCTGGATGGAGAGCGAGGAGGGCCGCGGGACGACCTGCCACATCGCGCTCCCCGCGGGGGCCTGACGCGCCATCGCGCCCCCCGACCGCCCCGTCATTCCCTTCCGGTCGTCGGCGGCCCCGGCGGGGCGTGGACCAATCCGCCGGACGCTCGGGGCTTGCGGGTCGTGCAAAGTCTGCTTGGCTCGGCGGCGGCGATGAAATCGGTGGCGATCATGACATCCGGGGGCGATGCGGCGGGGATGAACCCGGCGGTGAAGTGTGCGGTCGAGTACGCCCGGTCCCGGGACGTGGAGCCCTTCCTCGTGTACGACGGTCTGCGGGGCCTGATCGACGGATCGATCAAGGCCGCTTCCGACGTCGACCTTTCCGGGATGCTGCACCGCGGAGGGACGCTCTTGCGGACGGCGCGCAGCAAGCGATTTCACAGTCACGAGCACCGGGAGGCCGCCACGAGAAACCTCGAGGCGCGCGGAATCGAGAAGCTCCTCGTGATCGGCGGGGACGGGTCCTTCCAGGGGCTGAACCAGTTGCATGCGGATTTCGGGGTGCCCTTCGTCGGCATCCCCGCCACGATCGACAACGACATCGCGGGAACCGACTACTGCCTCGGGGTGGACACCGCCCTCAACGTGATCTGCCGGGCGACCGACAGCCTGCGCGACACCGCGGCGTCGATGCGGCGGGCCTTCGTGGTGGAGGTCATGGGCCGCAACTGCGGGTACCTCGCGATGGTCAGTTCCCTGGCGTCGGGCGCGGAGATCTGCCTCGTGCCGGAGATCCCCTACGACCTGGCCGCCATCGACCGGCGCCTGCAAAGCCGCGTCGAGGAAGGGACCCGGTCGATCTTCGCGATCGTCGCGGAGGGGACGCGCTACGCCGACCACCTGACCCGCTGGTTCAACGACACCCTGAACGTCGAGTCGCGGATGACGGTCCTCGGGCATGTGCAGCGCGGGGGGTCGCCGACCGTGTATGACCGCCTCATGGCCTACAAGTTCGCGGTGGCGGCCATCGAGGCCCTCCTCGACGGGGAGGACAACTCGATCATCGTGCATCGCCGGGGCGCGGGGTTCAGCCGGCTGCCGGTGCACGAGGTCGTCGAGGGGAAGAAGGAGATCGACCCGATGCTGATGGAGCTCTGCCGGCCGTTGTGCGGCTGAGCGGCGGCGTCAGTCGCCGAGGGCCCGGCCCCGCTCCCTGACCCGCTTGTAGAACTCCGGCAGGTCCCCGCCGCATTCCTCGAGGAGGGCGTCGAACTCGGGAATCATCTCGTGGTAGGTGGCGGTGGCGGCGAGGTGGGCGTTGTTCAGGTCCCGGGCGAGCCAGGCGGTGAGGCCCGCGGTCCAGGCGTCGCGGAGTTCCTCGAGGTCGCGCCGCAGGTCCTGGAAGATGCCGGCCTTGGCGGTCCGCATGGCCTCCGCGGGGAGATCCCGCCCGTAGAGCGCCGCGAGGCGGCCGCGGTGGTGGCTGATGAGGCCGTTGATCTTCCCGCGGCGGCGGAGGGTGCGCTCGTAGGCCGCCAGGCGCCCGGGCTCGTTGCGGGCGCGCAGCCAGCGGCGGACGCCCTCCCGGGCCACGGCGGTCGCGAAGGCCTCGTTGAAGTCGGTGTGCCCCTTGATGTAGAGCTTGTGGTGGGTGAGTTCGTGGAAGATGAGCTCGACGTACTCGAGCTCGGGGTAATCCGCGAAGGTGTTGAGGACCGGATCGCGGAACCACCCGAGGGTCGAGTAGGCGTCGACGCCCCCGACATAGACATCGTAGCCGTCCTTGCGCAGGGCCCGGGCCGCGCGGCGCGCATCGTCCTCCGCGAAGAACCCCCGGTAGTCCTGGTGGCCGACGACCGGATACCACCACGACTTCGGTTCGATGGAAAACTCCGGGGCGGCAAACACCACGAAGACGACGTGCTCGCGCCCGAGGTCGGCGTAGGTCGTGTAGGTCACGCTCGGAACGAGGGCGAGCTCCTCCCGGGCGAACCGCCGCAGCGCCGCGGTGAGGGCGAGGCGCTCCCGGACCACCGGCGGGGTGCGGCCGTCCTGCAGGGCGGTGCGGATCGGCTTCTGCCGCGACAGGATCTCGGCCTGCCCGCCGGCCGCCTGCGTGTAGAACTGGACCGTCTCGCATCCATCGAGGACGAGGAGGGCCAGGGCCAGGACATAGGTCGACGGGCGCAACACACCACCAGCATAGCACGCGCGCCCCGAAAGGGAACAGGGACCTGATCCCCGGGGCCCGGGCGCTAGTATTCGCGGTCGAGGAGGTAGCGCGCGATCTGCTCGAGGCGATGCCCGTGCCGGCGGAACGGCTTCAGGGCCGAGAGGGCCTTCTGCGTGAGCCGGCGGGCCTCGGCCCGGGAGGCCTCGAGCCCGAGGATCGCCGGGTAGGTGGCCTTCCCGGCATCGGCGTCCTTCCCGGCGGTCTTGCCGAGCTGCTCGGTCGATTGGGTGACGTCGAGGATGTCGTCGATGACCTGGAAGGCGAGCCCGAGGTTGCGGCCGAAGGCGGTGAGGGCCTTCATCCGGTGCGGGGTGGCGTTGGCGGTCATGCCGCCGAGACGCACCGAGGCCGTCAGCAGGGCGGCGGTCTTCGCCTCGTGGATGCGCACCAGCTGGGCCCGGGTGAGGTCGTGCCCCTCGCCCTCGAGGTCGAGGACCTGCCCGCCGATGAGTTCCTTGCTGCCCGCGGCGGCCGCCAGCTCGGCCAGGTAGTGGCGGGTGGCGTGCCGCTTCGTTTCGGGCGTGCCCGCGAGCACCGCGAATGCTTCCGTGAGGAGGGCGTCACCCGCCAGCACCGCGATCCCCTCCCCGAACACCTTGTGCGACGTCGGCCGTCCGCGGCGCAGGTCGTCGTCGTCCATGCAGGGCAGATCGTCGTGGATGAGCGAATAGGTGTGGATCATCTCCACCGCGCAGGCGGGACGCAGGGCGTCGCCGGGGTCCCCCTCGCAGGCCTCGGCGGCGGCGAGCGTCAGGATCGGGCGGAGGCGCTTCCCGCCCGCAAAGACCGAGTAGCGCATGGCCTTGTGCACCGTGGCGGGGCGGGTCGTGGCCCGCGGCAGCATGGACCGCAGGGCCGCGTCGACCTCCCGCCGGTGGTGGTTGAGATAGGCCTTGAGATCGGACATCGTTGGGAGGTTCCCGAATCCGGGGGCCGGTGGCCAGACGGAGTTTCGCGCATCCTCGCCGCCCGGGGTGCCCGCCCGGCGTCCGCCGCTACAGCAGTTCCGCGATCTGGACGGCGTTGAGGGCGGCGCCCTTGCGGACCTGGTCCCCGACCACCCAGAGCGCCAGGGCGTTGGGAAGGACGCCGTCGAGGCGGATCCGGCCCACGAGGCAATCGTCCTTGCCGGTGGTGTCGAGGGGGGTCGGATACAGGGCCTCTCCCGGGTCGTCGACGAGGCGCACCCCGGGGTAGCCGTCGTAGGCCTCCCGGGCCGATTCGATGCTGACCGGCTTCTCGAAGGCGGCCGTCATCGACACCGAGTGCGAGCGGTAAACCGGAACCCGCACGCAGGTGCAGGTCACCTTGAGGTCGTCGATCCCGAGGATCTTGCGGCCCTCGTTCCGCATCTTGAGCTCTTCCTTCGTGTAGGCGCTCTCCTGGAAGGCGTCGACATGCGGGATGACGTTGAAGGCGATCTGGTGCGGGTAGACCTTGCGCTCGGCCTCGCGGCCCTCGGCGAGGGCCTTGACCTGCTGCTCGAGTTCCACGATGCCCTGCGCGCCGCTGCCGGAGACGGCCTGGTAGGACGACGCGATGATGGACTTCAGCCCGAAGGCGCGGTGCAGCGGATAGAGCCCCATGAGGGTCACGATGGTCGTGCAGTTCGGGTTCGCGATGATGTTCCGGGGGCGCGTCGCGGCGGCCTCCGGATTGATCTCCGGAACCACCAGCGGAACATCCGGGTCCATCCGGAACGCGGAGGAATTGTCGATCACCACCGCCCCGGCGCCCGCGGCCGCGGGGCCGAACTCGGCCGAGATCGAGCCCCCCGCACTGAAGAGGGCCACGTCCACCCCCGCGAAGGAGTCGTGCGTGAGTTCCTCGACCGTGATCTCCTTCCCCCGGAACGGGAGCGTCTTGCCCGCCGAGCGGGACGAGGCCAGGAGGGTGAGCTTGCGGACCGGAAAGTCGCGTTGCTCGAGACACTTCAGCATCTCGATCCCAACCGCTCCGGTGGCTCCCGCGATCGCGAGGTGGATGTCTTCAGGCATGATCTCCGTGAGGCGGCGCGGAGGATAGGGCAGAATTCCCGCGAATCAACTCCCATGGCGACTATTTCACCAAGCTAAAGTTTTCGCGCTTGGCACGCAATGTGGTGCTGCCTAGCCTGCATCGACGGGGTCATCAAATCCCCCCCTCGTGTTAGAAACCAGCAATCCAAATGAAAAAAATGATGAAAGTGATGGTGATGTTATTGGTGAGTGCGGCGGCCTTCGCGGCCACCTCGTGCTGCAACAAGTCCGCCCCGGCACCCGCTCCGGCGCCGACCTACATGGCCCCCGCAAAATAATGCTTTTGTCGCGGGGATTTCCCGCCACAATTCGCGCGTCCCAGGGACAAAACTGAATATTAGATACGACTATGAAACTCGCAAAAGTTGTTGCCATCATCGCAGCGCTGGCCGGTCTGGCGCTCTCCGCATGCAGTAATTCCGGTGCCGCCACCGCGCCTCCGCCGGTGCCTGGCCCGAGTGTGACGATCGGCAAGTAAGATCTTTCCATGGCGGTCCGGAGTTGTAAGGCGATTCCGGGCCGCACCTTTCCCATCCGCTCCCTTGGGGCGAATCACCCAGAAACACAAAACGAGCAACGCAGGCAGATGAAGAACGTAATCCGACTCCTAGTGATCGCCTCGGTAGCGTTGGCTGCCGCGGGCTTGAGTTCGTGTGGTTGTTGCACCGGCGAGGCGCCCGCGCCCCCGTTGCGACCGCTTCCCCAGTTCAAGGAGATCCCGGCGGTTCACTACGGCAAGTAGGGACCGCTCTCGATTCGCCGGGCGGCAAGGTGCCTGGACACTCATTTCAAAGCCACGGGTCACCGTGGCTTTTTTTTGGGGCCGCCTGCCGGGCCGGGGTGGAGGCGGGAACCGGGGACCGGGAGCACCACGCGATCAGGACGTTGCAATCCGGGCGCCCTTGGGTTTGTCTTCCCTTGGATCCGTTTGTTTTTTCCCCATGAATCGGAAGCTGATCGTTCATTTGTGCATTATCGCGGCCCTGATCTGCCTGGCCGGAATCCTGTGGGTCGGGGGCGGCGAGCCCGTCGAGGCCCCGGCCGCCGCCGCGCCGCCCGGCCAGCCGGTGGAGGAAAACCTCTTCGGGGAGGTCGTCGGCGAGGGGGGCAAGGGCAAGGTCATCGAGGAAGGCAGCAAGGTCCTCTCCAACATCCTCCTCATCATCGTGATCGCCGGTTACTCGGCCGTGATCTTCATCGTGTATGGACTCCCCGCGATCGTGCACCGCTTCACGCACATGATCTACGATTCCGGCGAGGAGATCGAGGAGGACGAGATGCACGACGCGCGGGCCCTCCTCGCGCAGGGGGATTTCGAGGGCGCCATCGAGGCCTACCGGGGCGTGGCGATCGAGCAACCCGAGAACCGTTTTCCCTGGCTGGAGATCGCCAAGATCCAGCACGACAAGCTGGAGGACGTGGATGGCTCCATCGCGACGTTGACCGAGGCCCTCGAGAGTCATGAGTGGCGGGTGAACGACGCGGCCTTCTTCATGTTCCGCATCGCGGAGCTCTACGAGAAGGACAAGAAAGACCAGGCCACCGCCATCGGCATCCTGCAGCAAGTCGTCGAGATGTTCCCCGAAACGCGGCACTCCGCCAACGCCACGCACCGCCTGCGCGAACTCCACGCCATTTGAGAAACCGGCGGCGGGGTGGAACGGCCCCCGAGGAACGATGATCACGGCCGCGGTCCGACGATGGGGAGCCCGGGTGCCCTTGCTGGCGCTGGTGGCCGGATGCCTCGCGGGAATCGCCATGGCGGAGGCCGGATGGTCGCCGCCGGCCGCCGGGATTCCCCTCGTGGCCGCGGTGGTGGCCGCGGTGCGGGGCCGCGGCACCTGGGCGATGGGATTCGCGGCGGCGGCGGTCTTCTGGCTGGCGCACGGGGCGCGCCTCGAGGCCCGCGACGGCGTGGTGTCGTGGCTGGGCGCCGGGCACTCCCGCCAGGCCCGGGTGGAAGGGGTCATCTCGCAGCGGCAGGAGGGAAGCGTGATGCGGCCGGAAGCCGTCCTGCGCGTGTCGCGCGGCGCCGACGGATTCCCGGCCGGGGCGCGCCTCGCCCTGTGGAGGCTGCCTCCGGACGTGCTCCCGGGGGACCGGGTGCGCCTCACCGCGGACCTCGCCCTGCCCGCCGCGGCCCGGAATCCCGGCGAGCCGGACCGCCGCGCCGCCCTGCGGCACCGCGGATGGGCCGCCGAGGGGCGCGTGCGGCACCTCGAAGCCGCCGGCAGGCCCGCCCCGCACCTCACCTTCCACCGCTGGTCGTGGCTGGCGCGCGGCCACATTCGCGAACGCATCCTGCGCGGGCTGGAGCCCGGCAGCCGCCAGGCGGCCCTCATCGAGGGGCTGGTCCTCGGGGAGCGCTCCGGCATGGACGGGGAAGCCACCGCCGCCTTCCGCCGCAGCGGCACCATGCACGTCTTCGCCGTCAGCGGACTCCACGTCGGCCTCGTCGGCATGATCGGCTGGGGATTGATGTCGCTGGTCCGCGCACCCCGGGCGGCGGGCCTCTGGTTCGTCCTCGCCCTCATGTGGTCCTACGCCCTGGTCACCGGCCTCCGCCCCCCGGCCCTCCGCGCCGCCCTCATGGCCACCGTCTTCCTCGCCGGCTTCGCCGCAAAACGCAAACCGGCCCTCGCCAACAGCCTCCTGGCGAGCGTCCCCCTCGTGCTCGCCGCGGACTCCTTCCAGTGGCGGCAGGCCGGGTTCCAGCTTTCCTACCTCGTGGTGGGCGCCATCCTGCTCTTCGCCCCGCTCTTCTATCGCGGCTTCCGGAAGTGGGTCGACGGCGATCCCTTCCTCCCGCGCCTCCTCTACACCCGCCGCCAGGAAAGGTGGCGCTCCCTCCGGCAGAAATCCGCCGGCCTCGCCACCGTCTCCCTCGCCGCCTGGCTCGGCTCCTTCCCCCTCATGGCGATCCACTTCGGCATCATCACCCCCTCCGCCGTCCTCGCCAGCATGGTCCTCGTGCCCATCGTCTTCTGCGTGCTAACAACAAGCCTGTTAGGAATCGCGGCGGGGCTCGTCTGGGGGCCGCTGGAGGCGGGGGCGAACGTGGTGAGCGGGACGCTGGCGGAGGGGGCCTATGCGGTGGCGCGGGAATCCTCGCGGCTTCCGGGGGCCTACGTTCTGCTGGACCGGGCCGGCGACTGGGGACGCGGGGCGGTGGTGTACGACCTCGCGGGCGGCAACGGGGCGATTTACTGCGATGCGGGGGAAGGGGTCCTGATCGATGCGGGCGGGGCCCGGGAATTTTCGCGGGTCGTGATGCCGGCGATGCGCCGCGCGGGCCGGAAGGCGGAGTCGCTCGTGGTGAGTCACGCCGATGGCGGGCACTGCGGGGGGATGGCGGGGGCGGTCCGCGCCTGGAATCCGCGGCAGCTTCTCGTTCCGGAATCGACCGCCCCCAGCGAGGCCTACCGCCGGATGCTGGCGGTGGCGGCGGAGGAGAACTGCCGGGTGCTGCAGGCCGTGGGCGGGCGGCGGCATCCGCTCGGCGCCGGGGTGGACCTCGAGGTCCTCCACGCCCCGTCCGGCGGGGAGATCCTCGTCGCCGACGATCGCTGCGCGGTGCTGCGCCTGCATTGGAACGGCTGGCGGATCCTGCTGAGCGGGGACGCCGGCCTGCCGACGGAGCGCGATCTCCTCGAGCGGGGGGCGGATGTCGCCGCGGACGTGTGGGTCGTGGGCCGCCACGACGCCGACTTCACGGGGACCCTCGAGTTCGTGCGGGCCGTGGGTCCGCGGGTCATCGTGGCGAGTGAAGGGTGGTTTCCCGAAACCGAGCGGATCCCCGCGTGGTGGGCGAAGTCCGTCGAGGAGGAGGGCATCATCCTGCTGCGGCAGTCCGCCGCCGGCGGGGTCATCCTGTCGCCGCGCGAGGACCGCTTCGAGGTGCGGCCCTTCCTGCAGCCGGAGCGGAGCGTCGTGCTCACGCGCTGAGCCCGTCCCCGGTCCGTTAGTCTGCCCGCACCGCGCGCAACTTGAAGATTCCCCGCCCGGCGGCGCGCCACTGCGTTTCGAAATCGGTCCGCGGATAGAAGAAGGCGTCGTCCGGCCACGCGCAGGTCGTGAAGTGCGGGCACGCCGCGAGTTCCCCGGCGGTCCACTCGAAGTACTCCGCGTGATCGGTCTTGAAGAGGAACTCGCCGCCGGGGGCGAGGACCGCGGCGAGGGCCGTGAGGAAGCCCTGGTTCACGAGACGCCGCTTGTGGTGCCGCGCCTTCGGCCACGGGTCCGGGAAGAGGAGGTGCAGGCGCGTCACCGATCCCGGCGGCAGGAGCCACTCCACGCAGTAGCGCGCGTCGAGCCTCAGGACCCTCACGTTCCCGAGCCCGTCGCGGTCCGCCTTCCGGCAGACCTTGCGCACCCGGCCGAGAAGACGCTCCACCCCGAGGAAGTGACGCCCGGGAAATTCGCGGGCCATGGCCAGCAGGAAGGATCCGTCGCCGCACCCGAGGTCGACCTCGAGCGGGGCCCCGCCGGTGAACAACTCGCCCGGCTCCATCCGCCGGAAATAGTCTTCCGGAATGAACTCCAGCGGTTCGGGTGTGCGGAGATCCCGCGGATTTGGGCCTGGAGTCACGCTCACGGGGCGTCATGTGCCACGGGGGGAATCCCCGCGCCAAGCTGATTTGCCCGATTCGGTTCCGCTTGACCCCCCATCCCGCGCCCCTGACTCTACGGCCAACCGATCCGGATCACCCCGTGGACCTGAAGAGAATTCGCCAAATCATCGAGCTCATGAACGAGCATGACCTCTCGCTGTTCCATCTCGAGGAGAAGGATTTCAACATCAAGCTGAAGAAGGGCGGCGATCTCGACGCGGTGCGGGACGTCCTGGCGCGGATGCCGGCGGCCGCC
Source organism: Akkermansiaceae bacterium (assembly GCA_013001695.1). Taxonomy (GTDB): domain Bacteria; phylum Verrucomicrobiota; class Verrucomicrobiia; order Verrucomicrobiales; family Akkermansiaceae; genus Roseibacillus_B. The sequence goes on from JABDMC010000264.1 coordinate 23,328, forward strand.
GCCCCCGCGCCCGCAGCCCAGCCGGGCGAGGGTTCCGCGACGTCCCCGGAGACCCCCGCGGAGAATGGGAAGGCCCTCACCTCGCCGATGGTGGGCACCTTCTACCGCCGGCCCTCGCCGGAAGCCGACGTCTTCGCGGATGTCGGGGACACCGTCAGCGAGGGCCAGACCCTCTGCATCATCGAGGCCATGAAGGTCATGAATGAGATCAAGGCGGAGAGTGGCGGAACCGTGACCGAGATTTGCGTGGAAGACAACTCCCCGGTGCAGTTCGGCGACGTCCTTTTCCGCATCCGGTGATGTTCAGCAAGGTCCTTGTCGCCAACCGGGGCGAAATCGCCCTGCGCATCATCCGCGCCTGCCGCGAGCTGGGCGTGGATTCCGTGGCGGTCTATTCGGAGGCGGACGTCGACTCGCTTCACGTGCAGCTCGCGGACGAGGCGGTCTGCATCGGCGAGGGCCCGAGCCGCGACAGCTACCTCAAGCCGGACCGCATCATCGCCGCGGCGGAGGTCACCGAGTCCGACGCCATCCACCCGGGCTACGGGTTCCTCTCGGAGAACCCGCGCTTCGCGGAGATCTGCCAGAGCTGCAAGATCAAGTTCATCGGACCGTCCGCGGAGCTGATCCGGGTCATGGGGGACAAGAACACGGCGCGGGCCACGGCCCTCGCCAACGGCGTGCCGGTCACCCCCGGCTCCGACGGCCTCATGCGGGACGAGAACCATGCCCTCGAGGTGGCGCGCGAGATCGGCTTCCCCGTCATGATCAAGGCCACCGCCGGCGGCGGCGGGAAGGGGATGCGCCCGGCCCTCGATGAGGGCGAGTTCCTCGCGAATTTCCGGGCCGCCCAGACCGAGGCGGTGGCGTCCTTCGGCAACGGCGACTGCTATATAGAGAAGCTGGTCATCGATCCGCACCACATCGAGTTCCAGGTCGTGGCGGACAGCCTCGGGGAGGTCGTGCACCTCGGCGAGCGCGATTGCTCGATGCAGCGCCGCAACCAGAAGATCATCGAGGAGTGCCCGAGTCCCCTCCTGACCCCGCAGTTGCGCCAGGAGATGGGCGACGCCTCGGTGGCCCTCACCAAGGCCATCGGTTACGAGAACGCCGGCACCATCGAGTACCTCGTCGACGCCCCCGCGGAAAACTTCTACTTCATGGAGATGAACACCCGCATCCAGGTCGAGCACCCCATCACCGAGGAGGTCATGGGCTGCGAGTTGATCAAGGAGCAGATCCGGATCGCGGCGGGCGAACCGCTCTCGACCCACGTCCGCAACGCCCGCCCGCGCGGTCACAGCATCGAGTGCCGCATCAACGCCGAGGACCCCTACAACAACTTCGCCCCGAGCCCGGGAACGATCAACATGTGGTACGCGCCCGGCGGCAAGGGGGTGCGGGTTGATACCCATGTCTACTCCGGCTACACCGTCCCGCCGTACTACGACTCCATGATCGCGAAGCTGATCGTGACGGCGGCGCAGCGGGATGTGGCCATCGCGCGCATGCGGCGGGCCCTCTCGGAGTTCATCATCCGCGGCATCAAGACCACCATCCCGTTCCAGCAGACCATCATCAATCATCCGGACTTCATCGCGGGCCGCTACGACATCGGCTGGGTGAGCCGCTTCCTCGAGGAGCGGCGCGAGGAAGCCGTGACGTGAACGCCGGGCGCGAGCAACTCGCCGCGGCGCGTCTCTACGGCATCCTCGACCTCGGCTACGTCGCGGAGGGGGACCTCGAGGCCGCGGCCCGCGCCCTGCTGGCCGGCGGAGTGGATCTTCTCCAGCTGCGTGCCAAGGGCCTTGGGGAGGACGAGGTGCTCTCCATGGCGGGCCGCCTCCGGCCGCTCTGCCGCGTTGCCGGGGTGCCGTTGATCGTGAACGACTTTCCGCGGGTTGCGGCGGAGGCGGGGGCCGCCGGCGTGCACCTCGGGCAGGACGACGGGTCCCTCCGGGATGCGCGGCGGCTCCTCGGGGCGGACGCCCTCGTCGGGCGCTCCACGCATTCCCCCGCCCAGGCGGCCGCGGCCCGGGAGGAAGGTTTCGATTACATCGGGTTCGGACCGCTCTTTCCCACGCCCACCAAGGCCGGGCGCCCGGGCATCGGCCTCGGGGATGTGGGTGGCGTGCAGGGTGGCCCCGGGGCGGACCTCCCGGTGTTCTGCATCGGCGGCATTCATCCCGGCAACCTCGAGGCGGTCCTTGCCGCCGGGGCCCGCCGCATCGTCATGGTCTCGGCCCTCCTGCAGGCCGACGACATCGCGGCCGCCACCCGCACCGTGAAGAATCGCCTCGATGAATTGTAGGGCGGGCGCTCCGCCTGCCGGAGGCCCGAATGGAAATGCCCGACCGGAACGCCAACATGCATTGTCGGGCGGGCGCTCCGCCTGCCGGGACCCGAATGGAAATGCCCACCGGAACGCCCACATGCATTGTAGGGCGGGCGCTCCGCCTGCCGGAGGCCGAACGGAAATGCCCACCGGAACGCCCACATGCCTTGTAGGGCGGGCGCTCCGCCTGCCGGAGGCCGAATGGAAATGCCCACCGGAATTCGTACAACTGGCCATGGGCCTCGCGGGGGGACTTGCGTGG
>JABDMC010000272.1 GCA_013001695.1 Akkermansiaceae bacterium
GGAAACCCTGGGCCGCAAGCTAAATCGCTTCAAACAAGGCGTCACCACACACCACAAAACGTGATGCCATCCTTGGAATCCAACATCCAAGATCCAAGATCCAACATCCAAGATCCAAGATCCAAGATCTAACATCGCAGATCGAACATCATCCGATTTCAACAGTTGATCACACCATCAAAAGTCAATCACCCCTGAATCCATGTCCGATAGATTAGAAAAAGACTCCATGGGCGAGATGCCCGTGCCCGCCGATGCCCTCTACGGGGCCTCCACGCAACGGGCGGTCCTGAACTTCCCGGTCTCGCACGAGCCCGTCGACCCGGGCATCGTCCATGCCTTCGGGCTCATCAAGTGGGCCGCGGCGCGGGTCAACGGCGAGCTGGGCCATGTCGACAAGGCCAAGACCGCCCTGATCGAGCAGGCCGCGCAGGAGGTCCACGAGGGGAAACTCGACGCCCATTTCCCGATCGACGTCTACCAGACGGGCTCCGGCACCTCGACGAACATGAATGCCAACGAGGTCATCGCGAACCGGTGCGCGCAGCTCGCCGGAGTGGCCCTCGACGCCCCGCGCGACGAGAAGCCGGTGCACCCCAACGACCACGTCAACCAGGGCCAGTCGTCGAACGACACCTTCCCGACCGCCATGCACATCGCCGCCGGGACGGCCCTGAAGAACGACCTCCTCCCGGCGCTGGCCGCCCTCGAGGCCTCGCTCTCGAGGAAGTCGAAGGAGTTCTGGGACGTTCTCAAGATCGGCCGCACCCATCTCATGGATGCCACCCCGGTGCGCCTCGGCCAGGAATTTTCCGGGTACGCGCAGCAGGTCGCCCGCGGGGTGGACCGGACCCACAAGGCGCTCAAGGCCCTGCACGAACTTCCCCTCGGCGGCACCGCGGTGGGCACCGGCCTCAACTGCCACCCCGAGTTTCCGCCGAAGGCCATCGCCTTCATCGCGGAGAAGACCGGCATCCCGTTCCAGGAGGCCGGGAATCACTTCGAGGCGCAGGCCGCCAAGGATGCCCTCGTCGAAGCCCACGGACAGCTCAACACCATCGCGGTCTCCCTGTTCAAGATCGCCAACGACATCCGGCTCCTCGGGTCCGGCCCGCGCTGCGCCATCGGCGAGATCTCCCTCCCCTCGACCCAGCCCGGCTCGTCGATCATGCCCGGCAAGGTCAACCCGGTCATGCCGGAAGCCGTCACGATGGTGGCGGCCCGCGTCTTCGGCAACCAGTCGACCGTCACGTGGTCCGGCGCCAACGGGCATTTCGAGCTCAACGTCTTCATGCCCGTCATGGCCAGGGCGATTCTCGAGTCGATCCGCCTCCTCACCAACGTCGCGACGATCTTCCGCGAAAAGTGCGTCGACGGGATCACCGCCAACGAGGAACGCTGCCAGTCGCTCATCGAATTCTCCCTCTCGATGGTCACCTCCCTGGCCCCGGTCATCGGCTACGACCAGGCCTCGGCGATCGCCAAGGAGTCCGTCACCACCGGCAAGACGGTCCGCGAACTCTGCACCGAGCGCCTCGACGACCTCGGCATCACCGCCGCCGAGCTGGCCGCCGCCCTCGACCCCGCCACCATGACCGGCGCCTGACCGCCCGGCCTTCCCAGGCATCGACCGACGAGGGGTGTGACCGATGTTCTGCCCGGGCCCAACATCCATCCGCCTCAGGCGGATCCAACATCCAAGATCCAAGATCCAAGATCCAACATCGAACATCCAACATCCAACATCGGCAATAGGACATCGAACAGTTGACAACTCCCTCGCGCCCAACGCGTAATGTCCCTGTTCAACCCACTCTGCGATGTTTCCCCGTGCCCTCCTCTTGATGGTCACGCCCCTCGTCCCCCTGCTCGCCGCGTGCGGCGACCGGGAGGCCAAGGCGGCTGAAAAAGACGTGATGCGCCTCCAAGCCACCCTGCCGGTCCTGGCCGCCTACCGGGTCCGCGCCTATCGTCATCAACCGTGGTGCCAGGCGCTCGAGTACGCCCGCGGCCGCTTCGCCACCGACAGCAAGGAGAGCTGCGCCGGGATCCTCGACGGCAACCGCCGGCCGTTCGACCAGACCGCCCGCCGCGACATCGAGGCGATCCGGAAAGCCATGCGCGAGGCCGCCGACGACCTCCAGGTGGTGAACGATCTCGAGTACTCCGCCGATGGCCGGCCGGTCCGCGGCGTCTTCGACTGCAGTGAGGGCCACGAACGGCGCGTCTACTTCTACGACCCCGGCTACACCCTCCCCACCACCGCCCCTCCCGGGGCATCCTACTATCCCGTCAACGAGCAGTGGTATCGGCTCGCCCCGACGGCTCCGTAGATTTCAGGCGGATTTCCCCGCAACGCCCGGCCCCGGGGGTGGTTTCATCGCGCATGAAGGCCTTCTCTCTCGCGCTTTTCCTTCTTGCCCTGACCCTCCCCGCCCCGGCCCAGGGCCCCGGCAAACGGGACCGGCGCGGCCCCGACCGCGCCCCCGCGGTGGGCACCAAGATCCCCAAGGTCTCCGCGAAAACCCCCGACGGGAAGGAGACCGTGGCGTTGCACAAGCCCGAGCGCCTCACCGTCCTCGTCTTCGGGTCCCACACATGAGGCCCCTTCACGCGGCAGGCCGGGCGCCTGCAGGCCACCTACGAGAAATACAAGAAGGACGTCGACTTCTACCTGGTTTACCTGAAGGAGGCGCACGCCAGTGACGGGCCGCGGCCGAATCGCCAGATCGAGATCGAGCAACACAAGACCCTCGACGATCGCCGCGCGGCGGCGTCGTCCTGCGTCGCCGAACTGGATCTGAGCCTGCCGCTGCTCATCGACGACATGCGCGACACCGTCGGCAACGCCTTCGCCGGCCACCCCGACCGCCTCTTCATCCTCTCCCCCGACGGCACCATCGCCTACCGCGGCGACCGCGGCCCCCGCGGGTTCCGGGTCGATGAAATGACCGCCGCCCTCGACAAGCTCCTCGAGGAGTAGGCGCATTCGCAGGGCGTTCCGATACGGCGCCTCCTCCAGGAATTGACGCCTTTGTAGGGCGGGCGCTCCGCCTGCCAAAGGCCCACCCCATCCCGCCTGCCGCCTGCCATTGGCCTCCCGGGGGGAACTCTTTTCCTCCGGCCCGGCAGGCGGGGCGCCCGCCCTACAATTCCCATGGCGTTCCGGGACGGCGCTTTTACCAGTCGGTCGGCCGGTAGTCCTTGAGGAACTGCCCCCAGACGTGTTCGCCGGTGCGGAAGCCGGAGACGATGGGGTCCACGATGCGGGCCGCCCCGTCGACGATGTCGAGCGGCGGGTGGAAGCGGTGCTCGGACGTCTTGCGTTCCGCGATCTCGACCGGGTCCTCGTCGGTCACCCAGCCGGTGTCGACGCTGTTCATGTGGATCCCGTCCGCATGGTACTCGGCGGCGGAGGTGCGTGTCATCATGTTGAGCGCCGCCTTCGCCATGTTGGTGTGCGGGTGCCGGGTCGTCTTGAACTTCCGGTAGAACTGCCCCTCGACCACCGAGACGTTCACGATGTGCTTGTCGCGTTCCGGGGCCCGCAGCATCAGCGGCTTCAGCCGCGCATTCAGCACGAAGGGCGCCACCGCATTGACGAGCTGCGTCTCGAGAAGCTCCACCGAGGACACCTCCGCGAGCATCAGCCGCCACGAATTGCGTTCCCGGAGGTCGACCTGCTGGAGGTCCTGGTCGAGCCGCCCTTCCGGAAAGAGGGCCGCCTGCGCGGTCAGCTCCTCGGCGAGCAGCGGCGCCTGCGACAACTCCGCGGCGTGCGTCAATCCCGCCACCGCGGAATCCCTCGCCGTCACCAGCCCCGGCTCGCCTTCCGGGAGGAGGTTGTATCCGCGCAGCCCCTCGTATCCGCCGAGCAGGTCCTGCACGTGGGCCGGCAACTTCCCGAGCGACGCCGACTCGAGCTCCATCATGTGCCGGTAGAATTCGGGCGGGCGCCGCACCGTCTGGCAGGCATTGCTGATGATGAAGTCGAGCCGCTCGCGGGTCCGGTCGAGGTGTGCGCAGAAGGCCTCCACGCTCGGCGTGTGCCGCAGATCGAGCCCGTAGATCTCGAGGCGGTCGCCCCATGCGTCGAAGTCCGCCTCGGCGGCGTAGCGCTGCGCCGCGTCGCGCGGAAATCGCGTCGTGACGACGAGCGACGCCCCGGCCCGGAGCAGCTTGATCCCCGCCTGGTAGCCGATCTTGACCCGCCCGCCGGTCACGAGCGCCACCCGCCCGCGGAGGTCCGCGGTCTCGCCGCGCTTCGCGTAGTTGAACTCCGCGCAGTCGGGACAGAGTTGATCGTAGAAGTGGTGGATCCGCGCGTAGTCGCTTTTGCAGATGTAGCAGTTCTGCGGTTCGGCGACCTCGCGGAATTCGGGATCCGCGACCGGCGCCCCGTCCACGAACCCGGCCGGCGGGTAGACGTTGGGCGTCGTGAAGACCGGCTTGCGGCGCAGCTTCCGGATCCCGGTGTCGTTGAGGACCTCCTGGTCGCCATCGATCTTGGAGGCCTTGTATTGACGCCGCCTGGCGCGCGTGTGCCGCCGCCGCTCGGTGGCGTCGGGGCAGAACACCGCCCCGGCGGCCGTCAGGAGACGGGTCCGGTCCTCCACCGGCAATTGATCCAGGACGGAACGGTCCGCAACGATCGCTTCCAATCGCTCGGTGACGGCGCGCAGTTCCTCCACGGCCTCCGGATTCGCGTCAGCGGGCATGGCGCACGCTAGAAGCTCCGCAACCGGCCCGCAACCACCGGTTCGCCCAGGACCGGCCCCCGGGAGCGCCGCCGGCCCATCCGCCACCAACCCGGCCCCCGGGAGCGCCGCCGGCCCATCCGCCACCAAAC
>JABDMC010000278.1 GCA_013001695.1 Akkermansiaceae bacterium
TCCTTGGCGACCGGCGATGCCGCGGGCCGGTTGACGACCGGCGGAAGCGGCGGCTTCGCGGCCGCCGGGGCGGCGGGCTTCGCTTCGGGCGCGGGCATCTTCCCGGGCTCCGGAACCTTGGTCGGCGCCGAGCAAATCGGGCAATCAATCGTGTGCCCCGCGATCTTGCCGTCGACCGAGAGCTTCTGGCCGCAGCCACAACAGAAAAACTTGATGAGCTCCTTGGGCTGGGGCCGCGCCGGTTCCGCGGGCTTCTCCCCCGGGACCTGGTTGCTCTTGGCGCACGATGGACAATCGAAACTCCGTCCCACGAAGGCCGCCGGACTCGACAGCTTCTGGCCGCAGTGCATGCAGAAGAACTTGATGATCTCCTCGTGCACCGAGGCGATCTCCGGCTTCGCCGCCTGTTCCGAATCCGCGGCGGGCACGAGGGTCATCGCCCGGCATGCCGGACAGGCGCACTTCTCGCCCGCTTGGTCCCGCGGGACGGTCATCTCTTCTCCGCAGGATCCGCAGAAAAATGTAATACCTTGCTTGCTCTGGGGGTCAGGGTCCATGTGGTCAGGGGGGGGCAACGAACAGGGCTGGTGGCAGGAACGGCGGCAGGAAGGGGTGATTTATGATAATTTTTGAAGTCTTCCAACCCCTGATTGTGAATATCTCCGCTAAATGCGGAAATTCAAGCAGATCTCATCGTTTCCGGGCGTTCAGACCGAATGCCAACCGGGTTTCGGCCTCCCGCCGCCTGCCGCCCCGCGAGGGTCCCGGGAACCTGCGGACGCGCGCCGGGGCCGCCTCCCGGCGCTTGATGCCGGGCCGCCGGCGGTCAAGATGGCGCCATGGACCGCAGGCGATTCCTGACCATGGCGGGAGGCGCGGCTCCCGTCGCCGCCGCACCCCGAGTCCACGCCGCCGCGGAGGCCGCCGCCGTCCCCTCCCGCCCGAACCGGATCGGCGTCTCGTCGTACTCGTTCTGGGCGTTTCATCGCGACGAGTTGCGCCCCCTCGAAACCAATCTCGATCACGCCGCGCGGATGGGCTTCGACGGCCTCGAGATCCTGCAGCGCCAGCTCGTCTCGACCGACCGCGCCACCCTGCAGAAGATCAAGCGGCAGGCCTTCCTGCTCGGTCTAGACCTCATGGGCTTTTCCACCCACCAGGGGTTCCTCTCGCCCGACGAGGAGGTCCGGAAGCGGAACGTGGCGCACACCCTCGACTGTCTCGAGCAGGCCTACCAGCTCGGCATCCCGACGATCCGCGTCAACTCCGGCACATGGGGGACGTCCAAGAACTTCGACGATCTCATGGCCAAGCGCGGGATCGAGGAACCGCTGGAGGGATTCACCGAGGAGGATGCCTACAAGTGGGTGATCGACGCCTACCGGTCGCTCGTTCCCGAAGCGGCGAAGCGCGGCGTGGTGATGGGCCTCGAGAACCACTGGGGGCTGGGGGTCACCCCGGAGGGCGTGCAGCGCGTGGTGGACACCATCGATTCGCCCTGGCTGCAGGTCACCCTCGACACCGGCAATTTCCTCGAGGACCCCTACGACCGGCTGGCGCAACTGGCGCCGCAGACGGTCCTCCTGCAGGCCAAGACCTACTTCGGCGGCGGCCGCTGGTATACCCTCGACCTCGACTACGGGCGCATCGCGAAGATCATGCGCACCGCCGGGTTCCGGGGCTACGTCTCCCTCGAGTTCGAGGGCAAGGAGGATCCCCTCGCCGGCATCCCGAAATCGCTCGCCCTCCTCCGGAAACACTTCTCGTGAAACCGATCCTCATCATGGCCGCCCTCCTGCCGCTCTATGCCGGGGCCGAACCATCGCGCTGGCAGCCGCTCTTCAACGGCAAGGACCTGGCCGGCTGGTCCCCCGCCCCGGGCGGGAAGTGGGAGGTCATCGACGGCACCATCACGGGCACCTCCGGAAAGGACGAAACCCGTCACGGCCTGCTCTTCTCCGACCGGACCTTCAGCGACTTTGTCGTCCGTGCCCAGTTCAAGGTCACCACGGGCGATTCGGGATTCTACTTCCGCGTCCGGAAGACCGCGTCAAAGGTCGGCGTGCAGGGGTTCCAGGCCGAGGTCGACAACACTCCCGAGGTGGGCGGCCTCTACGAAACCGCCCGGCGGGCCTGGGTCCGGAAACCCGACCCGGCCCTCATCAAGCGCGTCTTCAAACCCGGCGACTGGAACCTCCTGACCGTCACCGCCATCGGCGACGACATCACCGTTTCGATCAATGGCGTGACCGTGACCGAGCTCCTCGGCGACGCGGCGTGCCTGAAGGAGGGGCACTTCGCCCTCCAGCTCCACGGCGGGCAGGACATGCACGTCCAGTTCCGCGAGATCGCGGTGCTGGAAATGTAGGGGCCCGACGGCTACCAGAGGCCCCCGAAGAGGGCCACCGCCATGGCGCCCGCGAGGACCGCTCCCGTCACCCACCAGTACCACTTGAGGCCGACTTGCCGGTGGGGCTTGCCGCCGAACTCGCGCTGCACGAACCCTTCGTAGTCGAATTCGTCGTCCGGAAGCCCGAGACCGTCGTAGACCTGCCCCTGCTGCCAGGCCTTTTTCCGGGCCACGGCCGCCTTTTCGCGCAGCTTCCGGCGCTTCTTCTCCGGCGGACAACCGGTGCACTTGCTCCCGACTTCCACCTCCGTCCCGCAACTCGGGCACATGTAACGTTCGACCGCCATCACCCTTTTCCTAAACCCGGCGGACCCGCGCTGCAAGTCCCGAGTTCCGGGACCGCGGCCAACTCCCGCCCCGACAAAAAAAAACGGCGGCCTTGCCGGCCGCCGCCTGATCATGGCCCGGTCGCGGCCCGCGGCTAGTAGCGGTAGTGCTCCGGCTTGTAGGGTCCCTCCACGGGGACGTCGATGTAGTCGGCCTGCTCCTTGGTGAGCTTCGTCAGCTTGCAGCCGATCTTCTCGAGGTGCAGGCGGGCCACTTCCTCGTCGAGGTGCTTCGGCAGGACGGTCACGCCGATCTCGCGCTTCTCGCGGTTCTCCCAGAGATCGATCTGCGCGAGGCACTGGTTCGTGAAGCTGTTGGACATCACGAAGCTCGGGTGGCCGGTGGCACAACCGAGGTTCACGAGGCGGCCTTCCGCCAGCATGTAGATGCAGTTGCCGTTCGCGAAGGTGTAGCGGTCGACCTGCGGCTTGATGTTGGTCTTCTGGATCCCGGAAAGGGCATCGAGCTTGTCGATCTGGATCTCGTTGTCGAAGTGGCCGATGTTGCACACGATGGCCTGGTCCTTCATCTTCTCCATGTGCTCGGCGCGGATGATGTCGAAGTTGCCCGTGGTGGTGACGTAGATGTCCCCCCACCCGAGGGTGTCTTCCACCGTCAGGACGCGAAATCCCTCCATCGCGGCCTGCAGGGCGCAAATCGGGTCGACCTCCGTGACCACCACCTGCGCACCCTGGGCCCGGAGGGCCTGGGCGCATCCCTTGCCCACGTCGCCGTAGCCGCACACCACCCCGACCTTGCCGGAGATCATGACGTCGGTGGCGCGCTTGATGCCGTCGATGAGCGACTCGCGGCAGCCGTAGAGGTTGTCGAACTTCGACTTCGTCACGGAGTCGTTCACGTTGATCGCGGGGAAGAGAAGCTTGCCGTCGCGCTGCATCTGGTAGAGGCGGTGCACGCCGGTGGTGGTCTCCTCCGAGACCCCCTTCAGCTCCTTCACCCACTCGTGGAAAATTCCCGGATGGTCGGCGTGGATCTGCTTGAGGAGATCCTTGATGACCTGCTCCTCGTGATTGCCGGACGGGGTGTTCACCCAGTCGCTGCCATCCTCCAGCTCATAGCCCTTGTGGATCAGGAGGGTGGCGTCCCCGCCGTCGTCCACGATCAATTGCGGCCCCTTGCCGCCCGGGAACTGCAGGGCCTGCCAGGTGCACCACCAGTACTCCTCGAGCGTCTCGCCCTTCCAGGCGAACACCGGGGTGCCCGACTCCGCGATCGCGGCGGCGGCGTGGTCCTGGGTCGAGAAGATGTTGCAGGAACACCAGCGGACGTCCGCCCCGAGGGCCTTCAGCGACTCGATCAGGACCGCCGTCTGGATCGTCATGTGCAGCGATCCCATGACGCGCACCCCGTCGAGCGGCTTGTCCTTGCCGTACTTCTCCCGCACCGAAACCAACCCGGGCATCTCGTGCTCCGCGATCTCGATCTCCTTCCGCCCGAAATCGGCGAGACCGATGTCGGCCACCTTGTAATTTGAAACCTGGGGCTCCTCTGCTACTGCGCTCATCTGTTTTGTCTGTATTGGGTCTGGGGTCTGGAAAATTGCATCTCCTCAGGCGGTCACGCTAAGGGCGCCCTTGAGGGCGGCGACCTGGTCGGTCTCCTCCCACGGCAGCCCGGCGTCCTCGCGGCCGAAGTGCCCGTAGTTGGTCGTCTTGCGGTAGATCGGGCGCAGGAGGTCGAGTTGCCGGACGATGTCGGCCGGCTTGAAGGAAAAGACGTCGTGGATGGCCTGCACGATGGCCCCTTCATCGACCTCGTTGGTCCCGAAGGTGTCGACGTGCACGCTCACCGGGCGCGGGTGGCCGATGGCGTAGGCCACCTGCAGCTCGCATCGCTCCGCCAGCCCGGCCGCCACCACGTTCTTGGCGACGTAGCGGCACATGTAGGCCGCGGACCGGTCGACCTTCGAGGGATCCTTGCCGGAGAAGGCCCCGCCGCCGTGGCGGCCCATGCCGCCGTAGGTGTCGACGATGATCTTGCGGCCGGTCAGCCCGCAGTCCCCCACCGGTCCGCCGATGACGAACTTTCCGGTCGGGTTGACGAGGAACTCGGTGTCGTTCGTGAGGAGCTCGGCCGGGATGACCTTCTTGATGACCTTGTCGACCATGGCGTTCTTGATCTCGGCGTGCGTGACGCCCTCGGCGTGCTGCGTCGAAATCACCACCGCCGTCACGGACTTCACCTTCCCGTCCTCGTAGCGGCACGAGACCTGCGTCTTGGAATCCGGGCGGAGCCACTCGATCTCCCCGTCCTTGCGCAGGCGGGTCACTTCCTGCCCGAGCTGGTGGGAATAGTGGATCGGGGCCGGCATGAGCTGCGGCGTTTCCCTGCAGGCGTAGCCGAACATGAGCCCCTGGTCGCCGGCCCCCTGCTCGTCGGTCTCCTTGCCTTCCGCCTTCTCGGCGTCGACCCCCTGCGCGATGTCGCTCGACTGCTGGCCGAGCAGGTTGATGAACGCGAAGCGCTCCGCGTTGAACGCGCAGTCGTCGTAGGTGTAGCCGATCTCCTTGATGGCCTCGTAGACGGCCGTCTGGTAGTTGAACTTCGAATCGGTCGTGATCTCGCCGCCGAGGATCACGATGTTGTCCTTCACCATCGTCTCGCACGCCACCCGGCTCGCGGGATCGTTCTCGAGACACTTGTCGAGGATGTAGTCGCTGATGGTGTCGGAAACCTTGTCGGGGTGGCCTTCGGTGACCGATTCGGAGGAAAAAATGAATGACTTTGCCATGACGTTGTGAGAAATTAATATCAACGAATCGTGATTCGTTGATGCGAAGCTACCCCCATTCCCCATGGCGTCAATCCTGAAATCCCTGAAACTGATCGCGGATCCGACCCGGCTGCGGCTCCTGATTTTACTGGCCGCGGAGGCCCTTTCGGTGGCGGAGCTGCAGGAGATCCTCGGGATGGGGCAGTCGCGGATATCGACGCAGCTGGCGCAGCTCAAGAAGGAAGGTCTCGTGGCCAACCACCGGTCGGGGAAGAACAACATCTATGCCGGGAAGGCCTCCGGGGAGCTCCTCGACATCGCCACCAAGGCGGCCCGGGAATTACCGGAAGCGAAGAAGGACGCCGCGGCCCTGAAGCACGTCCTGCGGAAGCGGAAGGACAAGACCCGCGCCTATTTCGACGAGCTCGCCGGCAAGTTCGGCCGCAGCTACGTCCCCGGCCGCAGCTGGAAGGCCCTCGCCGAAGGGCTCCTCAAGGTCCACACCTTCAAAACCGTGGCCGACCTCGGGGCGGGCGAAGGGACCCTCGCGCAGCTCATGGCGAAGCGCGCCGAGAAGGTCATCGCGGTGGACCACTCGCCGAAGATGGTCGCCTTCGGCACAAAATTGGCGAAGCAACATGATCTCCCCAACCTCGAGTACCGGCTCGGGGACATCGAGGAACTCCCGATCGACACAAGGAGCGTGGACCTCGCGGTCTTCTCGCAGGCCCTGCATCACGCCGCCGATCCGGGCAAGGCCATCGCGGAGGCCTTCCGCATCCTGAAGAAGGGCGGGCACCTCATCGTCCTCGACCTCCTCCAGCACGGGTTCGAGAAGGCCCGCGAGCTCTACGCCGACACCCACCTCGGCTTCGCCGAAGTGGAGCTCGGCGACCTCCTCGAAGCAGCCGGCTTCCGCGACGTCGAAACCGCCATCGTCGACCGCGAACCGGAGCCCCCCCACTTCCAGACGCTCCTCGGAGTCGCCGCGAAGTAGCGCCGCCCCCCCGGATAATTGCATTGTGAACCCTGCGGAGCGCAGGGTGCGCCCCCGGCGCGGGGGGATCCGCCGGCAGCGGGCCGTCGGGACCAGGTTTTCCGCGGAAACCGGGGGATCTGGCGGCGAGATGCCACTTGGCACGGCGCATGCGATTTCCATCCCACCTCCTCGACATCACATAGCCCCGCGAGGATGGCAGGTCCTCGCGGGGCGCCCAGTCGGGACACTTTTCGGACCGTCAGAACCTGAACATCACAAACTATACTGAACGAAAAAGTTCAGACCGTCCGCAAGCAACGGGCCGGCCTTTCGGGGCCGGCCCGCTTCACGTCGGGATCGGGTGAGTCCCCCGGCCCGCCCCACCACGGGACGGTCCCGCCGGGCGGGACCCGCTGCGGCTCTGCCTCTTGCGGACCGGGCCACCCGACCGGAAGCGCCGCCCCCCACCGGGGAGGGAGGCCCCCGCCATCCGCGGGGTTGACATCCCCCGGCGTCCTTGAACACTGCGGACGCCCTAACAGGGCGCAACGTTCCGCTTCCCATGCCAGTCGAAGTTCCCGCCGAACCGGTCTATTACTACGAGTGCAGCAACTGCGAGTTCCGCCTGATCTACTCGATTCCGGCGAACGAACTCGAGCGGCTCGTCGCGGAGGGGAAGGCCGACAAGAAGGTCCTCTACGACTATCCGGACGGCGCCGACCTGACCTGCAGCGAGACGGACTTCGCCGAGTTCCACCATGATTACGGCTATCGGCCGGCGCACGACCCGGAAGCGCTGCGGAACGCCTTCTATGCGATCTGGACCGACACGCGGAACTGGCAGAAGACGACCGCGGCGGGCTTCATTCCGGCGGGGGTCATCGAGGAGAATCTCCCCGTGGTCGAGGAGGCCGCGCCCCCGCCGCTCAGCCTCCCCCGCGGGATGCGCTCCCTCCGCGCTCCCGCCCCGGTCCACGTGCAGGTCCCCCTGAAAGCCCGCCGCAAGTTCCAGAAGGCCCGGGAGAGCCACCAACGACGGCTGAAATCGGCCTTGAAACGGATGCGCACGAAGGGAGTGAACCGGCGCAAGACGCTCGACGCCCAGGACTTCGGCAAGATCAAGATGCAGAAGGGAGAACCCGCCCAGGAGCTCTTCATCCGCCTCAACCAGAACCGGGAGGGCGAATAGGGACCATGGCCGCCACCGCCGACGGAGATCTGCACGTCTACATGCTCAACGTGGGCCAGGGGGACACCACCGTGATCGTCTCCCCGCAGGGAAATGTCATGGTCGTGGATGCCGTCCGGCCCGACAAGCTGCAGGCCCTTCTCGACGACCTCGGATTGGACGGCACGATCGAGCACCTCGTCATCACCCACCCGCACGACGACCACTTCCGGGGCGGGAACCGCCTCGCCCTCGACCGCAACATCCAGCAGGCCACGGTGGCGCCGTTCTGGCACACCGCCGGCATGGGGCCGCCGACCTACCGCCGGCTCATCGCGCACCTCAGCGCGCAAACCGCCAATGTCACCTTCCTCTCGGGATACAGCCGCTGGTATCCCGACGGGTCCACCGTCCCCGTGGCGGGCACCGGCAACCACGAGATCGATCCCGATGCGCCGTTCATCGAGCTGCTGGGGGCCAGCACCGGGATGGTCCGCAACCTGCAGGACGCCAATGTCTTCAACCCGAACCACCTCTCGATCATGGGGCGCATCACGTGGCGGCAGCGCTTCCGGATGATCATCGCGGCCGACGCCCAGATGGAGAACTGGGCGGCGTTCGACGAGGCCCGGCTCCTCGAGGACGACTGCCAGGTGCTGCGCTCCGCCCACCACGGCAGCGCCAACGGCACGCAGTGGGAACGCATCGACCGCCTCGCCCCCCGCGAGGTCATTGTTTCCTCCGAACCGGACGGCCGGCACCACCTTCCCGACCTGACCGGTTCCGCGATCTTCGCGAAGTTCGACTCGGACGACGGCAAGATGGCGGTCCTGACGCACGCCTCCGGCACGGTGCACCTGCGCGTCACCGCCGGGGGCACCCGCCGCTACGAACATTTCGGCGACACCAAGAACGAGCGGGTCGATCTCGCCAACCCGACGGCCTTCGACCGCAACGCGAACCCGACCGACTGGCCGGCCCTCCTCGACCAGCGCGTCGACGAGTTGTAGGGGGCCATGGCCGGAGAGACCGCAGTCCGCTCCCGCGAAGGCCGCGGAGGCCGCGCCCCCGGGCGGAATATTTGGAAACGAGCGCGCCGGGCTGCGGTTGAGGGGGAGATGCGCCGGTTCCTTTTCCTCCTCGTTCTCGCTCTCGCCCCGGTCTTTTGGGCGGAGGGCGCCCCGAACCGCGGCCTGTGGTTCTGGGGAAGCACCACCCTGCCGGGCGGCGCCCCGAGCACCCACGGCTCCATCGACGTCGTCGGCGATCCGCTGGAGGAACTCATCGCCGTGAGCTTCATGACGACCTACGGCGTGAAGCGCGTCTACGGGAGTTACCAGAACCGCCCGGTCTCGGAACCCGGCACCATCGCCGACTGGAATGCCGAGCTCGATGCCGCCGGGATCGAGTCGCAACTCCTCATCGACGGCACCGCGGTCCACATTCCGGCGGAGGTCGCCGACCTCCAGGACAAGATCGCGGAGCGCCTCATCGACTTCAACATCCTCTTCGCGAGCAATCCCGCCAAGCAGTTCGACGCCCTGCACCTCGATCTCGAACCGCAGGGGACCTACGTGTGGGACAGCGACACGACGGGGACCGACAAGCGCGCCCTGCTCGACGACCTCGCCGCCGTCTTTGCCGCGATCCGCACCCAGCTCGACACGGCCGGCTTCGCCTCGATCCCGATCTACGCCGACATCCCGTTCTTCTGGGACAAGCTCCCCGCGGATGGCGGCTCGGTGGCGTGGGCCGACACCACCGACCGCAACGACTGGTACGCCGACCTCGCCAACAGCCTCGAGGGGCTCTCCATCATGACCTTTTCGAAGAGCAGTTCGTCGGCCCTGCAGACCGCCACGGCCTTCGAACGCAGCGGCACTTTTCCGGGCGAGGTGGTGGTCGGGATCCAGCCCAAGACCGGCCCCGGCCAGCTCTGGGCGGACTACGCCAGCTTCGAAACGGTCATGCTGCAACTCGAGAGCGACATCGGGACGGACGAGGCCACCGACCTCGAGAACTACGCCTTCTGGCGTCATGCCGTGGCGACCTTCATCCCCAGCCTTCCGGCCGCGCCGGAGGTCATCGCCCTCCCCTCTCCCGGCGGCGGGGGTCCCTACGTCCTCGTGAAGGCCAAGCCGGGGCACAAGTATGTCCTCCAGGACACCGGCGGCCTCGGCGCCACCCACCGCTGGACCGACGTGCGCGAGTTCACCTCCCGTTTCCCCGATCGCGTCGAAGAGTTCCGGCTGCCGGTCCGCCTCGACCGGCGGCACCACTTCTGGCGCATCGACCGGCGCCCGTTGTAGCCCTGGGAGCGCGGACGGCCCGTCCGCCACCACCAAGGCCCCCACCGCAGGCTGCAAGTCAACGAGGCTCCCCCCCCTGGGAGCGCGGACGGCTCGTCCGCCACCAAGCATACGACAGCCGCAGGCTGCTCATCAAAGAGGCCTGGACCTCCGCCGGCTCGCAGGCCCTGCGTCGGCCCTCTTGCGCGCCTTGCGCTCCCCAACGCTCCTTCCTACCCCTTCTTGCGGCCTCCGGCCGGAGGGGGCCGGTGGCGGACGGGCCGTCCGCGCTCCCAGGCGCACATTGCGTCTTGCGGCCTCCGGCCGGGGGTGGTTGATGGCGGACGAGCGCTCCGCGCGCCCCTGTCCCGCCATGTCGTCCGCGCCCCATCCGCCCCGGCCCCTCGAGGAGATTTTCGCCCCCATCGGCGGGCACAAGAACGGGTGCACCCTTGCGGAGTATCTTCACTTCGCCCGCGAAGTCCGGGCCCGCGCCCCGGCCCGCCTCCTCGTCTTCGGGGTCGGGGAGGACTCCGCGGCATGGATCGAGGCGAATGCCGGCGGAACGACGCTCTTCCTCGAGGACAACCCGGAGTGGATCGGGAAGATCGCAGCGACCACCGGAGGCCGCGCGATTCGCCAGGTCCGCTACGCCCTCCCGTTCGACGACTGGGCCGCGGCGGATTACGCCCTCGAGGCCCTCGCGCTTCCCGATCCCGCCGCGGACCTCGCCGACCGCAGCTGGGACCTCGCCTTCGTGGACGGGCCCTGGGGACCCACCACCGGCCGCCACCAGAGCACCTTCGCCGCCACCCGCGCGGTGCGGGCGGGCGGACTGGTCGCCCTCCACGACTGCGAACGGGATCGCGAACAACTGATCTGCCGCCACATTCTCGAAGCGCAGGGATTCGAGACCGTCAGCGAAGTGGAGCGCCTGCGCCTCTACCGCGCCCCGGCGTAGCCCCCGTGCTTCCGGCGCCTTTGCTCCTTGCGGTGCCCTCCGCGGCGTGTTCCCTGTCGGGCATGCGTCTGTTGTGCCTCCTCGCGGCTCTTGGCCTGGCGGCCTGCACGCCGGGCGGCGCCCGGCGTTCCGGTCTCGCGGGCCCGACGCTCCTCGGATCCGACGGTCCCTTGATTCCCACCGGGGGCGGTCCGGCCACGGAGGTCCAGCGCCGGGCCCCGGAGGCTCCCCCCATGCTTCCCCCACCCGCCGCGAACGCCGGCCCCGCCCCGGCCCCGGCGGCCCGTCCCGCTCCGGCCCCCGCCGCGGACCTCCTCGCAACAGCGGCCCGCCGGATCACGGTGGACGGCATGACCATCTCCTACCTCGTCTTCGACGACCGGCGATGCGAGATCGCCGTCGCGGACAAATCCGCCGGACTGAACAGCGAATGGCAAACCGCGGCGGTGGCGGCCGCGGACCACGACGCCATTGCCGCCATCAACGGCGGCTTCTTCACCCCGGAAGGAAAACCCCTCGGGCTCGTCGTGGAGAACGGCAATCTTTACGGCGCTTGGAATGGCTCCTCGTCGCTGACCTCCGGCGTGCTGATCGTCACCGCGGCGCGGTCGGGCCTGGCGCGCCGCGAGAAGTGGTCGCCCCGCCGCCCCGCCGAACATCTTCTCCAGGCCGGCCCCCTCCTGCTGGATGCCGGGAAAGCCGTCGGCGGTCTCTCCAAGGACCCGGAACGCCCCCGTTCCTTCATCGCATGGGATGGCGGACATCACTGGGTGATCGCCTATGTGCGGTCCGCGAGCCTGGCCGGCCTCGCCGCGGGCCTCGCCACCCAACCGATTCCGGAAATGCGTCTCCGGACCGCCCTGAATCTCGACGGCGGATCGTCGTCAGACCTCTGGATTTCCCCCGCCGTCAGGGGAGGACCCGTCTCGACCCGACAATTTTGGAACAAACCGGTCCGAAATTATGTTATTATACGGGAACGCACACCATGAACACCCTGCGCCTCGTCATGGCCGCCTGCCCGCTGCTGGCAGGATCGGCCGCTGCAGACCTTGCGAAACTTGAGGTCCCCATCGGACCGCGCGGGGCCACCGGGACGCTGTATCTCTACGTTTTCGATGCCCGCGAGGTGAGCATGCAGATCATCGACCAGGGCGGCCTCGACGCGCAGGCGCACGAGCACCTCGGGGCGGCGATGGTGGCGCACGGCTGCGTGGCGGGCGCCACCGGCGGCCACTTCGACCCCAAGGGCACCCCGCTCGGACTGGTGGTGGCCGACGGGAAGAAGATCGGCGCGCCGAGCGGCAAGGGCGAGATGACGGAAGGGGTTTTGGTGCAGGATGGCGAGCGCCTGCGGATTCTCCGGGCCCCCAGTTTTTTCGGCAATGGCGCGTCCCAAGCCCGGAATCTCGTGCAGGCCGGACCGTTCCTGGTGGAGAACGGCAAGGCGGTCACGGGCCTCTCGTCCCGGAAGCACGCCCGCCGGACCTTCATCGTGACGGATGGCGGTCACCGGTGGGCCCTCGGCTATGCGCCCCCGACAAGCCTCGCGGCCCTCGCCAAGATCCTCGCCGATGCGGAGCGCTTCACGCCCTTCAAGGTCCACGCCGCCCTCAGTCTCGGCGACGGCTCGTCGGCGGCCCTGTGGGTGAAGTCTGAAAACCACCCCTTCTACCTCCACGAGGTGGACCCGGTCCGCAATTTTGTCGGCCTCGTGCAGCGCTGAACTCCGTGCCCTCACCGGCGGCTCCCCCGAACGCGCCGGGGAGTTACTTAGGGTCACATGATCGTCTGGATTGGTGGATCATAAACGGCCCGGTTGAAAAAAAGAGTTCCCTATCGTATCCGGTCCTGAGCACACTTCGCGGCGGACCAGCCCTTGCGGACGGTCCGACCCCCTCGAAGTTGTTCAAACCTCCTCTCCGCTATGCGCCTTTTCGCAATCCTCATTGCTATTCCGCTGGTGACGTCCTGCTCAAAGGACGCCGTGTCGACTCATAATTTCCCCGGCTGGTCCCTCGATGACTTCAACCCGTTCCGGCACGCCCCGCCGGTGGTGGAAGTGCGCGAGGAAACCCTGCAAGACGCCTCCCAGGAGCAATTCGCCTACCGGGATTCCAGTCAGCGCCCCGCGCGGCACCCGGTCGACTACACCCCGCCGAGCCTCCCGGCAGGCGGGCTGGCGCTGGACGGAAGCCTCCTGCCCTCCAAGGGCAGCGGATTCCAGGCCGTCCTCGATATCGAGGGCGATCTTCCCGGCGCCTCCCCCGTGGACTCGATCCGCAGCCGGACCGACATCCCGCAGACCTTCTCCATCGAGTAAGGTCCGCCCCGCAATTCCTCATTTCGCGGTTTCCAGCGGGGGTCCGATCGGCTACACGCCCGGCCTCATGTTGAAGGCAGGCATCGTCGGACTTCCCAACGTCGGCAAATCGACGTTGTTCAACGCCGTGACCCGCACGCGCAAGGCGCAGGCGGAGAACTACCCGTTTTGCACGATCGACCCGAACATCGGGGTGGTCACCGTGCCGGACGAGCGCCTCGACACGCTCTCCCGGATATCGGGCTCCAAGGAACTCATCCCCACCGCCATCGAGTTCGTCGACATCGCCGGGCTGGTGGAAGGCGCCAGTGAAGGCGCCGGGCTGGGAAACAAGTTTCTCGCCAACATCCGGGAGGTCGACGCCATCGTCCAGGTGGTGCGGTGTTTCGAGAACGACGACATCATCCACGAGCTCGGCAACGTCGACCCCCGCCGCGACATCGAGATCATCAATTCCGAGCTGCTCCTGGCCGACCTCGCGGCCCTCGAGAAGCGCCAGGCCTCGCGGGAGAAGAAGGCGAAGGGCGGCGACAAGGAGGCCGTCCGCGAACTGGCCGTCATCGCGAAGCTCGTCCCCCACCTTGACGCCGGCAAGCCCGCCCTGACGCTCGAACTCTCCGCCGAGGAGCAGCTCGTCATGCGCGAGTTCTTCCTGCTCTCCTCCAAGCCGACCATCTTCGCCTGCAACGTCGCCGAGAACGAGCTCGCCGCGGCGCTCGACGATCCCGGCGGGCACCCCCTCGTGTCGAAGGTGCGGGACTACGCGGCCGACACCCACGGCGCCCAGGCGATCGTGATTTCGGCCCGCATCGAGGAGGAACTGATGGAACTCGACCCGGCCGAGGCGGACGAGTTTCTCGCCGGGATGGGGGTGCGGGATTCCGGCGTCTCGGCTCTCATCAAGGCCGTCTACGAACTCCTCGGCCTGCGCACCTACCTCACCACCGGCGAAAAGGAAACGCGGGCCTGGACGATTCCCAGCGGAGCGAAGGCCCCGGCCGCGGCGGGCGTGATCCATACCGACTTCGAGCGCGGCTTCATCGCCGCCGAGGTGGCCGCCTACGAGGATCTTGTCACGGCCGGATCGAAGTCCGCGGCGCGGGACGCCGGCAAGTTGCGCATCGAGGGGAAGGATTACGTCGTGCAGGACGGCGACGTCATCGAGTTCCGCTTCAACGTCTAGGGGGAAGCGACGCGGCGCGGGCCTGCCCGGACGATTGCTCCCGGCGGCGGGAGTGCTTCCCGGTCATGCGAAAGCGACCGCCGCAATAGTGGCAGCGGATCTTGGCGGGGGAAACGGCCACCGCGAGGGTGGTGCGCAAGGTGGGGCTCCCGAGAAAGCGCCTCGCCTCGGGATGCTTCTCGCAACGCATGTTGCGCAGCAGGACCTGGCGGCACATCAGGCACCGCACCTGCCCGGCCTCGATCATGAAGACCACCACCGACCCGAGGAAGGCCGCCCCGCAGATCGCGGCGGGAATCAGGAACCCGGTCTCATGCTCGAAATACGCCCTCGCGAGGCAGGTCGCGCCGGCGGCAAGCAGGATCCAGCGGCCCAGCGACAGCCAGGCAATGAAACGGTAGCGGGTGACGAGGCTCCGGCGTTGACGACCCATAATCAAGTGGTGGTAAACATCTTAGGACGGGGCGGACCGCGATCCAAGCGCCCCCGGCCCGCCTTGTCGATGCGGAACTGCCCGATTTCACGAGTCCCCGCGAGGCTGCCCTCCGTCCGGGAGCGCTTCGATCCGCGGCGCGGGCCCGCCCCCGTCCCGCCTCCCGCCGGGCGGCCCTGCCGGGCGGCCGTGGCCCGGTCCGGCGGAGCCTTCCGGGCACGCCAAGTTTGCCCTTTATTCGGGGCAAATCCGCCCTAGTTTCCCCCCATGAGTCGCCTCCTGCCGGCGCTGCTTGGCGCCCTGCTCTTCATCCCGCCGATTTCAGCCGAGAAGACCCTCCCGCTCGTCGCGGAGGCCACGGGGGCGGATCTCGAAGCCCCCGTCCCGCCCCCGCCCCCGTCCGACATCTACCGGTCGGTCGTGCGGGTCGAGGTCGCCACCCAGGTCGCCGACTACCGCACCCCGTGGAACTCGGGCCGCTTCAGTGGCGGCACCGGAACCGGCTTCCTCATCGGCAACAACCGCTTCCTCACCAACGCCCACGTCGTGTCGAATGCCCGCCGCATCCTCATCACGAAACGCGGCTCCGCGCAGAAATTCCCGGCGCGGGTGATCCACATCGCCCACGACTGCGATCTGGCCCTCCTCGCCGTGGAGGACTTCACCCCCTTCGATGACCTTCCCTACCTCGAGTTCGGCGGGGTCCCGCCCCTCGAAAGCCAGGTGCGCGCCATCGGCTACCCGGTCGGCGGAGACCGCATTTCGGTCACGCGGGGCGTGGTCTCCCGGATCGATTTCCGGCCCTACTCGCATTCGCGGGTCGATTCCCACCTCGTGGTCCAGATCGACGCCGCCATCAACCCCGGCAATTCGGGTGGGCCCGTCCTGCAGGACGGCAAGGTGGTGGGGGTCGCCTTCCAGGGCCTGCGCCAGGCCGACAACACGGGCTACATCATTCCCACCCCGGTCATCCGCCGCTTCCTCAAGGACGTCGCGGACGGCACCTACGACAAGTATGTCGACCTCGGGGTGACCGAGTTTCCCCTCCACAATCCCGCCATGCGCGCCGCCCTCGGCCTCCCCGACGACGGCTTCGGCGTGCTGGTCGCCTCGGTGCTCCCCGAAGGCCCCTGCGACGGCATCCTCGAGGCCGGGGATGTCCTCCTCGCCATTGACGGCAAGAAGATCGACAACTCCGGAAACATCACCGTCGACGGCGAGAAGGTCGTCCTCCACGAGATCGTGGAACGCAAGTTCGCGGGCGACACGGTCGAGCTCGACTACCGCCGCGGCGAGGACCAGCGCTCCGCCACGATCACCCTCAAGCCCTTCCCCCATGCCCGCATCTTCGCCATGCGCTACGGCGAGCGTCCGCGCTACGTGTTCTTCGCGGGACTCGTCTTCCAGCCCCTCGACTTCAATCTCTACGCGACCTACCAGTTCGAAAGTCCGCGGGTCCGCAAGATCTACCAGAACTACGTCAAGGATGCCCTCTTCAAGGAGCGGGAGGACGTCGTGATCCTGACCCGCATCGAGAGCGACCGCCTGACGACCTTCATCACGGGCTTCGCGGGCTCGGTGGTGAACGAGATCAACGGCACGAAGGTGAAGAACCTCCGCCACGCCCACGCCCTCCTTTACGCCCCGGATCCCCCGGAATTCATCGAGATCAAGCTCGAGGGCGTGCCCCGGCCGATCGTCATCCCGTCGGCCGAGGCGAAGGCCGCCAGCGAGCGCATCATGCAGAGCGCCGGCATCTACCGTCCCTACTTCCTCGACGAAGCCCCCGTCTCCGCGGAATAGTCACCATGAGAACCATCCTGATCACCCTCCTCGCCCTCCTCGCGGTGTCGCCCGCCGGCCTCGCGCAGAACAAGGGGGCCGCGGGCGCCGCGAAGCCGAAGGGGCTGGTGCGCGTCAATTCCACCCTGCAATCCTACAGCGCGGCGCAGCCGTGGGAACGGACCAACCCGGTCCGCCGCCGCGGCCTCGGGGCGGTGCTCCCCGGGAAGCGCATCCTCACCACCGCCGAGATGGCGGCCGACGCGACCTACATCGAACTGGAATCGTCCGACGGGACGCGCACCGCGCCGGCCACCGTCCTCGCCCTCGACTACGAGGCGAACCTCGCCCTCCTCGCCCCCGAGGACCCGGCCCTCGCGGGGTGGCTCCAGGACATCAAGCCGCTCCGCCCGAACGGC
This sequence comes from Akkermansiaceae bacterium, assembly GCA_013001695.1. Classification (GTDB taxonomy): domain Bacteria; phylum Verrucomicrobiota; class Verrucomicrobiia; order Verrucomicrobiales; family Akkermansiaceae; genus Roseibacillus_B. The sequence goes on from JABDMC010000278.1 coordinate 17,008, forward strand.
GCCGTCACCATCGGCGAGACCGTCAACATCTGGCAACTGGAGGACAACGGGGAGGCCATCCGGACCTCCGGGACGGTGCGCTCCGTCGACCTGCTCTCGACCTTCATCGAGGGACACTACTTCCTCGCCTACGAGGTGAAGGCCTCGATGCAGTCGGCCTCGAGTTCCTACACCCTGCCGGTGACCCGCGATGGAAAGCTCATCGGCGTCCTGACGAGCTACAGCTCGAAGGACCAGATCAGCGATGTGGTGGCGCCCGAGATCATCGAATCCTTCCTGGCGGACGTCAAAGACGGGACCTACGAGGGATTTCCCTCGCTCGGCATCGCCACCGTGCTCACCGAAGACCCCCTCTTTCGCGATTACCTCGGCCTCACCGACGACCAGGGCGGAATCTACATCTCGCGGGTCGTGCCCGGGAGCGCCGCCAACGACTCGGGGCTGGAGGCCGGGGACGTCATCCTGCGCATCGACGGCAAGGCCATCGACCGCCGCGGTTACTACGACGATCCGCTCTACGGCCGCCTCTTCTGGAGCCACCTCGTCCGCGGGATGAAGAAGGTCGGCGACGCGCTCAAGCTCGACATCCTGCGGGAAGGCAAGCCCGAGACGATCACCGCCAACGTCCGCCGCGCCCCCGAGAAGCTCATCCCCGATCACATCCACGACAGCCCCCCGGCCTACCTCATCAAGGGGGGCCTCGTCTTCCAGGAGCTCTCGCGCCAGTACCTCGAGGCCTACGGCGACAAGTGGCAGACGCGGGCCCCGCTGGGCCTCCTTGACGCCCTGCGCAACCCCGAGGACTACGAGGAAGGCCGCAACCGCCTCATCTTCCTGAGCCGCGTCATCGCCACCCCGGCCACCATCGGCTACGAAAACGTCGGCAACCGGATCGTCACGGAAGTGAACGGCCAGCCGATCGCCGACATGGAATCGCTGGTGGAGGCGTTCCGGCAGCCCACGGACGAGCTCCACATGATCCGCATCGACGACGTCCCCTACGTTCTCTACCTCGACGCCGAAATTTCCGACGTGGTCGACAAGCAACTCCTCGAATCCGGCCTGCAGTCGCTGTCGCGGATCCGGGAGTAAGCGGTCCTGCGGCGCCCGCGGGCGGTCCGGGGAGATCGTCCCCAGCCGCGAGACACCTGGCATCTTCCCCGGGGTGGTCCCGCTCCCCCGCCTCGAGAGGCGCGGGCGACACGCACCGGCCGACCTGCAAGGCAGCAGACTACTCGTCCACGATGATGGCCCGGGGCGGGGTCCTCGTGATGCCGGCGACGGTGGGTGGGTCGATGGCAGCGGCAGGTGCCGCGTCACCCGCGGGGCGGGCCGCATCAGGTTCCGGCGGGGCCGGAAGGGCTGCCATGGGACGGTAATCCTGCGGCCGGGCGCCGGGAAACTCCACGAGGGCATCCGGAGTGGCACGCCCTTCGGCGGCAGCATCGGCCCGTGCGAGACTCTGCTCGATTCCAATGTAGGCGCGCAGCGCACTGGTGAGGATGAGCCCGGTCGCGATGGCGACAAGAACTGCGGAGTAGCCCGGTGTCCGGTAGGAGCGAGCCCGCGGCCGCCGGTCCGCCTTCTTCGCGCGGCGCGTCGCCTGCCGCTCGGGCGCATCGGCCGGCACCGTGAAGATGATCCGGGAGTGGCCGGGGACCACGGCATTGTCCTCGCGCAGGTGGAACGGATCGGCGGCAGGCAGCGCCCTTTCAAACGGCTTGAGGGGCACGCCGAGGTGCTGCGCGTATTGCACCAGGTAGTTTCGGGCGTAGGTGTTGCCCAGTGACCCGGGGAGATCATTTTCTTCCAGCGCCGCGAGCACCCTCGCCGGAATGCGGGTCACGGAGGTGACATCCTGGAGGCTGCGGCCCTGGAGCTGACGCGCCTGGCGGAGCGTCGAGCCGAGGTCGGAACGTTCTGCGATGAGGGGAGGCTGCTGGCACATGGTCTTGGGGGGAGTGTGGGATGGAGTTGCGCCGCGGGACCGTTTGGGATCCGGGACGCATCAGTGGGATTGCAGCCGGGGTGCCGAATTCCCGCGATTCTCAGGAGAGACGGAAAAACACCGCAAAACACGGGGCAACCCGCCGCCGCGGGGGGCATCGGGAAAGGGATTGATCCGGCCCGGAAACGATGCAATTTGCACGGGACCGCAACGAAATGAGACCCGGGAGACGCGCCGACAGGTGCAGGCCCGCCCCTCCCCCCGCGAGATTGCCGCCGAGCCACCTGGCATCCGCCGTGCAATCACAGGGGGCATGCCTGAGACGCACCAAAC
>JABDMC010000286.1 GCA_013001695.1 Akkermansiaceae bacterium
GTCCGTGGCAGAACCCATACGTGGAGAGCTTCCACAACCGCCTGAGGGACGAGTGCCTGAATCAGGAGCTGTTTCTCAGCGTGGCAGAGGCGCGGGTCGTGATCGAGGAATGGCGACGCTTCTACAATCGGGTCCACCCCCACAGCGGATTGGGCTTCCAAAGCCCAGACGACCTTGCCAGAACCATGGCGAACCTAGAACCAGTCCCCGGAACCTAACATTCGAACTGGCCCAAAAAGGGTGTCCCGATCAACGCAGACCTCAGCACATCTAGCAGGTTCTATTCTGGACAGTAGTGCGACCATTAAAAAAAAGAACCGCCGGCTTCGCTGCGTGCAAATCTGTAAAGTTTTCCGACACTCATCTCCCCGCCCATTCCTCGAGCGCGATGCGGAAGTCGAACACGGTCCTGCGCGACGCCCTCCCCCCCACGACGCGCAGCCGTACCGGGGCGCGAGCCCGGCCCCGGCCCTCTCCTCGCAATCCAATAAGAATCAGCTGTTTGCTGATTGCGCCCGCTCGGGAAAGAGCCTGGTCATGGGACCCGGATCTTCAGGATCAAACTGTTTCCGGATCTTGGAAACGTCAACCGATGACGAATGTTCGAGGTCTTTCTTTTTCATTGCTGTGAAGCAATCATCCCGTTCGCTTTTGCGAACGCATCAACTCAACGAGACATGCGAATGTTCTTTAGGGATTGACTTCAAGATTGGGAATCGTTGCGATTTGCAATGTTGACCCGCTGCTTCACATCAAATTGGCACTCGCGAAAGACAAGCGTCTGGGAGGGGAGTAACCAATCTTGATCGCATCCCGGCGGGTGACGTTGAACCTCTTGAGACCTCCCCGGTATGATCGCACCGTCTGCATCTGCGGAACACTTTTTCTGCAGTGACATTGTTTCCGTCGAATCTTCTCCGTGCCGCGGACTGGTTTATCCTGGATCTCTTCTTCTCCTCGGCACCGCTCTCGTAACGGGCCGCCGACTGCTCGCATCGCCACAAGGAAATACCAAACCATCCGACAAGACATGAAACCTCCGAAATTGTTGTGCAACACGCTTGCGACTCTCGCTTGCCTCACCCTGGGCCTGAACTGGCAGTATGCTCATGCCGACGGGACGGAAGAACTGGGAGCCCCATCCATCGCCATTGCCACCGGCAGCGGCATCATCGAAGACGGGGTCGGATTGAGAGATTCGCAACCAGGCTTGATTCAGCTACCCGTTCCGGCCGGGGTCGAGGTCAGGCAGGTCCTGCTCTACTGGCAAGGAGGGCACACGCTCCCCGGTAGTGGGGACGACAGCGTCACTGTGAACGGGTTCAATGTGACGGGCACGGAAATCTGGGATTCGTCTATTCCTAATCCGACCGGACGTTCCGGCAACGCCTTCCGGGCTGATATCACCGACCTCGAACTGGTGGCTCCCAACCAACCCAACAACCTCATGATCGGAGGCCTCTCTAATAGCATCAAGAACAATGGCGCGGGCGCCATTGTCATCTACGATGACGGCCGCGGCTGCTCAGATATCCAGATCTTTGACGGGCTCGATGTTGCCTACTGGAAATTCGAGGAGGACGATCCCCTGGATAGCGTGGTTCCGAAGACCTTCACCTTTACTTCCGCTCCATTCGACCGGACCGCGGAATTAACCCTTTTCGTGGCCAGCGTGGCACCCAACCGCCCGAACCAACTCGATATCACCGTGGGAGGCTCCACGACCACGCTCAACAACGTGCTCAATGATCTCGATGGCCCGGAATGGAGCAGCTTGACACTGCCTGTCGATGTTCCCGCCGGGGCGACGTCGGTCACCGTCGAGCCGATTTCCCCGGAAATTGCCGTGCCGGTTGAACTGGGTGGGGCAGCCTCCATCGTCTGGGTAGCCGGTGCCTTCTCGATTCCGAAGCCCGGAGAAATCGGTGACACCGTGTTCTGCGACTTCAACGGCAACGGGATTCAGGACGGCGCCGAGCCGGGGCTGGACAACGTCACGGTGAATCTCGTCTGCCGTGACGACACGGGAAACACCGTGGCGCAGGCATCCGCACAAACCAGCAATGGCGGCAAGTATCTCTTCATCGACCTGCCTCCCGGCGCCTGCACGGTGACGGTTGACGAGAACACCCTTCCCGCGGATTGCAACGAGCCCGTCCCCGGGTGTCCTCCCGAGCGCCAGGTGGATCTCGCCCCGGGCGAATCCTACCTCGACGCCGATTTCTGCTTCGCTCCGCCGCCCGACCTGGGCCGCATCGGCGACACCGTGTTCTGCGATCTCAACCGCAACGGGATCCAGGACCCGGGTGAGGCCGGCATCGACGGCGTGAGGGTCTCCCTCTTCTGCTTTGACGCGGGTGGTCTCACTTTCGGAGGATCCATGGTGACGTCCAACGGGGGGGTCTACCTCTTCGAGGACTTGCTTCCCGGGCTGTGCATTGTAACTGTCGACGAGACCACCCTTCCGGACGACTGCCGGCAACGGGTCCCGGATTGTCCCACATCGTACCAGATCGACTTGGGACCAGGCGATTCCATCCTCACCGCCGACTTTTGCTTTGCACCGCCGCTGCGCAGCAGCATTGGCGACACGGTCTTCTGCGATCTCAACGGCGACGGCAACCAGGATCCGGGTGAGGAAGGCCTGGAAGGCGTCACGGTCGATCTCCAATGTGTCACCGCCTCGGGGCAGTTCGTGTCGCTTTCCACCACCACCGATGCCGACGGAAAATACCTCTTCGCGGGCCTGGAGGACGGCAACTGCCTGGTGACGGTCAACGTTTCGACCGCACCGTCGAGTTGCCCCGACCCCAGCCCGGGATGCCCGACAAGGTACACGGTGACCCTCGCTGCGGGAGAGTCCTTCCTGGACGCCGATTTCTGCTTCACCGTCCCGGGGTGTCCGCTGGACCTGCAGGCCTTCTGCGCGATCCCGGAGGCGCCGCCTTCGGGTAACGACTGCGACGACGGCGGCAAGCCGGTAGAGATCACCCTAGTCTACACCGCCGAGGACTGCAGCTTCACCAACAACCCGCAGGAAGGCGCCTCGGAGTGCACCGACCTCGGGGCGCTGCCCACCGACGCCTATATCCTCGTGACCAACAAGGAAGACCCCTTCGATGGAGGCGCCAAGATCTGGTTCAGCGATCCGGTCAGCGAAAGTGGCACATTCGTGATGAAGGCTTCCAATGGGGGGAAGGACAAGTTCGACTCGAACTCCTACATCCACGTCTTCGACGGCCCCGGCGGCGCCCTGAAGCAAACCGTGAAATTCCACACCTCCTGCTCGAAGCCCCTCTCGGTCGGCGACCAGTTCGGCGCGGGTTTGATCATCGAAATGGTGTTCGACAGCGGGCGTACCGTGACCCTGCCCGACTCGCAGCCGGATCTCCGGAAGAAGTGTACGGTCACCCTTCAGCCGGGCGTCATTTGCCCGGACGGGGATGACATCTTCGCCTTGGACCTCGTCTATACCGCCGAGGACTGCACGAACCTCTTCCATTCCCAGGATTCCGGCAAGGTGGAGTGCGCCGACTTCGGCCCCATGCCGCTCCCGGACGATGTCTATATCATCGTCACCGATGAGGACAAGGTGAGCGACGTCCTCGACGGCAAGGGGAAGATCTGGTTCGAGGGGAACGTTTCGGTGAACGACCCCTTCACCGCAAGCGCCGCCAATGCGGGCGACGACAAGCTGAGTTCGTCCACTTTCATCTACGTGTTCGACAGCGAGGGAGGGAATCTCCGGCAGGCCATCGAGTTCCACACTTCCTGTTCCCAGCCGTTGCAGACCGGTGACCAGTTCGGAGGCATCGTGATCTTCGGGGCCGATACGAAGGACGCGGGCACAGTCTCGCTGGGTGCGGAGGTGGAGTTCGTCTACATCGTTACCAACACCGCCCCGGTGGGCGGAGCGAGCGTCTCAAATGTGGTGGTGACCGACAGCTACGGCCCGGTGGGGATAATCCCCTCCCTTGCCCCCGGTGATGTTGTCCAGCTCGAGCGCGTGGTGACCACCAACGAGAATGTCACCAACACCGTCAGCGCCTCCGGCGACCCGGATCCCTGCGAGGTGACCGACTCGGTCATGGTAACTCTCGAAGAGCCCCCTCCCCCGCCGCGCCTTTGCGAAAACGCCATCTCGGCCTTCGCGGCCACCTACGTGGGTCCTCCTGTCGCGGGTCCCGTAACGTTGACCATCAGTGGCAGCAACGGGGCCTCGGTGAGCTACAACTTGCCCGGCGGCCTCGCCACGGGTGACACCATCACCGACGGCAGCCAGAACGGATGGACCATCGACTCGGTAGTGAGCGGCGAAGACAAGCTGGGTTCCAAAACGACCCTCACGATCAATGGCGTGGACGAAGTCATCCACACCAGTTGCTCGGCGGTCTTTGCGGCCCCTGCGCCGGCCCCGCTCGACGATCCCAAGGGTGATCCCTCCTTGCTCTGGTTCGTCGAAGGTTTCCGGGAGCAGAACTAGAGCCTCCCGCGATTCCCCTCATCTCCTGGATATTCCGGACGGCGGCTGACACCAGCCGCCGTCCGCGTTCCCGCCCACCTCCACCGCTGCCCGGCGTCCGATTGATTTTCAATGTATTCAAAGGAAGCGGGAAGAGTTCGACCGGGAAGCCCTTCTCTTATAAATGATACCATTGCCCGCTGCCCGCCGGCCCCGGAGGCCGATGGGGAGAGTCCCTTTCCCTTTACAATCCCCCAGGACCAACCATTGGACCCGTGACGATTCGCACGCTGCCTCCTTGTGTTCCCCGTGTTCCCCGCCTGCGGCCCAACCCGGGGCTCCTTGCGGGCGTCGCCCTCTCGGCGGCCCTTCCCGCACCGGCCGCGCCTCCGTCCGTGACCAATGTCACTGCTGCGCAACGGGCGGGAACCAAACTGGTCGACATCACCTATGATGTGGCGGACGCCGACGAGGACACCCTCGCCATGTCCGTCGAGATCTCGGGCGACGGCGGATCGACCTACGTCGTCCCGGCCGCCTCTTTGACCGAGGGCGCCACCGCGAACAGCTATCCCCAAGTCATCTTCCCGGCCGGGGTCACATCCCTGCCCGGCCGCACCATCGTCTGGGATGCCGGCACCGACTTCAATGAACAGTTCAATGACCAGATGAAGGTCCGCGTGATTGCCGAGGATGGCCCAACGCCGCCCACCGGCACGACCATCGTGC
>JABDMC010000315.1 GCA_013001695.1 Akkermansiaceae bacterium
GCGCCTCACGTTCCTGGCGGCGGCGACGTTCGTCCTGTGGCTCGCGCTGATCGTCGGGGTCGAATACGGCTACAATGCGTGGCAAAGTTCTCCGAACCCGCCGGACGAGGCCTTCTCCGACACCGGCGGGCCGTTCGCCACCCTGTTTCTCGGATGGGTTCCCAGCGCGCTGGTCCTCGGGATCGTGTATCTCCTGCTGCGTTGGTGCTGGCGGAGCCTTGCGCCCCCGCCGGCCCAGCCTCCGCCGCTGCCATCGAGCCCCGCCTGAGAATGGACCTCCGGGCCACCTGACCAGACGCACAACGCGGCGGCGCAACTCTTGCCTTCGATCCCCCGCCAATCCCATCTTTTCGTTCCCACCTTCTCGCAAGCATCAATCACGCAAACATGAAAGCCATTCGCATCATCGCCTGTGTCATCCTGCTCCTGGCCCTGGGAGTGGGGGCCGTCCTGATCTTCACCCCGTTCGGCCTGGCTCTGCGCCAGAACCCCGGCCGGTTCGACCGCGGAAAGCTCGAGGAGGTGGTGGCCCGGGTGCGTTCCATGGCCCCCGCCGCCGGGGAGGAATCCCGGTTCCGCCTGGACGATCCGTCCGACCCCGCATCCCTGCGGAGGATCGAGCCGGACGAGACCTTCGCCCGGGGCCAGAACGCCGGAAACGTGTGGGCCACGGTCACGCCGGACGGCGCGTTAAAGGTCGTGATCCAGACCAGGGACCTCGGACATGCCGGGGAGTACGGCTTTGCCTACTCCGATGCCGCCCTTTCGTCGAAGCCGTTCGGGAGCGACTGGTTCATTCTCGACGTCCCCGGGCGCCTCAACCTGGTGCTGCCGAAGATGCAGATCGACGACCACTGGTGGAAGGTGCTCTACAACCTCGACTGATCCGCCCTGCGAGCCGCCGCTCTCCCCCCGTGACGAACCGCGCCGGCCGTCACGATCCGCCCTTGCCCTTGCGCCGGCCCGCTCCGGGATCCTTGCGGGGGCCGAAGCTCAGCGGGGTGAAGCCGTCCTTGGCGGGCTTGAGTTGGTTCGGCTTGAGGCGGTCCACGTCCCTGGCGATGCGGAACCACTCCGTGATCATCTTCTTGGCGCGCTGCGGGTGCTTTTCCCCCAGGTCATGCAACTCGGTGCGGTCCGCGGCCAGGTCGTAGAGTTCCCACTTCCCGCCCTTGGCGGCCACCACCTTCCAGTCGCCCTGTCGCAGGGCGCGGTCGGTGCCGAAGTGCTGGTAGATGGTGTCGTGGCCGCGCCGCATTTCGCCGCGGAAGACCGGCGCCAGCGATTTCCCCTGGAGCGGATCGACCTTCCGCTCGCCGACCGATTCCGGATACTCGGCCTTCCCGAGGTCGATGCAGGTCGCCATGAAGTCGATGAGGTGCCCGGGCTGGTCGGTGACCTTGCCGAGGGACGTTGCGCGCAGGGTCTTGTCGGAGCCCCCGTCGAGCGTCAGGCCCTGCGGCCAGTGCGCGATGAGCGGCGAGGAGATCCCGCCCTCGTGCTGGTTCTGCTTGTAGAGGCGGAAGGGGGTGTTGCCGGCGTGGGCCCAGCCGACGTCGTAGCACCAGTACGATTCCGGATCCCACGGATCGAGTTCCTTCCCCCTGGTGCGGTCGAACGGGCAGGCCCCGTTGTCCGAGCAGAAGAGGAACAGCGTGTTCTCCCACTCGCCCTTCGCCTTCAGATGCGCCACGAGGCGGCCGATGTTCTGGTCGACGATGTCCACCATGGCGGCAAAGACCTCCATGCGGGCCGCCTCCCATTCCCTGTCATCACTGCTCAGCGATTCCCATGCCGGGACGTGCGCCGGACGCGGGCACAGCTTCCACTTCGCGGGGAGGAGACCGGTGTCGACCTGCTTCCTGTGGCGGGTCTCGCGCAGGACGTCCCACCCGGCGTCGTACCGCCCCTTGTACTTCGCCACCTGGTCCTCCGGGGCCTGCAGCGGGTAGTGCGGGGCATTGTAGGCGACGTAAAGTAGGAAGGGTTCCTCCCCGGCGGCCATCTCGTCGACGAAATCGATGGCGAAATCGGTGATGGCGGTGGTGGCGTAGAAGGGCCTGCCGTTGAGGGTCGCGGGAACCTTCCACTTTTCTCCGTTGAGGCGGAAGGTGTTGTCGCCGGTGAAGAAGTTGGTGGCGCCGGAGAGGTGGCCCCAGTAGCGCTGGAAACCGAAGTCGGTGGGTTGATCGGTGAGGTGCCACTTGCCGACCATGTTGGTGGAGTACCCGGCGGGGGCGAGGGTTTCGGCGATGGTGGCGCCGCGGTTGAGCTTGGCGCCGCCGGCCTGGTCGCAGTAGAGGCCGGTGAGCAGGGAGACGCGGGAGGAGTGGCACTTGGCGGTGTTGTAGAACTGGGTGAAGCGGAGGCCGTTTTCCGCAAGGGCGTCGAGGACGGGGGTTTCGATCTCGCCGCCGAAGCAGCCGAGGTCGGAGAAGCCGAGGTCGTCGGCGAGGACGATTAAGATGTTTGGCTGTTGTACCGCAGTCGAGAGTCCGTAATTGAAATTCCAGAGCAGGAGGATGAGAATAAGGCGCTTCATGAGAGAATTAGTTTAGCGGGCCTGCCGCTTTTCGGAAGCGTGGGGTTTGCGGGAGTCTACTTTTTTCGTCGGTTGGGGGTGATTGGGGATTCTGCAGTTTTCGACGCCGTGGGTGGTCGGCGGTCGGGCCCAGAGGTCCCGACGGGCACCTGGTCTTGGGCTTCGGCGGGATCCTGGGTCGTTTGGATGGTGTTGAAGAGGGCTGATAGTTTCTCTCTCGCTTGAAGGGCGGCGGGGTCGGTTTCGTTGGCGGGGGATTCGGTGGGGAGGTGACGGGCGTCGAGGAGGGTGCCGTCTTCGTAGAGGCGGAAGGAGCCGTCGAAGAGGTTGTTGCCGCCGACGCGGGTTTTGTTGGCGCGGATGGCGTGGTGGACCCACTCGCGGAGAACGCCGGGCTGGCCGTGGATTTGAGGGGCGATGCTGCGGCCGTCGATGGAAAGTTGTTCGGGGATGGTGGCGCCGGTGATTTCGCAGAAGGTGGGGAAAAGATCGACGACGTCGATGAGGTCGTGGTTGACCTTTCCCTTGGGGATGGACTCCGGGCCCCAGGCGAGGAGGGGGACGTGAGTGCCGGCGTCGTTGAGGTCGTATTTTCCGCCGTTGACGAGGCCGGCGGTGGTG
>JABDMC010000320.1 GCA_013001695.1 Akkermansiaceae bacterium
ACGTTCACCGGCCGGATGGGAATCCCGTAGGCGGCCCACGCGATGGCGGCCGCAAAGACGAAGGTGCTGGCATAGACCGGATAGAGCACCGTCAGGGATCCACCCCGCTTGAAGGCCGCCACGAAGAGAACCATGACGGCCACGTAGCAAATCACGCCCCCGAGAAGCCGGGGATTGAGCAGGTAGCTGGCAATCGACCCGGTGGCGCGCTCGGCGCCCGACTTGTAGAGGTACTGCCCGATGGCGCCGAAAGCGGCAGCCACGAGAAACATCAGAATCGATGCCGGCGGGGTCTGCATTTGCGGAGCCTATCCCGGATGCCTCGGATGATCCCGCCGAAAAAACGCCCATTTCCGGCGCCGCCGATCGCGGTCCGTGCCGTGGCGGGGCGCCATGGCCGGGAGGATACTCCCGGAACCGGGCGGCGCCTCACCGCGTCGGCGGGAGGACCATGATGGCGTTCGTCATGCAGAACGCGTGGGCGGTGGGCATGCGCTTGAACCCGTGACCGTCCCCCCATGAGTCGGAGTAGATGAGTTCCGAGGTGCGCTCGTTGTAACCGATGATGAGCCGCATGTGGCCGCCGTACATCTGGGGGAGCTTGCCCTCCTTGAACATGCCCAGCTGGAGGGCCCACGCCACGGGGATCCCCTGGTCGATGTACTCCGTGATCTTCTGCTTGAACCGCCGGAAGGACGACTTCTCCTCCATCACGCGGGCGTAGAGGGGCCCGTCGCACTTCGCCATGAAGTAGGACATGTTGATGACGCGCTCGCGGGAGACGCTGAAGACCTGCTTGCCCGCCTCTTCCGCAAGCTTGTTGTAGGACCGGACATCGCGCATGTATTCCTTCAATCCCAGGTTGTAGGTCCGGATGTCGCGGTCGGAGTCGGCGAGGCCCTTGGGGTACTCGTAGAGCACCAGGGTGCGGGTGTTGAGCTTGCCGACCGCCTTCTTGAGGGCATCGACCATGAGGGCCAGGGAGGTTCCCCGGGCGGCGGAGGATTGCGCGATCTGCGCCATTTCGTGCTGATCGATGGGATTCCCGTAGTAGCGCATGATGCGTTCCGCCGAGGCCACCGCGCAGTAGCCCTTCTTCCCCTGGTCGACCATCGGGACGTTCTCCAGGTAGATGTCGCCGTTCGGCTTGCTGGTGAGGTTGGAGCGCAGGCTGAACCGGTTCGCGGTCTTGGGCGCGTGGGTGGTCGCGGCATTCGGCGCGAGCCGCAGGCGGAGGAATTCCGGGGCGCCGGATCCGTCTTTCAGGGAAGCTTCCAGGAGAAAGGCCGACGACCCGCCGCGCCAGATGAGGCGCTCGAGGTCCACCGCCGAGCGTGATTTGTAAGGCTGCGGTTCGATCTCGGTGAAGTCGCTGATCCGCCGGACCCAGGCATCGCGGAGCGCGGTGAACTCGTCCTTCTTCATGTTGCCGTCATCTCCCCGGTTGTAGAGCGAGGCGCTCAGGGACGAGATGGTGTCCTTCTTCGACCGGACCACCACTTCGCCGACGGGGCCTCCGAAGAGGGTGACCTTGCCGCGGGTGGCCCGCAGGGCCTGCTTCTGGCTGGAGAGCCACTGAAATCCCCCGCCCTTGGCCGCCTCGGCGAACGTGGTGATCGGGGTGTCCCAGAGATCCTTCTTGAGGAGCCGTTCGAGGGCGAGGCTCCGCGTCTCGCCCGAAGCGAGGAGGGGGCAGAGGAATGTCATCAGGACGAGAAACTTCATAAGCGTAAGCGGGAACCGAGGCGGCCCAACATACAACTGCGCTGGTGGATGCCAAGGCTGCACTTCGCCCTGCGACGGCGAGGCCCGCGAGCCGCAGAAATTCCGCTCCCGGCAGGATCCCCGGGCGGCGTCCCCTCAGGCCGTGAGGGCGCCCCGGGCGTCGTCGAGGAGGCCGGATTTCTCGAGGTAGTAGTCGTAGCCGCCGCTGTATTTCGTGGCGGTGCCGTTGCCGACGTGCCAGGTGGTGTCGGCCAGCTTGCGGATGAAGTGCACGTCGTGCGAGATGAAGACGAGGGACCCCTCGTAGTGCTTGAGGGCCTGGATGAGGGCCTCCACGGAGAGAAGATCGAGGTGCGTGGTGGGTTCGTCCATGAGGAGGAGGTTCGGCGGGTCGATCAGGAACTTCACGAGGTTCAGGCGGCTCTTCTCGCCGCCGGAAAGCACCTTGATCTTCTTGTGCACGTCCTCGCGGCGGAAGAGGAAGGACCCCAGGAGCCCGCGGGCCTCTTCTTCGCGCATGCCTTCCCCCGTGGTGCAGATTTCCTCGAGGACGGTGTTGTTTTCGTTGAGAAACTCGGAGCGGTGCTGCGAGTAGTAGCCGAGCTTGGTGGCGTATCCCGCCTTGCGCTCGCCCCCATCGACGGGGACCATCCCGGCGAGGATCTTGAGGAGGGTCGACTTCCCGGCCCCGTTCGGGCCGACCAGCACGATGCGGTCGCCCCGCTCGACGGCGAAGTCGAGGTTCTCGTAGACCTGCGTCTCCCCGTAGGCCTGCCGGACCTTCTCGAGCTCGATGACCTTCTGGTTGCTGCGGGGCGGCTTGGGGAAGTGGAACTTGAAGACCTTCCGCGGGGCCCGCGGTTTTTCGAGGGTCTTCATCTTCTCGAGCTGCTTGAGGCGGCTCTGCACCTGCGCGGCCTTCGACGACACCGAGCGGAAGCGGTCGATGAACTCCTGGATGCGGTCGATCTCCTTCTTCTGGTTGCGGTAGGCGGCGACCTTCTGCTCGTAGCGCTTCTCGCGCTGCTCGAGGTAGCTCGAGTAGTTTCCCTGGTATCCGATCAGCCGCCGTTCATCGATTTCCACGACGGTTTCCGCGATGGCATCCATGAAGTCGCGGTCGTGCGAGATCATCAGGATGGCGCCCGGGTAGTTCAGCAGGTAGCGCTGGAACCACAGGAGCGACATCAGGTCGAGGTGGTTGGTGGGCTCGTCGAGCATGAGGAGGTCGGGCTCGAGGCAGAGGAGTTGCGCGAGGTGGGCGCGCATCACCCAGCCGCCGGAAAGTTCCCGTGCGGGCCGGTCGAAGTCCTCCTGCCGGAATCCCAGCCCGGCGAGGATCTTCTTGGCCTTCGGCTCGAGCTGGAACCCGTTCATCAGGGTGAACTGGTCCTGTGCCGCGGCGTACTCGGGAGCGTCGAGGGTGCCGGCGGCCTCGTGCTTCCGCATGGTGCGCTGCACCTCGCGCATCTCGGGCGTGATGGCCGTGGCGATCTGCAGGGCGGTTTCTTCTCCCGGGTCCCCGGCCTCCTGCGACAGGTAGCCGACCGCCGCGAACTCGTCGCGCTCGATCTTGCCTGAATCCGGGGACTCATCCCCGAGGATGATGTGAAAGAGGGTGGACTTGCCGGCCCCGTTCGGACCCACGAGGGCGACGCGCTCGCCCCAGTTGATCGTCAAGCCGGCCTCCTCGAAGAGCGTCCGCCCTCCGTAGCTCATGGTCAGGTTCCGGATCGTTACCATCGGACGGGCCCATCGCACCGATTCGGGCCGATTGCAACGGCAACCCGCTCCGGGACGGCCCGCGGGACCTCAAATGCGGGTTTCCGGCCGCGATTCGCGGCGAATCCGCCCCTTTCCGGGGCGGCAGGGCGGTCGTGCTCACGGCGCGGCGCCATCGAAGCCGATCCGGAAGAAGTATCGCGGGCCGAATCCGGCGACGTCGATGCTGGCGCGGTAGTTGCCCGAGCCGGCGGGGGACTCCGTGATGGTGGCCTGCGGGGTGAGGTCGGTGGTGACCCCGGCCGCGGGGTCCGGCGAGCCGAGCAGCTTCCACGCCGTGAAGTTGGGATCGAATGCGAACCCGATGGTGAACGCGGTGCCCGCGAGCGCGGTGGAAGTGATCCGGATGGAAGACGGATCGGGCACGACGGTGGCGGTGTGGAGGCCCTCGGAGTCGAACAGGAGGTCCCACCGGGCGCCGTTGGCCGCGAAGGCGTCCGCCCCGGTGACCTGGAAGCCGGATCCCGGGGGGACCGCCACCGTGACCCGGCCCTTGCCGCGAAAGGAGAAACCGAGGGTGCGGCCGTCTCCCGTGAGACTGATCAACTCGGCCCGGGGTGGCAGGCGCGTGATGCGGGTGGCGGTGCCGGGGACGCCGTTGCGGCGGATCGTGAAGGTTCCGCCGCCGGCGGGCAGGAAGACCTTGTGGCCGTCATAGGCGTACCAATCGTCCACCGAGGTGATGGTCTCGGACTCGCCGAGTTGCAGAGAGAACTTCCCGACGCCGGCGTTGGAGACCACGGCGCGGATCGTGTCGGCGTCGAGGTGGGTGACATCGAGGCTGCAGTTCCTGAATGCCTGGTTGCGCTCGAAGAAGTCGTGGCCGGTGAGGAACTCGGTGTCGAGCGAGACGGCGTGAGAAATCATGCTTTCGTACATTCCGCGGGTGAATCCGGGTTCCGACTCGACCGGCCCGTAGTCGTGCCAGAGCCAGTGGACGACCGGCAGCGGGGCGTGCTGGTGGAGGTTGTCGACCTCCTGCCGCCACGTCTGGGCGGCCTCCGCGGCGGTGAGCCCGAGGTAGCCGACGAGGGTGAAATCGGGGGAGGTATTGAGGCAGTTGTAGAACATGGGAAACCCCGGCCGCAGGTGGCCGTAAGCGGTGGTGAGGCCGAAGTTCGAGTCGCTCACGGCGCTGCGGCCCGAGAGGTACGGGAGCCACTGCGAAATGATTTCGATCTCGGCGGGGGATTCGGGGTTTCCCGGAACGGCCCCGCCGGTCACCGCGATGCCCATATTGGCGGCGATGACATTCTTGGAATCCTTGAATTCGAACTCCAGCTGGGAGGCGTTCAAGGTCTTGATGTCATCGGGGTGGGTGTAGGAATGGGTTCCGATCTCGCTGCCGAGGGCCCGGTAGTCCTGGTAGAGCGGCCCGGAGACGGCCCAATCCGTGAATTCGCCCTGTGCCGGGTCGTTCCCGACGTTCAGGTAGTACGAGCCGACGAAGTCGAAGTTGGTTTTCCAGTCGGTGATGATGCCGAGGAGGGGGACCTCGATGCTGGGCAAGTCGTCGGGGAACATGCTCTGGTCCATGTCGTTGCGGGCGAAGAAGAGGCTGCGCTGGCGGCCCGTCCGCAGGGCCACGGGCGGCTCCGTGCCGTAAAGCGCCCAGTGGATCGCGGACCACAGGAGGTTCGAGTCGAGCATGATCTGGGCGTTGGTGAAGTGCACGTTGCGGTTCCCGGCGGCGGTCTGGATGGCATTGACCGCCGTGTAGGATTGGCCGGAAATGAAGAGGGTCGCATAGGCGGTGCTGGCGGCGGGCACCGCCAGGGGCGACGGGGAAAACTCGTCGGCCCAGACCTGGGCGTAGCTGAGGATGGTCTCGTTCGGGGCGTAGCCCGGCAGGGCGGGGTGCGAGGGGTCGGCGGCCTTGAGGTTGGCGACCACGGGGCCGTTGAAGTTCGTCCACATGACCCCCACCAGGGATTCGTTGGCGAGGCCGGCATCGGCGAAGGGCTGGTTGCCGGCATCGTATCCCATGAGCCAGTCGGCGGAGATGATGTTGAGGCCGTTGGCGGCGGCCTGACCGAGTTCCGTGATGTAGTTCGGGCGATTCGCGGCATTGACGTGCACGAAGTGGGGGATGATGAGGACGTCGTAGGCGGCGAGATTGGCGTCGTCATTGAGGGCCGCCTCGTCGAGGAGGTCGAACGGGATGCCGGCCATGGTGCACTGGTGCTGGGCCGACATGTAGACCTGGTAGTAGGAGAACTGGTCGAAGTAGTTGTCGCGGCTGGTGGCCGAATAGAGGATGGCGGCCCGCCGGTCCCCGGCCATTGCCGCTCCCGCGGGAAGCAGGAGGGAGACCACGAGGGCCAGGAGCGTGCAGGCGATGGCGGGGCGCATGGGCGTGGTCCTCCAGGGAGGGTGAATCAGGAATGGGTGAACGGGGATGGATGCCGGCGCGGATCGTCGCCGGGAGCTCTCTCCCCGGGGCCTACAAGAACAGTTCGGACCCCGGGATTGGTCAAGGTGGAACGTCCGGATCCACCCCTCCGGCGGGGCCATGGAGCGGGCGGGGAGCGGAAGGGCGCCTGAAAATGAGGCGCTTGCGGGGCGGCGCTACCGGGCGGTGGCGATGAGATCGTAGCCGCGGTGGTCGGTGATATCGACCGTGGCGAACTCCCCGACGGGGAGTTCGGCGGGAACGAAAACGCGGCCGTCGATGTCGGGGGCGTCCCATTCGGAGCGGGCGATGCCTTCCTCCTCGACGAGGACCTTCACGGACTTGCCGACCTGGGCGGCATTGATCTCACCGGCATTGGCGTCGATGGCGGCGGTCAGCTCGCGGTGGCGTTTCTTGATGGTGGCGTGGTGGAGGTGGCCGTCGATCTTGTCGGCGCGGGTCCCGTCTTCGCGGGAGTACTGGAAGATCCCGCAGCGCTCGAAGCGGAAGTCACGGATGAACCGGAGGAGTTCATCGTGGTCCTCCTGCGTCTCGCCGGGGAAGCCGGTGATGAAGGTGGTGCGGATCGCGAGGTCGGGGATGCCGGCGCGCATGCGGTCGAGGAGGCCGCGGATGTAGGCGCCGTCGGTCTTGCGCGACATGCGGTCCAGCATGTGATCGCTGATGTGCTGCAGCGGGATGTCGACGTACTTGGCGACCTTGTCGCAGGCCGCGATGGTCGCGATGAGCTCGTCGGACCAGTGCGCCGGGTGGGTGTAGAGGAGGCGCACCCAGAAGTCGCCGTCGATTTCGTTGAGCTCGCGCAGGAGGGTCGCGAGGGACTCGCCGCGGGAGGAATCGACCCCGGAGGTCGGCTTGGCGCGCTTCCCGCGCCCCTCCCAGCGGTCCATCCCGAAGTAGGTGGTGTCCTGCGAGATGAGGTTGAGCTCCTTCACGCCGGCCTCGACGAGGGAGCGCGCCTCGCGCACCACGGACTCCTGCGTGCGCGAGCGGTGCCGGCCGCGGATCGTCGGGATGATGCAGAACGAGCAGGTGTGGTTGCAGCCTTCCGCGATCTTGACGTAGGCCATGTGCCCCGGGGTGAGGCGGAAGCGCGGGGTGGTGTAATCGGGAATGAAGCGCGGCTTTTCGGTGACGGTGTCGAGGGACTCGTCGCCGAGGGGACGCTTGAGGACGCGGCGCACGATGGGAGCCACGTCGGTGACCTGGTCGAGGCCGATGAAGGCGTCGACCTCGGGGAGGAGCCCGGGGAGCCGGTCGTCCTCGTTCTTCGAGACGTTGAAGCGCTGCGAGAGGCAGCCCGCCACGATGATCTTCTGCTTCTCGCGGGCCGGGTCCTCCTGCCGGGCGTTGACGGCCTCGATGATGGTGTTGACCGACTCCTCCTTGGCGACGTCGATGAAGGAGCAGGTGTTGATGATGAGGACGTCGGCGAGGTCGGCTTCCGGGGTCATGATCATGCCCTCCTGCTGGAGGTGGCCGATCATGATCTCGGAATCGATCAGGTTCTTGGCGCAGCCAAGGGAAATGAGGCCGACTTGGGTGGGCATGTTGCCGGTGGTCAGTAGTCAGGGGACGGTGGGCGGTGGGCGGCAGCGGGGCGATGGACGGCGCGAACGTCAAACCTCGCGCCGCCACTCCAACTACCCGAAATACGGCGGTTCGTTGCCGGGTTTCCACTTGATGTTGCAGCCGCTGCTCGGGAAGGGGTCTGCGGGAGGGGCCTCCCCGGCGAGGAGGGCGTCGACCGCGGCCTGCAGGTCGGCCCCGGTGATGGCGGTGTCGCTCTTCGGCCGGGAAGCGTCGAACTGGCCGGCGTAGAACAGCTTGCGGTCGCGGTCGAAGAGGAAGAAGTCGGGGGTGCACGCCGCGCCGTAGGCCTTGGCGACCTCCTGCGACTCGTCGTAGAGATAGGGGAAGTTCCATCCGTGGGAGGCGGCAAATTCGGTCATCTTGTCCGGGGCGTCGGCCGGGTAGTTCTCGACGTCGTTGGAGCTGATGGCGGCGGTGGCGATCCCGCGGGCCGCGGCTTCGGCCGCAAACGATCCGAGGTGCTGGGCGAGGTGCACCACAAACGGGCAATGGTTGCAGGCGAAAACGACCAGGGTGCCCTTCTCGCCGGCGACATCCCCGAGGCGGTGGACCTTGCCGGTCGGATCGGGGAGGGAGAAGGCCGGGGCCTCGTCGCCGGTCTTGAGGCGGAAGGTGGATTTGACTTCGGACATGGTGGTTCGCGCCTTGGGTTACTTGGTATCGTTGATCGAGGGAAGTGGAAAGTCGAAGATGAGGAAGAAGCCCCGGGAGGGGCGACACATTGAACAGCCGCGGGTGTAAGCCCGCGGAATGCGGAGGCGACAAACGTGTCGAGCCCCGGCAGGGGCGACAGAGGCCGGGGCGGTGCTCACTCGCCTTCCGCAGGTCGTCGCGGAGCCTTGGCGAACCGTCTCAGTTCCCACCACAGGACGCCCACGCCGGCGAGGGCGATGAGGGCGCCGAAGAACTCGCGGGTGAGCTCGACGCGGGGGTCGTCGGCGGACATGCTGGTCTGGGTCATGGTGAAGGAGCCTTCCCCGAAGAGGTTCTGCCAGAGACCCGGGCCGGTGCGCACCATCTCGAAGACACAGGCGAGGGTGGCGGCGATGAGCAGCCAGCGGGGGACGGGGCGGAAGATGAGGACGAGGAAGAGGACCGCGATGAGGGCGTAGAAGAGGAGCCAGAGGGTGGCGTCGAGGCCGGAGGGCTTGTAGTAGATCTCCGGATCGATGTCGTTGTACTGGAAGAAGGCGAAGACGGCGAAGAGGAGGAAGCCGACGACGTTGAGGATTTTGAGGGGGGTGGGGAGAATCATGGCGGTGGGAGAAGGATACGAAAACGGTGGCCGGAATCTGCGCCGATTTTGTCAAAATGGAGGCGTTTCGTGTCGAGTTGACG
>JABDMC010000321.1 GCA_013001695.1 Akkermansiaceae bacterium
CCCAAGCGCTGTCCGACCCCCCGGGGCGGCGGATATCGTCCGGCAGCCCATCCGCTGAAGGCGATCTTCGTCATTCAAAATCTCTTGGTCGGCATTCGATATTCGAGGGTCGGTATTCAGGAATAGAATTCGCCAGGCGCTCGCATTCGAAGGATCCCGGCAGGCGGACGGGATACCCGCGCGCCATACTTGCCTGCCAGGAATGACGCGTGCATCGGGAGGGGGGTCGTCGTGAAATGGTTTTCGGCAGGCGGAGCGCCCGCCCTACAAGGCGTCATGGCCGTGGGGGTGGGCGGGAATGGGATGGTTTTCGGCAGGCGGAACGCCCGCCCTGCACGCGAACAATTCTCCCCGTCCCGCCGCGAGATTTTATCCCTCCCCCAGTCAATGTCCGACCCCCGCCGCTAACCTCCTTTCATGAGCTTCCACCTCCTCACATCCTCCCGCCGCCATTTTCTCCGCCGCCTCGGTCTTCTGGCCACCGTCTCCGCAACGCCGCACGTCCTCGGGGACACCAACGCACGCCACCACCACGCCCCGGGCGAACCGGACTGGCTGCGCGAGTGGAACGACCTCCCTCGCCGGCCGGTCCGGGAATCCCGCGACTCCATCGTCACCGCCTGCCTCCAGGCCGCGGAGCGCGGGGAGGCGCTCAGCGTCTACTACCACGGCGGCACGACCCCGGGGCGCCTGCGGACCTTCTCCCCGGACCTCGTCTTCCGGGTGCCCCTCCACGAGCACCGCTACGTCAGCGGCTACTGCCACCTCCGCCACGCCCCGAGGATCCTCCGCGCCGATCGCATGGCGTTGGGATGATCGTGGCGGCGGATTCCATCCGCGAGCCCAGTGACGCCCGGGCTCCAGGCATCGAGGTGGAACACCTCCGCCACGTCCCCCCACCCATGTCCGACCCCCTTTGATACCATTCCACCATGAGCAATTCACTCCACGCCGCCATTGCCGGCCTCCTTGACCACACCCACCCCACCGGTCCGCGTAGCCACCGGGGCCTGACCATCGTCCCGCTCTTTGCGCCCCGCGCCGGGAAACCCGCCTACGTCTCCCTCGCGGAGGCCGTCAAGCACGACGGATTTTGCATCACCGAGATCGATAGCGGCGGGTCCGTCCCGAACCTGCGGGTCATCAACAAGACCCCGCACAACGTCTTCCTCTTCGACGGACAGGAATTGAAGGGCGCCAAGCAGAACCGCGTCCTCAACACCAGCATCCTCGTCCCCGCGGAATCGGACGTCACCATCCCGGTGAGCTGCACCGAATCCGGCCGCTGGTCGTACGACTCGCCGCACTTCAGCGACAGCAAGACCGTCATGTCGCCGAAGATCCGGAAATCGAAAAGCGCCAGCGTCTCGGCCTCTTACCTTGCTTATCAGCAAGCCGCCTCCAACCAGGGGGAGGTCTGGGGCGAGATCGAGGAACTTCACGAGGCCGCGGAAACCAGCGCCTCCTCGAGCACCCGCGCCATGAAGGACGCCTACGACGCCCACAAGGGCGGCCTCGACGAGTTCGCCAGGAAGATGCCGTGCGAAGCGAACCAGTCCGGCCTCCTCGCCATCCGGAACGGCCGGGTGGAGGGCGCCGATGTCCTCTCGCGCCCCGAGGTCTACAAGGACCTCCACGAGAGCCTCGTCCGGAGCCACGCCATGGATGCCCTCGTCCGCCGTGACCGGCGGCAGCCACCCGGGGCCCCCGGCGAGCCCGACCCCGCCGCCCTCGTCGAAGCCGCCGAGCGATTCCTCGAGTCCGCGCGCCACTGCCGCGACTCGGCCCACGACTCCGCCGGGCTCGGCAGGGACCACCGTCTCACCGGCGACGACGCCCACGGCTCCGCCCTCGTCGAGGCGGACACCACCGTCCACCTCGCCCTCTTTGCCGCCGAGGACGACAGCGACCCGGGCACGCGCTACTCGATCGCCTCTTCCCGTCGCCGGCGGGCATGGAATCACCGCCGCCGGGACGAGGACTGAACCATTCAGGTCAAGGGTGACCACAGGGAACCAGGCACCCCGCCGCCGGACATCACCACGGCGGGGTGCCATGGCCGCCCGAACAGCATCCCATCCCGCGCGCCGGCGCCGCGGGGCGCTCGCGGACCCGCGGGTGGTCGCCTGCGGCTCTGACCGGGCCGCCCCATCCCGGGCCGTGGCGCGACTGATCCCTGAAACTCCGCGCCTCCCCGCGCAGGGAGGCCCCCATTTAATGCTTTGCCGGTCCGGCCTCCGGGCCTAGGTCTAGGGTGTTCCGCTTCACCCCTTCCCCTTTCATTCCTGCCCAGCCACCCCATGAAGGCCCTGGTCCTTTTCCTTTTGCTTGGCGCGTGGATATCGGCCGCGGTCACGGCGCGGGCCGCCGAAACCTATGATTCCTGGATCGCAACGGCCCGCATCGGGGGGCTCTCCCTCGAACCCGGCGCCGACCAGGCCTCCATCGACGCCATCGTGGCGGCCTACCGCGACCAGGGCGTCAGCGTCATCGAACTCGACCCGGGCCTCAGCAACTACCTCGATGCATCCGGGTTCGCGGCGCAGGTCGCCCACATCGACCTGGTCTCGCAGCGCGCCCACCTCGTGGGGCTCAAGGTGGTCATCTACTATCCCAGTCTCGAGGTCCTGACGCCGAACGGCGCCAACATCCCCGACACCATGGGGAAGGACCACCCCGATTGGCTCCAGGTCGGGCTCAATGGCACCCCCAACGTCTTCTACGGCACCCAGGAACACTGGGTCCCGCCCGACGCCGAGAGCGCCTGGATGTCCGCCAACAGCACCGGCTACAAGAACTACTTCATCGGCCGCGTCGAACAGCTCGC
The DNA here is from genome assembly GCA_013001695.1 of Akkermansiaceae bacterium. Taxonomy (GTDB): domain Bacteria; phylum Verrucomicrobiota; class Verrucomicrobiia; order Verrucomicrobiales; family Akkermansiaceae; genus Roseibacillus_B. The sequence continues at coordinate 2,828 of JABDMC010000321.1, forward strand.
CGCCACCGCGGTGGACGGCATCTGGATCGATGTCCCCCTCTACCTCGACACCGGCGTCCAGTGGTCCGACATCCACCCCGAGGCGGTCACGGCCTTCGAGGCGTGGAGCGCGGCCCGCGGGTACAACTATTCCGGCCCCCCGGCCGGCGAGGACATGAGCGACCAGAAATTCCGCCACTGGCTGCAGTGGCGGAACGACAACCTCGCCGCATTCATCGACGAGGTCCGCGCCAGCGCCATGGCCGTCAATCCCGGCTGGGCGTTCGTCACGGAGGTCTATCCGCTCGACTACCTCGACACCATCTGGACCGGCCTCGAGCCCTCGGTCCTGGGCCGCGCCGACAACTCCATCGTGGTGTGGGAACTGGACGGCGTGTCCGATTCGCTCGGCATGCAGTACGCGAACTACGAGGACTTCAGCAATCTCATCGCGATGGCGAAAATCGCCAAGGCCTTCGAC
>JABDMC010000337.1 GCA_013001695.1 Akkermansiaceae bacterium
GTCGAAGGCAATGCATCGAACTCGACCCGCACCTTGAAGGTGGCGGCCCACTCGGGCGAGCCCGTGCCGCGCGGACGGAGCGGCCGGCTGATCTCGGGCCCTCCCTGGTTGAAACTCACCACCGGCACAATGCGCCGCACCGTCCCGGCGAAGACCTCGCCGGCATATGCCGCGAGCCGCACCTCCGCTTCCTGTCCCTCCCGCACGAGGGCGAAATCGGATTGATCGAAACACGCCTCGAACCACAGGCCCGAGGCGATGATGAAGGCCGGCTTGCCGCTGTCCTGGTTGTACTCGCCTTCGTGGATGAGAACCCGCTCGATCACGCCCGCCGCCGGGGCCCGGACGACGTAATCCTCCAGCTCCGCCTCGCGGTGTTCGAGGGCCTCCTGCGCATCACGCACCGCGTTTTCCGCGATGAGAAGACTCTGTGCGACGCCCGCTTCCGCCATGCGCTTGGCGAGACGCGTCTGGGCGAGACTCCGCTCCGCTTCGGTGAATTCAGTCTCGATCTCGAGCAGCTTGGCCCGCGACACCACCCCGCGCCGTTCCGCGGATCGGAAGCGCTCCACTTTTTCGCGCGCGAGAGCAGCGCGTTCTTCCTCGGCCGCGAGGTTGATCGTCTCCACCTCCGGACGCTCCTGCGCCAGGACGTACGCCGAGCCGGCCCGCACCCGCTCCAGTTCGGCCTGCGCGGTGGACACCGCCAGCTTCGCCGACTCCCGCTTGATGCGCGCCCTGGTGGTGTCGAGCTCGGCGAGGACCTGCCCTTCCTCCACCACCTCTCCGGCATTCACCGTGACCCGGATGACGCGGGCCATCGGAATGGCGGGGACGAGGATCGGTTCGCTCGCACAGGTCCCTTCGCCCATGACGGCGTGACGAAACTCCCGAACTTGGGCGCTCGCCGCCCCGACCGGCAATGGTTTGCCGGCCTTCCGGAGGAGCGACGGGTAACCGAGCTTCGAGGTGTAGAAGCGCGAGTTCGTGTCGAGGTAGGCGGGGCGGAGCACAAACCACCCGAGCGCCACCAGCAGTCCCGCCGCCACCGCGAGGGCCGCCAGCCACAGGCGGTTCTCGCGCAGCACGCTCACTGCGAGTTCCTTTCCGTTCTTCAAAATGTCATTCATGGCAATCCCTGGCAGTCAGAAATTGAAGACCCGCAGGACGCCGAACTCGCGCCGCTCCCGCCGGGCCGGGATGGCGCGGGTGAGTGCCGCGGTGCCCAGGGCCGCCAGTTCCACCACGACCTGGAGCGCCCGCCAGAGGACGGCCACTGCCATCCCGGCTTCGAGGGAACCGGAGTGCGCGAGAAGCCACGCAAGGGCTCCTTCACGCACTCCGATCCCTCCCGGCACGCCGATCGCCCAGAAGCCAATCAACCAGGCGGCACCGGCGATGCCGATCGTTTCCAGGGGGGAAATGTCGAGCCCGGGCACCGCTTGCACGGTCAACCATAGGACACTGCCATTGAAAAAACAGAGCGCGGCGTAGGCCGCGAAGGCCCCGAGGACGGGACGCCAACGCAACTCCTGCCACGGCACCCGGCGCAGGAGCGGATCTAACAGCCGGCCCGCGGCAGACCGTCCGGTCCGGGTGGCGAGGATCGCAACCGTGAGCGCGACAATGACTGCCGACGCCAACGCCGCGACGTCAATCCACCCGGAGTGGAGGACCGCTTCCAGGAATTCTCCCGTCCATGGCGCCCCGAGGAGAAGGAGCGCCGCAGCCGCCCAGGCGAGATTCGTCAGGATGATCTCCACCACGAGGCTCGCGGAGGCGGTGCCCTTTCCGACACCCAGCGAGGGAGCGGAGAGAACCCGCGATCCGTATCCCCAGATGCCGCCGGGGACCCAGCGGAGGGCTTCGCTCTCGATCCAGACCCGCGCCGCGGACCAGAATCCGGGACGCATTCCCAGTGCGGCGAGGACCGTGCTCCACACCCCGGCGTTCACGACCTGGTAGGCCAGCAGTCCCACCGCCGCGAGGCCCAGCAGGCTCCATGAGGTGCCTGCCAGCACGGCGCTGACTTCTTCCCAGCGGGTCGCGAGGACCGCCACCGCGCAGGAAACCGCGATCAGGGCGAGGACCGTCTTGAGGATCGTCTTCATGAGCGGGGAAGCGAACTGATTGGATCGGGGCGTGGCGCTTTGAACGTGGCACGACCGTCCCGGTCGTGATCAATCCTGGCAGCGCAGAGCGCCGGAATCTGCCGCGCGGGGCGCGGGAAGGATCCGGTCATGCCACCAACCGGCTGACCATTGCGCGGGCCGCGTTCGGTCACGACCGGGACGGTCATGCCACTTCCCGGCTCCGCCTTGGAGGCCGGGGCGACCAGCGAGGCGAAGAGATTCACGGTCTGGTCCGTGATGCGCTCCCAGTCGAAGAAGCGCTTCACGCGGGCGAATCCCTTGCACCCCATTTCGAAGGCGAGATCCTGGTCCTCGAGCACCCGGAGGATGGCCTGCGCGAGGGCCGCCTCGTCCTTCTCGGGAACAAGGAGCCCGGTTTCACCGTCGACGATCACGTCCACGATTCCACCGACCGCCGACGCCACCACCGGCTTCCGGTGCGCGAGGGCCTCGATCAGAACCACGCCCAGGCCTTCGGTGTCCCCGTTGTCATCGAAGATGGCGGGATGCACGTACACGTCGCAGGTCGCGTAGAGGATGGCGAGTTCGCCATCGCTGACGAATCCCGCGAAGCGCACTGAGTTCTCGAGACCGAGTTCTGCGGAAAGCGCCTGCCACTCGGCCTTGCGGTCGCCCTCGCCGGTGATGACGAGCCGCACTTCCTTCTCGCCGAGGATTTGGACCATGGCGCGCAGGAGGACATCGATTCCCTTCCGCTGGATGAGGCGGCCGCAGAAGAGCAGCATGGGAATTCCGCCCGTGGAGCGGTGTCCCGGCCCCCGCGCTTCTACCGTGGCACCGTAGGGCGTGATGACCGCCTCGCGGCCGCTCACCCGGCGGAGTTCCGCCGCGGTGTGCGAACTGTTCGCGCAGCACAAGTCGGCGCGGCGCAGGAGCCACCCGAGGACCCGGCGCACCACGCCGCTCCGGCGGGCGATGGCCAACTCCGCCCCGTGGCACATGGCCACCACCTTCACGCCAAGGAGCCACTTCGGCAGCACCGCCCACAGGCCGTGCGGAAAGGGCCAGTGCACGTGGAGGATCCGGATGCGATGCCGCAGGCACCACCAGAAGACCGCAATCGCCCCCATCACGATGTAGGGGACCACGAGGAGCTTGAACCAGAGCGAGCGGACCTTGTTCGGCGCGCCCTCGTCGTGGGTCAGCGTCTCGAAGCGGGCCGGGGCGTAGCGGAAGCGATGCACCGGAACGCCGTCGATGTCATGCCCGCGAAGACCGCGGTGGGATGGCGCCAGCACGTGGACCGCGGCGCCCGCCGGCGAAATTCGCCTGATGAGCTCCCGCATCCACGGCACCTGGCAATCGTCCGGATGGCGCGCGTAGGTCGATGTCACGACCCCCACGCGGAGTTCCTTTTTTTCTTGATTGGCTTTCATGTCTGAATCCCTGGAAGGAATTGTGATTTGCGGTGGTGATCAGATGGCGTAGGCCATTTCCTGTTCGATGCCGTTCGTCGTTGCGGGCACCGCCGCGGGTTCCTCGTAGGGGACCAGTTCGAGGGTTCCGCCCAGCTCTTCAGCCACGGGCAACGGGCGCTCGATGATATTCATGTCGCGGTGAACGCGTTGCTCGGAGAGGAGCCCCTGCATCACGACGATCACGCCGGTGCCGAGCGCCATCGCCCCGACCACGGCGAGCCAGCCGCTCGCGAATCCGAGGACCGCGAGGACGCCGGAAGCGACCGAGCAGAAGATGCCAAGGGCCATGAGAACTGCGGCGAGTTTTCCGGCGAAGTGCATGGGGCAGTCGCGGAAGCGCTGCAGGAAGCTCACTGTCGTCATGTCGAGGGCCCCGATCATGAGGCGGCTCCAGCCGTACTTGCTCACCCCGAACTGGCGGGCGTGGTGCTGCACTTCGATCTCGGCGGTCCGGTAGCCGTGGAAAGACGCCAGGGACGGGACCATGCGGTGCATGTCACCGTACATTGGCAGCGCCTTCACGACTTCACGACGGTAGGCCTTGAAGCCGCAATTGTGATCATGGAGCTTCACGCCCACGAGACGGCTGAGGACCGCATTGAAGACGCGGCTCGGCAGCACCTTGTGCCACGGGTCGAAGCGCTTGCGCTTCCAGCCGGAAACGATGCCGTAGCCTTCCTCGAGCTTCTCGATGAAGCGCGGGATCTCCTGCGGATCATCCTGCAGATCGGCATCCATCGTGAAGACGATGTGTCCCCGCGCTTCGCGGTAACCGAGCGCGAGGGCATCGGCCTTCCCGCGGTTGTGTCGGAAGCGCAGAGCGCGCACGTGCTCCGGATCGCGTTTCGCGAGTCCGCTCATCACGCTCCAGGTGGCGTCGGTGGATCCATCGTCGATGAAGATGATCTCCCACCGTTTTGCCAGGGCGCGCGCCTGTTCACGGATGCCTTCGTAGAGGGGTTCAATGGTCTGCTCCTCGTTCATGGCGGGAACGAGGAAACTCAGGAATCGGACCTTGCGGCCCGCCGTCGGGGTTTTCTTTTGGGGGTGTGTGTTCATGGGCGACAGCTGTTGTGGTGTCGCCATTTACTTGGCACGGAGCGTGCCAATGCCTGCCCGGACCTCCTGCAACTCCTTTTATATAAGCGCATTATAGAATTTCCGCCCGCCGCCCCGGCATTTGGATTCCCTTAATATTCCTGTAATATTTACGGGCCTAAGACAGCGGCATCCGGTAAGATCTACGGCGTGACGCCCCCTGCCGGTGGTGCTCTGCCGCGCCTGTCCCCCCTGCTGTCCACCGCGCTCCTGGTGGCCGGCTGTGCCGCGGTGGGCCCGGACTACGAGCCGCCCGCGATCTCGACTCCCGACGAGTGGACCTACGCCATCAGCGCCGACCTCGTCTCGAGCCGGACGGGAGCGCAACGCTGGTGGCGGCAGTTCGACGATGCCACCTTGAACCGCCTGATTGCACGATCGCGAAGCGACAACCCGAACGTGAAGCGCGCCCGGGCCCGCATCGCGGAAGGCTGGTACCAGCGGGGTGTCCTCGCGGCCGCATTCTATCCGCACACCGATTTCTACGGGCGGGACGAGTACGGGATGGGCACCTTCGACAGCGATGGCGTGAAGTTCGACGCCGGGTCCTCGCACGACCAGCTCGCCCAGATCGACGCCGGCTGGGAGATCGATCTCTTTGGCCGCATCCGCCGGCAGGTCGAGGCCGCCGACGCGGAGTGGGAGGCGCGCACCGAAGGATGGCGGGACGCCCTGGTCTTCATCACCGCGGAGGTGGCCCTCCACTACATCGCCCTGCGCACTCTCGAGGACCGCATCGAGGTCGCCGAGGAGGCCGTCACGACCTTTCGCGACATCCACGAACTGACCGTCGGCCGCGAGGAGGAGGGCCTCGCGGCGAAGGTCGACGTGAGCGAATCAAAGGCCCGCCTCCGCACCTCCGAGGCCGATGTCCCGCAGCTGCGCAAGGA
>JABDMC010000338.1 GCA_013001695.1 Akkermansiaceae bacterium
ACCATCGACCTGGCCACCGCAGACCGCCGGCTGCGGGCCACCGGCAGCATCACCGAACCCGGCGGGAAGATTCTCGACCTGCAGGCCGCCCTGCCCCTCCGCTTCAAGGAAGCCCTCGAGGACCCCGAACTTCTCAAGTCGCTGCCACTCTCCGCGGAGGCGGCCATCACGAACTTCGGCGTCCCGCGGCTCCAGATCCTCGTCCCCCAGCTCGCCGAGGCGGACGGGGTCGTCGATGGCAAGTTCACGGTGGCGGGCCCCCTCGGCAGCCCCGAACTCGGCGGCGGCATCTCCGTGAAAATCACGCGCTACCCCCTCCCCGGCACTCCTTACCGGGAGATCACCGACACCACCCTCATCCTGAACCTCGACGGCGACCGCATCATCGTCCCGCCGTCGCCCCTCACCATCGCCGGCGGGAAGCTGGTGTTCTCCGGCACAGTGTCCCCCTTCGGGGCAGAGCGCGCCATCGACCTCCAGCTCAATGCCGATCACGCCCTCCTCTGGCGGGACAAGAACATGAGCATCCGCGCCGACGCCGACCTCGCCCTGCGGGGGCCGCTCCAGACTGCCCGCCTCACCGGCACCATCGACCTCGTCGAGAGCCTCTACTACAAGGACATCGAGATCATTCCCTTCGGCCTCCCGGCGGCCACCGTGCCGGAGCCCGAGCTGCCCACGGTCACCCCGCGACGCGGCGGGAACGTCCTCGACCTCCCGGACCCCTTCGGGGCGTGGGCCCTCGACGTCCGGGTCCGCACCGCCGACCCGTTTCTCATCCGCGGCAATCTCGCCACCGGCTCCGCCACCGGCGATGCCGTGATCCGCGGGACCCTCAACAACCCGCGACCCGAGGGCCGGGTCACCATCGATCAGGCCTCCGTCGACCTCCCGTTCAGCAAGCTCGAGGTCAAGCGCGGCGCCATCACCCTGCGGCCCAACGCCCCGCTCGACCCCGCCTTCGAGATCCGCGGCACCTCCAGCGTGCAGTCCCACCTCATCACGCTCTTCATTTTCGGGACCCTCTCCGACCCCGACTACTCGCTGGTGTCGTCGCCGCCGCTCCCGGAAAGTGAAATCCTGACGCTCCTCGCCACGGGGACCACCATCGGCGACCTCGACGACCCCGAGCTCGCCAAGATGCGCGCCTTCCAGCTCCTCCTCGCCGACCTGCGGTTGCGCTCCAGCAACCCGGAAGCGAACCCCGCCCTGCGGGCTCTCTCGCCGGTGCTCGGCCTCACCAAGGATCTCGACCTCCGCATCGGCGACAACGACCGGTTCAGCGGACGCCAGTTCAATTCGGCCTCCATCGAACTCACCGACCGGTGGTTCCTCACCTTCCAGATCGATGCCGAAGGCCACTCGCGCGGCCTGATCCGCTATTCCCTCCGCGGCCGGAAATGACGAGGCGCCTCTCCATGGCCTTCGTTGCCGCCCTCGCCCTCTCCGCCGACGCGGCGGACGTGCAGCTCCGCGGCGTGCGGCCCGGGGTCGCCGAGGAGCTGCTCGGCGCCCTCGCGGGACGCCTCGTCTACGTGAAGGCGCGGCCCGCCACCCCCTCGCGCGCCGACGACGCCGCCTTTCTCCTCGAGGAGATCCTGAAGAAGCGCGGCTTCACGAATGCCACCGTGGCGTGGAGCATCCCCTCCCCGTCCACCATCGTCCTCAGCGTCGACGAGGGCCCGCGGACGTCCCTCGGGACCGTCACCATCCGCGGCGTCGACGAGGCGCTCGCGGACAAGTTGCGCGAGCAGTTCCGGTCCGCCCACGAACACCGGACCCGCGTCGGCGGGGAGGGCATCCCCTACCTCAAGGCCAACAACGCCGGCGGGGTGCGGCGGGTCGAAAACCTCCTTCACTCGCTCGGATACTGGGATGCGGAGGTCACCGGCCTCACCACCACCCCCGATGCGGGGCGAGGGGTCACCGACATTGCCATCGCGGTCCACCGGGGCCCCCTCTTTCATCTCCTCGTGCCCAAGGTCGAGGCCCCGGGGGAACTTCCGTCGGACGTCAGCGATGCGCTGGCCGACCTGAGCGGCCTGCCGTCCACCACCGCCAACGTCAACCGCGCCCAGCAGATCCTGGAACGCCACTACCGGCGCGAGGGGTTCCAGTTCGCGACCGTCGACATGTTCACCGAGGGCATCGGCGACCGGACCGGCCTCACGCTCACCGCCCGCCCCGGCCGCCGCTACCGCGTCGGGGAGGTGCGGGTCACCGGCACCGAGGACGTCGATCCGAACCGCATCGCGAGGCGCTTCCGCGAGTTTCCCGGCGAACCGTACAATGCCGGACGGGCGGAAGAGGAGGTCCGCGACCTCCTCGATACCGGCGCCTTCGCCGGCATCCGCCTCGAGGAGACTCCCCAACCGGCCACCGGCCTGCTCGACCTCACCCTCCATGTCCGGGAGGGCAAGCCCGACGGCTACCACGTCTACGCGGGCCTCGGATCCTACGAGGGACCATTCCTCGGCGGCGGCTACTATCACCACAACGCCTTCCACCGGCTCCTGAACTTCACCGCCGGCCTCGAGGTGTCCGCCATCGGCTTGCTCGGCGAGGTGGGGCTCACCGACCCGTGGTTTCTCGAGACCGACCTGCGATTCACCACCCGCGGGTTCATCCTCGCCCGCCAGTTCGACGGCTACGACAAGCTCGAGGCCGGCGGGGGCGCGGAGCTCTCGTGGGACGTGAACCGTTTCTACACCATCGCCGCCCATTTCACGTCCTCCTTCGTGACCCTCAACGCGGACGGGATCTCGCCCCTCGAAATCGGCCCGGACAACTACTTCCTCAATGTCGCCGGGATCCGCCAGACCTACGACCGGCGCGATGACGAGACCCTGCCGACCAACGGGTGGTTCGCGCAGCTCGAAACCGACGCGGGCCTCACCCTCGGGGACGACAGCGTCTCGTTCCTCCGCTCCGAGGGGCAGCTCTCCGTCTACCAGCCCGTCATCGGCGACACCAGCCACATCGCGGTCGGGGCCCGCGCCGGGGTCATCGTCCCGGCCGCCGGCGCCGGGGACCTCCCCATCGACCTGCGCTTCTTCAACGGCGGCTCCAACACCGTCCGCTCCTACCGGCAGCGCGAACTCGGCCCCCGCGCCGCCAGCGGCGACCCGCGCGGCGGCGAATCCTACTGGATCACCAATGCCGAGTACATCCACACCATCAAGGGGATCGCCAGCGCGGTGGCCTTCTGGGACGCCGGGACCCTCAACCGCGACCACGGCGACCTCTTCAGCGGCACGATCCACTATGCCGCCGGCCTCGGCGTGCGCCTCGAACTTCCCATCGGCCCGGTCCGCCTCGAATACGGGCACAACCTCAACCCCGACGACGGCGGCCCCTCCGGCACCTGGCATTTCGCCATCGGCACCACCTTCTAGTGCGGCGTCCCGGCGGGTGGAAAAATATCCGTGTCCATCCGGGGCCATCCGTGGTTCCTTCGCGTCCCGATCCCATGGCCATCGACCCCTACGGCATCCGCGACCAGTTCCCGATCCTGAACCGCAAGGTTCACGGGAACTCCCTCGTCTATCTCGACAGCGCCGCCACCTCGCAGAAGCCCGTGGCGGTGCTGGATGCCTCCCGGCGGTACTACGAGGAGATCAACTCCAACATCCACCGAGGCACCCACCACCTCGCGCAGGCCGCCACCTCCGCCCACGAGGACGCCCGCAAGGTCGTCGCCAATCACCTCCACGCCGCCTCCCCGGAAGAAATCATCTTCACCGCCGGGGCCACCGACGGGATCAACCTCGCGGCCTCCGCCCTGGGCCGCTCCGGGCGCATCACCCGCGGCGACGAGATCCTCATCTCCGCCCTCGAGCACCACTCCAACATCGTCCCGTGGCAGATGCTGTGCGAACGCACCGGGGCGACCCTCAAGATCATCCCGGTGAATGAGGACGGAACCCTCGACCAGGAGGCCTTCGAGAGGCTCCTTGCCGGGCAGGTCCGGGTCCTCGCCGTGACCCATGTCTCCAATGCCTTCGGGACCGTCGTCCCGGTCGCCGCGATGACCGCCGCCGCCAAGGCCGCCGGCGCCCTCGTCCTGATCGACGGGGCCCAGGCCGCACCGCACACCTCCCTTGACCTGCAGGAACTCGGCGCGGATTTCTACGTCTTCTCCGGGCACAAGGTCTACGCCCCGACCGGCATCGGGGTGCTCTTCGGGCGCCGCGCTATCCTCGACGACCTCCCGCCATGGCGCGGGGGCGGCGAAATGATCAAGAAGGTCGCCTTCGAAAAGACGACCTACAACGAACTCCCCTTCAAGTTCGAGGCCGGGACGCCCCACATCGAGGGCGCCATCGGCCTCGCCGCCGCCCTCGAATGGATCGACGGCATCGGCCTCCCCGCCGTCCACGAGCACGAGGCGGCCCTCATCCGGCACGCCGCGGAGGCGCTCGACTCCGTCGACGGCCTCCACCTCTACGGACCGCCGGACCGGATGGCGTCCCTCTCGTTCAATGTCGACGGCCTGCACCACTACGACCTCGGCACCCTCCTCGACCAGATGGGCATCGCGGTCCGCACCGGCCACCATTGCTGCCAACCGCTCATGGCACGCTTCGACGTGACCGGCACCATCCGGGCGTCGTTCGGAGTCTACAACACCGCCGAGGACGTCGACCGCCTCGCCGAAGCGGTCGCCAAGGCCGTCACCATGCTCCGGTAGTCGCGCCGGGACGAACGCCCTCCAAACCACTCGGAATTCTCCGACTCCGGGAGTGCCTCTGGCACTGGGATTTGGTCCTGAGATTTATCTGGAAATTGGTTCGTGCGATTTCATTCCGGCCATTCACCCATGCGGACTTGTCCGCCCAGTCGTTGCGTCAACGAGATTCCACAATCCAATCTCCAGATAATTCCCAATTCCAAGACCAAATCCCAAGCACTCCCCCACCCGAGCCGACACCCCTCTGCGCAAGTCTAGCAATAAACCAAATCCCAACCACACCCCCGCCCGGGCCGACTCTTCCCCGCGCCGCGAGGGCTTCGGGGTGCGGCGCCTTGGCCAACGCCTCCCGGTAGCACCCCGGGTCGCAGCGCAGGTCATCGGCGCAGATGACGAGGACGTTCTCCGCGGCCACCGCCCGGGTAGACGCCAGGGCGCGCAGCGCCGCCACGATGAGGCGCCGCGCCGGTCCATTTCCTCGATTCACCATCGTCATTTTGCCGATCCTCCTTCCGCCATCTTCCCGCGGAATCCCCTTTCCGGGCCGCAGGCCGCCTTTGTGATTGCAAATTCGGCCCCGATGGCGTGAGGTTGGTATGAACCAGAGGAACAATGCATGAAACCATCATCCTATTTCAACAGGCGACACTTCCTTCGCTCCTCCGTTGGTCTCGCCGCGGGTAGCCTCGCGGCCGGTGGAGGATGGGCTCTCGCCGGATGCGGGTCCGAATCCGCCTTGCACCGGTGCGACCGGGACGTGGCCCGCATTCTCTCCGCCTACGGACGGACCCGGAAGGTCGAGGACGCCGGTCACCAGATCGTGGGCCGGGGGGGGAATGCCCGCCGCCTGCCGGTTTCGCGGGTCTGCATGGACGTCCGCGACCCCGACGCCTTTCGCCGCTCGTTCGAGAAACTGACCTCCCTGAGCGATCGCGTCCTCGTGCGGGGAAACGAGGCGCGTTTCGCGCGCGCGGGCCGTTTCTTCGTGATCGACAACCGCCTCGCGTAGTGGCGTCGCAGCCGGATCTCGCCACCCTGACGGCCGAGACCTTCGAGCCGCACGTGGGGAGTGTCTTCACCATCGTGGCCGGCGAGGACCGGCGGGAGATCCGGCTCGACCGGGTCGAGGCGAAGCCGCAGCTCATGGAGGGGGCCACGAATCCGGACGGCACCCCGTTCTACAAGCGCACCCCCTTCGTCCTCACCTTCTCGGGCCCGGCCGCCGAGCTCTTCGGGCAGTCCACCTTCGAGGTGCATCACGAGGTCCTGGGGGTCATGCCCCTCTTCATCAAGCCCTTCGCCGAGGACGGGACGACGTCCTACTACGAATCCTTCTTTACGTGAGGCGATTCGTCCGGGCGCCACTCCATCATCCAGTGGGTCCCGATGTCCTCCCGATCGGCGAAGCCGAGCCGCAAGTATAGCCGCCGCGCGTCCGGGTTCCACTTTTCGACGTAGAGCTCGACCCGCTGGCCGCCCTCCCGGGCTTCGGCGAGGAGGTCCCGGATGAGGCGGCTTCCGAGGCCGCGATTGCGCCAGGCGGGAAGCAGGCTGATGTCCATCAAGCCGATCACCTCCGCCTCGCGGCGGACATAGAGGCGGCCGACCGGCTCCCCGTCGACGAGGATCAGCTCGTGATCGGCCTCCGGGTGCGCTGATCGGTAGCCGTCGTGCTGCGCCTCGAATTGCTGCCGGAGAACGGCCTCCTTCGTCTCGTCGGGCCAGTCGGCGAGCGCGAGGGCGCGCTCCCACACCGTCGCGAAGAGACTCCGCAAAAATTGCTCATCGCCGGACCGGGCCGGTCGAAAGGCGAGCGGGGGCTCCGGCGTCACGCCCCCGGTATACCCCAGGCCCCGCGGGTTGCAACCGGATGATTGGCGGCCGTATCAAGGGATACCCCGATCATCCGATGTCCTCGGCCCGCGGGCCCGATTTCTCGAGCGCAATGGCCGGTTTTTGTTGCCAAGCAACGATGGGTTTCATTGAGTGATAAGCGGAGGAGGAGATTTCATGTGTCGCATTTGGCGCATGACGGTCCTCCACCCGGACAACAAGCAAACCACACACAAAAGGAGGGAACCATGTCAGATCCATTCATCGGTCAAATCGTCATGTTCGCGGGGAATTTCGCCCCCCGGGACTGGGCCCAGTGCGACGGGCAGATCCTACTCATCAGCCAAAACACGGCCATGTTCAGCATCCTGGGGACCACCTACGGCGGCGACGGGCGGACCACGTTCCAACTGCCCGACCTGCGGGGGCGGGTCGCGATGCACTACGGCAATGGCCCGGGGTTGACCAACCGTCCCCTCGGACAGAAGAGCGGGACGGAGAATACCACCCTGATCACCCAGAATATTCCGCCCCACACACACCTCATGCGTGGCAACAGCGGGCAACCCGACGAATCCAACCCGGAGGACGGCTACCCGGCCAATTCCTCCGCCACCGGCGAGGATCTCTACGCCTCGAGCACCAATGTCAGTATGGGCGCCACCGGCAGCACAGGCTCCGGGACGCCCTTCAGTAACATCCAGCCGTTTCAGTGCGTGAACTTCATCATCGCGGTAACCGGCGTCTTCCCGTCGCAGAACTGAGCCCGGCTTTCCCCCGGGAAGGCCGGCCGCAGACGACTGATTCATCGAAGACGCGCGCCGGGCCCGGCAAGGGAGCCCTCCGCTTGCCCGTCCCCGCCCGCCGCAGGTCCAACAACGCCATGACGCCATGAAAGTTTTCCAACTCGCCGCCCTCACCCTGTTCGCCCTCGGCTCCCTTCCGGACGCCCCCGCCCAGACCACCCTCCTCACCGAGACGTTCGATACCGACGGGGAGGGCAGCCGCTACACCTCCAGCGCCTTCGACGACGGAGGCTCGGACTTCTTCGAGCGCCTCACCGCCAATCCCGAACCGCGCTTCCTCGCCGCCTTCGGGTTCACCGCTCCGCAGTCGGGCGGCTACTGGGGCAGCGAGGACATCGACGAGGGCGGCGCCCCGAATCCCCTCGGGGACCACGGCGTCGTGCGCCTCGACGACCTCGACGTCTCCGGCTTCAACAACCTCAAGGTGCGCATCTTCCTCGCCGCGACCGCCACCAACCGCTTCGATATCGAGGACATCCTCGAGGTCCAGTACGCCATGGACGGCGCGAGCGGCGGCACGACCCTCACGGCCGGAAGCTACACGACCATCGGCCGCTTCATCGGGAACGCCCCGGACATCTTCGGCAGCGTGGAGATGCGTCAGGATTCCGACCTCGACGGGGTGGTCAACGGCGACCCGGACGATGCCGCCTCGCCCTTCCTCACCACAACCATGACGGAATACGTCTTCGACGTTCCCGTCACCGGCAGCAGCCTTTCGGTGCAGGTCCGCGTCGAGCAGAACGGCGGATCGGAGGAACTGGCCTTCGACCACATCCGGATCGAGGGGACCGTCGCGGTGACCGACCCCCCCGTCCTCGCGGGGATCGAGGGCAGCTCCGTCATGTACACGGAGGGCGACCCCGCCGCCCAGGTGACCAACACCCTCACCGTCCAGGACCTCGATTCCGACATCGAGAGCGCCACGGTCCGGATCACGGCGGGCCACGACCCCACCGAAGATGTCCTCGCGGTCGGATCCCCGCCGGGCGGCACGGCCGTGAATTACCACGCACCCACCGGGACCCTCACCATCACCGGTAGCGGAACTCCCGCCGCCTACCAGGCCGCCCTGCGCTCCGTGACCTACCAGAACACCGACAGCGTCAATCCCTCCACAGCCATCCGCACCGTCCAGTTCCAGGTGAATGACGGGACCGACAACAGCAACACCCAGGCGCGGAACGTCCAGATCACCGGCACCATCGGGACCGGCACGATCCCGCACCTCGAGGACTTCAACCTCGATGGCGAGGGGGCGACCTACACGTCCAGCACCTACCGCAGCGGGGACGACTTCTTCGAGCGCAGCACCCTGAACCCCGCCCCGAGCCATGGCGCGCCGGTCACCCCCACCCCGCCGCAGGGCGGCGCCTTCTGGGCCGCGGAGGACGTCGACAGCGCCGGCAACCCGCTCGGAGACCACGGCATCCTGCGCCTGCAGAATCTCGACGCCGCCGGCCTGAGCAACATGCAGGTCTCGGTCTTCCTCGCCCAGACCGGGAACACCTTCGACCTGAACGACAAGATCGAGGTCCAGTACGCCTTCGACGGCGACATCCCGGTCAATCCCACCGACCTCGCCACGGGGACCTACACCACCATCGGCCGCTTCGTCGGCGACACCGTGGACCAGTTCGGCGACGGTCCGCTGCGGTTGGACTCCGATCTCGACGGCCTCGTGAACGGCGACCCCGAGGACGCCGGGTCCCCGGCCTTGGGCAACACCATGGCGGAATACACCTTCAGCATCCCCGCGACCGGCAGCGCCCTCTCCGTGCAGATCCGCGTCGAGCAAGACGGCGGCACCGAGGAACTTGCCTTCGACCACATCCGTGTCACCGGCGATGCGGTGGTCGGAACGCCGCCCACCCTCGCCGCCATCGAGGGGACCGCGATCTCCTATGACGAGGGGGATCCCGCCACGCAGGTGACCAACACGCTCACCGTCAACGATCCCGACGCGACCCGGATCGCGAGCGCCACCGTGCAGATCAGCAGCAACTTCGATGCGGCGGAAGATGTCCTCGCCGACAATGGAAGCGTCCCGGCGGGCATCAGCGTGGGGGCCTTCAACCCCGGGACCGGAACCCTCACGCTCACCGGCACGGCCACCCCCGCGGACTACCAGGCCGCCCTGCGGGCCGTCACCTACCGGAATACGGATGCCGTGAATCCGTCCGTCGGCACCCGCACGGTGCGCTTCCAGGCGGTCGACGGCGACGGGAACCCGAGCAATTTCGCGACGCGGAACATCCTCATCGTGCCGAACATCGATCCCGGCAGCGTGCCGCTGGTCGAGGACTTCGAGACGGACGGAAACGGCGAGCGCTACATTGCCAACTCCTTCAACACCGGCGCGCTCGAGTCCTTCTTCGAGCGGGTCACCGCGAACCCCGACCTCCGCCATGACGCCGGCGGATTCACGGGCTTCACCTTCACCCCGCCCCAGGGCGGCGCCTACTGGGCTTCCGAGGACGTCGCCAATGCCGCGAACGCGCTGGGCGACCACGGCATCATCCGCCTCCGCGACCTCGACGTCACCGGCCTGAGCGGAATCAAGGTGCGCCTCCACCTCGCGGAGACCGCCCCCAACGGGGAAGGACCGGACGACAAGATCGAGATCCAGTTCGCGATGGACGCCAACACGGGCGGCAGCGACCTGACGGCCGGGAACTACACGACCATCGGGCGTTTCGTGGCGAACAGCCCGGACGAGTTCACCTCGGGCCCCATGACCCTCGACCGCGACCTCGACGGGGTGACCTTCGGCGACGGTCCGGATGACGCCCCCGCCGCGACGCTTTCCCAGACCATGCAGGAGTTCGAGTTCGACATTCCCGCCACCGGAAACCTTCTCTCGGTCCAGGTCCGCGTGCAGCAGAACGGGGGCAGCGAGGAACTCGCCATCGACCACATCGCGGTGGTGGCTCCCCTCGCCGGTCCCCTCCTCGTCACCACCGACGTCGACGAGGACGACGGCAACCCCGGCCCGCTCTCCGGGGCGGGGACCTCCCTGCGCGAGGCGATCGAGGCCGCCAACCTCGCCCCCGGAGCCGACGTCATCGAGTTCTCCGACGGGAGCGGCGGCACCGTCGACTTCACCGCCGGCGCCGCGGAGACCATCGCCATCGCGGGCCTCGGGCAGCTCGAGGTCACCGACGACCTCACCATCAACGGACCCGGGTCGGGTCGCGTCACCATCGACGGCGGCAACACCGTGCGCGGCATGGACATCAGCAATACGGTCACCGACCTCGACCTCAGCGGCTTCACCATCGCGAACGGCAATTCCGGGGCCGCAAACGGGGGCGGGATCAACCTCAGCAGCACTTCCGGGACCTTTACCTTCAGCGATGTCGATGTCCGGGATGGCGCTGCGAATGGAACGGGGGGTGGGATCAGCATCACTGACGACGGCAGCACCTTCACCTTCGCCCGCCTGGAGATCACCGGAAACGCTTGCACGAGTTTTGGCGGTGGAATCAACATCACCTCAAACACCGGCAGCTTCACCTTCACCTCGTCGACCTTCGAGGGGAATTCCCTCACCGGGTTCGCCGGGGGTGGAGGGCTCTCGTTCCAGACGGGCGGCGGCAGCCTCGTGATCCGCGATTCCACGTTTCATGACAACACCTCCGCCGGGGGTGGGGCGGTTTACGCCACCGGAGGTGCGACCCATCTCATCAACTCGACCCTCTCGGGGAACACCTCGGGGAATGCGGGTGGCGACGTCGGCGGCGGCGGGCTCCTCATCGAGGGCGGCACTACCGTCACGGTGACGAATACTACCATCATTGACAATGTCTCCGGGTCAAACGGGGGCGGGATTCGCGGGACCGCGACCGTCAACAACACCATCGTCGCCGGAAACAACGCTCCCTCGGAACCGGACGTCACCGGCAGCTTCACCAGCAACGGCTTCAACTTCATCGGCGAGCCGGGCACCGCGACCGGATTCGGCGCCGACAAGACCTTTGCCTCGACGGGCACGGCCATCGGGGACGTCCTCGATCCCGTTCTCAAGAATTTCGGCGGCCCGACCCTCGTGCACCGGCTTGTCCTCGGCTCACCCGCCATCGACATGGGCGGCACCCCGGACGCGGTCGACGAGAACCTCGCGCCCCTCGCCAACGACCAGCGCGGCCCGGGATTCCCCCGCGTCCAGGGAACCTCGGTCGACATCGGCGCCTACGAATCCGCCCCGCCCACGGTCGTCACGACCGACGCCGACAGCGGGCCGGGGTCCCTCCGTGAGGCCGTGGGCAACACCCCCAACGGGGGCTTCGTCACCTTTGACCCGTCCCTCGACGGCGGGACGATCTCCCTGACGGGGGGAGACATGTTTGTTTCGACGGGTATCGACATCGACGCCTCGTCGCTCCCGCGCGGCATCACGATCTCCGGCGGTGGAACCGACCGGATCTTCTTCGTGACCTCGAGTTCCCCGGTCACCCTGCGGAAACTGGTCATCGCCGATGGCCTCGAGGGTGTCGGCGGCGGCATTTTCTGCAACGGAAACCTGACCTTGGAGGAATGCCATGTCGCAAGGAACACGGCCTCCTCCCTCGGGGGCGGCATCTACCAGAGTGGAGGCACCCTCGCCATCCTTCGCTCCACCCTGTCGGGAAACACCTCGCCGAATGCGGGCGGCGCCATCCGCAGCCTCGGGACATCCAACGTCCTGACCATCACGAACAGCACCATTACGGGAAATCGCGCCGCATTCGGCGGAGGGATCGCGGCCCGCCTCGGGGAGCTCAATCTCCTTCACACGACCATTTCGGAAAACCTTGGAACCGGGGGAACCGGGGGAGTGGTCGCCGAATTCGGGACCGGAACCATCGAGAATTCCATCATCGCCGGCAACAAGCGGGCCGGAGACCCCCGCGGCGATTTCGGCGGCAGCGGTTCGAGCCTCACCATCCTCGGCAGGAACATCATCGGCGTCAGCGCGGGGCCCTACGCCCCCCTCTTCCCGCCCGACGGCGTTCTCATCGGCGACTCCAACAATCCGGTCGATCCGCACCTCGCGCCGTCCAGCTTGTACGGCGGCTGCACGCCGACCATGCAACCCCTCGCGGCCTCCCCGGCCTTCGACAACGGCATCGCCTCGGGATCGACGTCCGCCACCGACCAGCGTGGCCTGCCCCGCCTCGTCGGGCCGCCCGACCTCGGTGCGGTAGAAAGCGGTCCCAGCATCACGGTCGTGAACACCAACGATGCCGGCGGGGGATCGCTCCGGCAGGCGATCATCGACGCCCTGCCGAATCCGGGGACCCGCATCTACTTCGATTCCGGGACGTTTCCGGCCTCGATCGACTTCGGCGGCGAGATCTCGATCTCCGGGCAGCACGTCTTCATCGATGCCTCCGACCTCCCCGCCCCCGTCACACTGAACGGACAGTCGTCCACCCGCCTCTTCCTGGTCAGCGCCAACAGCGTGGTGGGGCTCGCCCACCTCGGCCTCGTGAAGGCCGATTCCGGGGCGGTGTCCGGCGGCGCGATCCGGACCAGCAGTTCCGACCTGAGTTGCTACCGGACCACCTTCGCCGACAACCTCACGGGGGACGACGGGGCCGCGATCCTGCTCTTCGGCGGTGGCAGCGTGAACTTCCACGAGAGCCTCGTGGCCGACAACACCGCGGCGAGCCTCGGCGGAGGGATCATGTCCTTCTTCGGGGACGTCACCGCCGTGAACACGACCTTCACCGGCAACCAGGCCGGGGGCGGGGCCGCGGCCTGGGTGCAGGGATCCAGCAAAGTGAACCTCACCCACGTCACCGTCACGAACAACACCGGATCCCAGGCGGTGACCAGCTTCGGCACCAACACCATCGAGAACACCATCATCGCCGGGAACTCCTCGACGAACTTGTCCGGGGTCGGCACCACCACCTTCCGCGGGAACAACCTTCTTTCCGGCAACCCGCGGCTGGCGCCGCTGAACGATTTCGGCGGGCCGACCTTCTCGATGCCGCCGCTGCCGGGCTCGCCGGTCATCGAGGGCGCGGTGCTGCTCGGGACCACCCCGTGCACCGACCAGCGGGGCCTGGCGCGGCCGAACGGTCCGCTCCCCGACACCGGCGCCGCCGAGGCCCACGCCTTCTCGCTGCTGCCGCTGGTCGACAGCGACAACGACGGCATCGACGATCGCCTCGAGCCGGCCTACCCGCAGCTCACGGTGGGCGTCGACGACAGCGGGCTCGACACCGACGCCGACGCACGCACCGACGCCACCGAACTCGGCGACATGACCGATCCGCTCGATCCCACCGACCTCTTCCGGATCCTCTCCATCCGGACCGCGGCCGGATACGTCCCCGACACCAACCCGGTCTTCGACCTCACCGTCGACACCTTCCCGGGCCTGACATACGAGTTCGAGGGGGGCAACGCGCTGAACAACTTCCTCCCCTTCGTGCCGGACTCGACCTTCACGGCCGACGACTTCGTGACCGGCGCGGAGCTGACCCTCATGCCCGGCAAGGACTTCGCGCGCGCCAAGCGGAAGTGACCCCCTCCGCGCCGGCCCCACCCTCCACGACCCCGCAGAAATAGGGGTCAGTCATATTATATTGACAACCTGTTTCGCGCCGCCAGTCTTGGGAGATGCCGAGAGAACGACGCATTCAGTATGCGGGCGCGATGTATCATGCCATGGCGCGGGGTGACCGGAGGGAGGACATCGTCCATGACGAT
>JABDMC010000360.1 GCA_013001695.1 Akkermansiaceae bacterium
CGCCCAGCCCGTTGTTGTTCAGAGGTCGGTGGTCGGAGGTCGGAAGTCGGTGGGCAGTGGGCAGTGGGCAGTGGGCAGTGGGCAGAACGCTCTAACAGAAGCGCCTCAACATCCAACATCCAACATCCAACATCCAACATCCAACATCCAACATCCAACATCCAACATCCATCCTCCTTCGTCTCGCCTCCGCGGGACGACGGGGCAAGGCATCGCCGCTCATTGGAAGGCGTTTTCGACGAGATGGACCTTGGGGCGTTCCCCGTCTTCCAGGACGACCTCCACCACGTCGAACCGCCAGGCGATCTCGCGGGTGCCCAGGAGGCGCAGCCACTCGTCGGCGGCCTGCTTCAGGAGGCGCTGCTTCTCCCGGTCGACGGCATCGAGCGGCCGGCCGAAGGCCTCGTTGGTGCGCGTCTTGACCTCCACGAAGCTCAGGACCTCGCCGTCCCGCGCCACGAGGTCGATCTCGCCGCCCCGCGCCGCGTGGAAGTTGCGGTAGAGCACCTTGCGCCCCGCGCCCTTCAGGTAGACCGCCGCGATGCGCTCCCCCAGCGCCCCGATCTCGAGGTGGTCGAGGCTACCCTCCCCGTTGCCCAGGCGACACGGTGAGTTCAGCAACCGGCTGAAACGTCTTGCGATGAATGCGACAAGGTCCATGGCGATGCAGCGCTTCGAGGTGCGCCTTGGTACCATACCCCTTGTGCTTCTCAAACCCGTACTCGGGAAACTGCCGGGCGTACTCCCGCATGCACCGGTCCCGGGTGACCTTCGCGACGATGCTCGCCGCCGCGATCGACAGGCTCAGCCCGTCGCCCTTCACCACCGCCCGCGACGGCAGGGCGAACCCCGGCACCGGGAGCCCGTCGATCAGGCAGAAGTCGGCTTCCGGCACAAGCTGCGCCACGGCCCGCCCCATCGCAACGTGCGTGGCGCGCAGGATGTTGATCGCCTCGATCTCCGCGACCTCCACGAGGGCCACCGCCCAATGGACCTCCGCCGAGGAGGTCAGCTCCTCGAACAAGGCTTCCCGCTGCGCCTCCTTGAGCTTCTTGGAGTCGGTCAGGGCCTCGTGCGCGAAATCCTCCGGCAGAACCACCGCCGCGGCCGCCACCGGTCCCGCCAGCGGCCCCCGGCCGGCCTCGTCGACCCCCGCCACCCGCCGGCATCCGCCGGCCCGCGCCTCGTCCTCGAATTTCAAATCCGGCATGACCCCGGACCCCGCTATGGCATGGGGCCCGGGAGTTCATACCAGATCGGCGGATCGATTCCAGCCGATCTCGAAAATTACCAGTCCGCGGCATCCGCGGGGAAATGCCCGCGCCCCTCGCTCTCCGAGCAGGTCATGTAGAGCGTCCCCAGGGGCGGCACGATATCGCCGCCGAGCGTGTAAACGCCCTCTCCCGGGCAATCCGGCCGGCGATCCATCATGCCCGCCACTCCGAATAACTCGGCTCCAAGGTCCACCGGCGGGCTCGCCGCGGCGAGATCCGCGCCCGGTTCGAGGTCGTTCGTGTTGGCATACCCCCGCACCGCCAGTTGCACGTTGCGGATGTTGCTGACGCAGTCGGCCCGGTCGACCCCGTGCTTCCACGCCCGCACCCCGACGAAGAGGAGGCTCACCAGCGACATCAGGATGCCGATCATGACCGCCAGTTCCACCAGCGCCATGCCGCGATGCCCCGCGCCGCGAACCGCGGATTGTGCCTTGCCTTTCATCGGTGTGGTTCCGGGGTTGCAGCGCCCGCCGTGGTCTCACGCGGCAAAGCGGGAGGGCGCTGCAATTTCGCCGGAGCGAAAGGGGATCGTTACCAGGTGTCCGGGAGCCCGAACTTCTCGTGGTGGCTCACGTTCTTGAGCCCGAAGAGCTGCGTGCCATACACCGCGCCGTCCGGACCGATCGCCACACCGATGCCGGTGTGCCCCCAGCCGCCCTTGATGTTGTGGAGGTGGTTCGGGGAATCAATCCAGCCCTGGATGAAGTAGTCGGACATGGAGCCTTCCAGCCCCCAGCCCGCGATGACGTTTTCCGCGAGGCTTCCCATGTTGTGGACGTTCCGCGCCTGCGCGGCCCGCGCTCCGAAGCCGTAGTGGCTGATGCGCTTCCCCTCGACGTTGAATTTTCCCGCATTGAGCATCATGAACTCGCTGTGCTGCCGCGCCAGCTCGTCCAGCCCGCGGTGCCGCTTCATGTCCCCTTTCCCGATCGACCCGCGGTAGGCGTTGATGCCCACCAGGATCTCGTGCTCGATGCTGGCCACTTCCGGATCCGGGGCCGCCGCTCCGGCTCCGCCCGCGGGCCCCTCCATCGTCTTGGTGGCCACTTGCTCATATCCCGAGCA
This sequence comes from Akkermansiaceae bacterium, assembly GCA_013001695.1. GTDB lineage: Bacteria > Verrucomicrobiota > Verrucomicrobiia > Verrucomicrobiales > Akkermansiaceae > Roseibacillus_B. The sequence goes on from JABDMC010000360.1 coordinate 2,343, forward strand.
GGAAATCAGCCCCGCCGCGCAAATCAGTGTCAGTATCAGTTTCATGTTTTTTCGTTGGGTGTGTAAAAATTAAAGCAGGCCGAAAGACCTACACCAAGCAATATTTTAGAATATTTGAACGCTAAGGCTTTAATATTGTCTTAATTTACTGATACATTTTGCCAAATATGACATTTAACGCATTGAGAATGAGCGGATTAACCGCAAACCCGGGCCTCGTGACGAACCCCGTCCCGATCCGCAATTCCTTCAAAATTCGGGTCCGCCCCACTCCCCCATCGCACTCCCCCTTTTCCCGGATCGCCGGCCTTCAGGCCGCACCCGTCCCCCGCCGGGGCGAGCCACTGGTCGGATTCGAACCGACGACCTGATCATTACGAATGACCTGCTCTACCCCTGAGCTACAGTGGCGTGACGCCCGCGAGCGCTAGCGGGGTCTAGAATTGCGCGCCCCCCCGCGCAAGCCGAAACAGGCAACCCGTGCATCCTGGGTTGACGCCAGGGGGCAATATGTTCATAAGAACATATTAATGAGCCTGCCTCAAAATCTGAAGCCGCTCGAGTGGATCGCGCACCTCTCGCCCGACAACTGCCCGGGCGGGGTCCCCCGCAGCGACCAGGCCTGGCGCGACCTCGTGAACCGCATCGTGAAGGACGTCCGCGCGGTGCTCGCCGCAGCGTCCGACAAGTCCGACAAGTCCGACCCGGCCGACCCGGCCGACCCGTCCGACCGCTCCGACGACGGCCTCCTCCCCCGGCACGGTGGCTACCGGCGTTTGCGTGGTTTCCAGGTGGCCTCGCTCGTCTACGACGCCACCGTGATCTTCTGTGACCGCTTCATCTCGAAGCGGTCGCGCACGCACGACCAGATGGTCCAGGCGGCCCGCAGCGGCCGGCAGAACATCGCGGAGGGCAGCATGGCCTCGGCGACATCCAAGAAGACCGAGCTCAAACTGACCAACGTGGCCAAGGCCAGCCTCGAGGAGCTTCTGTTGGACTACGAAGACCACCTGCGCCAGAACGGTCTGCGCCAGTGGGACAAAAGCGCCCCGGACGCACTGGACGTCCGGCACCGGCACCGCAGCTACCCTGCCGAGTGGTTCGCCGCAGACCGCCCGGACGGCGACCTCCTGGACCCCTACCACACGGCCGGCGCCAACGCCGAGACGGCGGCCAACACCATCCTGTGCCTGATCCACCAGGCCATCTACCTCCTGAAACGCCAGATCGCCGCCCTGGAAACGGCCTTCCTCGAAGAGGGCGGCTTCACGGAGCGCCTCTACCGCGAACGCCGCAAACACCGCCGCCAGGGAAGACCACCCGGCTAGTCCACCCGTCCGACTAGTCCGACGCCACCGCGGCGCCCAGGGCCTCGACCAGGCCGGGGATATCGTGGCGGGCGGCTTCCACGGCGGGTTCGTGGCCGTGTTCCCGCAGGGTCTTCGAGGTGATCGGCCCGATGCTCGCGGCACGGCAGCCATCCGGCCACGGCAGGTCGAGCGCGAAAAAATTCTCCACGGTGGAACTGCTCGTGAACGTGATCCAGTCGGCGCCCTCGGTCCTGATGCGCTCCGCCGCGCCGGTGGGGTCCTCGGTTTCCGGGACGGTGCGGTAGGCGATGCACTGGTCGACGATGGCGCCCTGCCTGGTGAGTTCCCTCGAGATGACGTCGCGCGTCTCCTCGGCCTTCACCCAGAGGACCGTCAGGTTCTCGATCCCTTCCTTCTCGAAGGCCTCCGCCAAGCCTTCCGCGACGAATTTCTCGGGAAGCAGGTCGGTGGCAAAGCGGTACTCGGCGATCTTCTTCGCCGTTCCCGGACCGATGGCCGCGATCTGCGCCCTCCCGAGGCTGCGCGCATCCGGATAGACCGCGAAGAAGGCCTCGAAGAACCGCTCCACGCCGTTGGGACTCGTGAAGACGAGCCAATCGTAGCTGTGCACATCGGCCACGAGCTGCGCGAACCCGAGACGATCCTCCGGCGGCTCGATCCGGATGGTCGGCAACTCCATCACGTCGGCCCCGAGGTCCGCGAGCATCCTGCTCAGTTCCCCGGCCTGCTCGCGGGTGCGGGTCACCACGATGCGTTCCCCCAGGAGCGGACGGTGCTCGAACCAGTTGCCCTTCTCCCGCTCCAGGACCACGTCCCCGATCACCGCCACCGCGGGGGACTTGAACCCTTCCGCCTCGGCGACGTCCGCCATGGTGGCGAGGGTTCCCGTGATGGTGCGGTGGCGCCCGGTCGTCGCCCAGCGGGTCAGGGCCATGGGCGTCCCGGGGTCCGCCCCGTGCTGCACGAACTGCCCGCAGATCTCCCGCAGGCGCGCCACGCCCATGAGAAAAACCTTCGTCCCCGGCGCCTTGGCCAGCGACTCGTAGTCGATGCTGCTCTCCTCCTTGGTGGGATCCTCGTGCCCGGTGAAGAGCGTCAGCTGCGAGCAGTGGTCGCGGTGCGTGACGGGAATCCCGGCGTAGGCCGGCCCCGCGATCGCCGAGGAGATCCCCGGCACCACCTCGAAGGGCACCCCCGCCTCCGCCAGCTCGGCGGCCTCTTCCCCGCCGCGCCCGAAGATCATCGGGTCCCCGCCCTTCAGGCGCACCACGGTCTTGCCCTCCTGCGCCTTCGCCACGATAAGATCGTTGATCTTGTCCTGCGGAATGGCGTGCTGCGCGGCCCGCTTCCCGGCGTAAATTTTCTCGCAATCCCTTCGCACCCAGCGGAGGAACTCCGGGCTGCTCAAGGCGTCGTAGATGAGAACGTCGGCCTTCTCGAGGCACTCGCGGCCCTTCACGGTCAGGAGGCCCGGATCGCCGGGCCCCGCTCCCACCAGGTAACATTTCCCCGTCATCGTTGAATACGCGCAAGCTTGTCGCGCAGTTCGGCCGCGAGGTCCAACCGCTTTTCCAGCGGCCCGTCGGCGACGGCCTCCAGCGGGGACTCCTCCCCGTCCTCGAAGACGCGCGCCCGGATCCGCAGTTGCCCGCCGGAAACCGCCGACAGGACCCCCACCGGCGTGTCGCATCCCGCCCCGAGGATCCGCAGAAAGGCACGCTCCGCCTCGACCACCGCACCCGTCGCTGCGTCATGGATGGCCCCCGCGATCCCGCGAAGGCGCTCGTCGCCGTCCCGGATCTCGAGGGCCACCGCCCCCTGGCTCGCGGCGGGGAGAAACCGGTCCGGATCCAGCACCGTCCCCCAAAGTTCCCCCGCGGCGCACTCCACCCGCCCGGCGGCGAGGAGATTCAGGCGCGCCAGGCCCGCTTCCGCCAGGATGAGCCCGTCGATCTCGGCGTGCTCCGCCAGCTTCCGCAGGCGGGTCGGCACGTTCCCGCGGATCTCCGCGACCGCGAGGTCCGGCCGCAGCCACCTCAATTGCCGCGCCCGCCGCACCGAACTGGTCGCCACCACCGCCCCGTCCGGCAATCCCTCCAGCCCGCCGGGCGCCTTGGTGACCAGGACGTCGCCGATCGCGGCCCGCGGCAGGACCGCCCCGAGCGCAAACCCCGCGTCCAGCTCGCTCGGCACATCCTTCAGGCTATGGACCGCGGCATCGACCTCGCCACGCTCCAGGGCCACCTCGAGTTCCTTGATGAAGACCCCCTTGTCGATGTGTCCCGAGGCCGCGGCCACCTCCGCGAGCGGGATGTCGGTGCGCCGGTCGCCGGTGGTGGTGATCACCTCGCGGATGATCTCGAGGTCCGGGTGCGCCGCGGCGAGGGCCGCCTCCGCCATCTCCGCCTGCACCAGCGCCAGGGCGCTGCCGCGGGTTCCGAGGACCATCTGGTTCCCGCCCTCCGCCATCTCAGCTCGCCGCCTCGCCCCCCTTCAGTTCCGGCCCGGCGTCGCGCCCGGCGGACTCGTCGTTCCCCTCGGGATGGAACAGGCCGCTCTTCGCCAACTCCTCGTCGATGATCCTGTCGCAGACCCGCACCTGGTCCTCGCGCCGGTCCTTGGCCTGCGCCGCCAGCCCCTGGAGCGTGTCGATGTCGTAGAGATAGACTTCCTCGATCTCCCCCACCGCCGGATCCACGTCGCGGGGCACCGCGATATCGATGAAAAACAACGGCCGGTAGCGCCGCATGCGCCGCACCGCCTCGACGTGCTCGCGATCCACCACGGCGTGCGGCGCCCCCGTCGAGGAAATCACCACGTCCACCTCCTGCAGGACCCGCTGCCAGTCATCGAAGCGAACCGCCTCGCCGTCGAGTTCGTGCGCCAGCTCCTCGGCCCGCTCGATGGACCGGTTCGTCACGAAGATGCTGTGCGCCCCCCGCGACAGCAGGCTCTGCGCGGTGGTGCGGCTCATCTCCCCCGCCCCGATCACCATCACGCGGCTGTCGCGCAGGTGCCCGAAGATCTTCTCGGCGAGATCCACCGCCACGCTGCCCACCGACGTCTGGCCCTCCTGGATGCCGGTCATGGTCCGCACCTTCTTCCCGATCCCGAAGGCCTTCTGGAAGAGCCGGTTGAGGGTCCGCGCGGTCGCGCCCCGTTCCAGGGCGGCCTGGTAACTCCGCTTGACCTGCCCGAAGACCTCCGTCTCGCCGAGGACCATCGAGTCGAGCCCGCTGACCACCCGGCACAGGTGCCGCGCCGCCTCGGCCCGTTCCCTTTCGTAGAGGTGCTCGGCGCGCAGGCGCCTCCCGGCGTGGCTCTGCAGGAACTCGCGCAACTGCTCGCGCCCCTCGTGGCGATCGTCGACCGCGGCGTAATACTCGGTCCGGTTGCACGTCGACAACACCACCGCCTCGTTCACCCCGGGCAACTCCAGGAGGCGCCCGGCCTCCTCCCCGAGCCGGCCCTCCGGGACCGCAAACCGCTCCCGCAGCTCCACCGGAGCCGTGTGATGATTCAGTCCCAGGCAAAGGATCTCCATCAGACGAAAGCAAATACGAGCAGCGACGAAACGAAGACGCCCATGATTCCCATCGAAAACCGGCGGGGCGTCATTCCGCGCCACGCATGCACCACCATGATCACGAAATACAGCGCCCACGTGATGACGCCCGCCAGCAGCTTCGGCCCCGAGGCCGACTCCTTCATCAGGAATCCGCACGCCAGCCCGACCGCCAGGATGATGACCCCGAGCCAGGTCAGCCGCACCACCGATTCGAGCAGGGCCGGCACCGGGGGCATGTTGCGGAAGAGCCCGGTCCCCAGGTTGTGGTCCTTGAGCTGCCGGTTCAGGACGAGGAACATCAGGCCCGCCACCGCCGCCAGCGCGAAGGCGCCGTAGGACAGCACCGAGAAGGCGGCGTGCGCTTCGCGCCACGGGTCCACCACCGCCACCCGCTCGGGCGTGGCCTCCAGCAGGCCCGGCGCGAGGGCCACCACCTGGAAGACCGCCACCACCGGCGCGGTGAACAGTCCCAGGAGGGAAATCCGGTAGGCCGATCCGACCACCAGGTAAAACAACACCAGCGACCAGGCGAGGAAGATCAGGATCTCGCCGAAGTCCCCGAGGGGACATTGCCCGCGCAGGTCCCCCCGAATCCCGAGCACCCCGAGTTGCATCAGGAAAGCCAGGGTCATGAGGACCATCGTCCAGCGGCTCCGGTGTCCGCTGCGCACCGCCTGCATGCCCAGCGCCCCGCTCAGAACGACCACCACCGTGGCGCCGACTAACAGCCATCGCTCCATGCCCGTCTCCATGCTGCCGCTCCATACGCCATGCAAGCCAAAGATCACACAACTCGATCCCGGCCCCGGGGCGCTCCCCCTGCAGCGTGGAGGCGGCCCGGCGGGGCCGGCCGGGGAGCGGGCCCCGTTCCCGGACCCCGGGGATGGGGACGGGGGCCTCCCCCCGGCGCCGCCGGGTGGGCGCCCATCAGGCTTGTCCCCCCGGCCGGAAGCGGCTAAAGCCCCCCCATGCTCGATGCCGACGATCTCCGCGCTGCCATTCGAGACGTCTCCGACTTCCCGCAACCCGGAATCGTCTTCAAGGACATCACCCCCATCCTCGGCAATGCCGAGTTGTTCCAGACGGCCATCCGGCTCCTGGCCGAAACCGCCCACGGCAAGGACATCAGCAAGGTGGTCGGGATCGACGCCCGCGGGTTCATCTTCGCGGCCGCCGTGGCGGACCGCCTGAAGTGCGGCTTCGTCCCGATCCGCAAGAAGGGCAAGCTCCCCTGGACGACCAAGGAGGAAGCCTACTCGCTGGAATACGGGGAAGCGGTCGTCGAGATCCACCAGGATTCCGTCAGCCCGGGCGAGAACATCCTCCTCGTCGATGACCTCCTCGCGACCGGCGGAACGGCCGCCGCGGCGGTGCGCCTCCTCGACCAGCTCGAGGCCAATATCGTCTCGGTCTCCTTCCTCATCGAACTCTCCGGGCTGAATGGCCGCGAGAAGCTCAACGACCACATCATCACATCCATCCTGACCTACTAGGATCGCGCTCATCGTCCGCCACCATGTCCTTTTCCGACTACTCCTCGCAGCTTCTCCGCTACGCCGACCTCGGTTTCAGCCTCGACCTCTCCCGCATGGACATTCCGGGGGACTTCTACGACTCGATGGAAGACCGCATCGGGCGGGCCTTCGCCGACATGGAGGCCCTCGAATCCGGCGCCATCGCCAACCCCGACGAGAACCGCATGGTCGGCCACTACTGGCTGCGCGACCCGAATCTCGCGCCCACCCCGGAACTGCGGGCCGCCGTCACCGAGCCCTTCGCGGCCCTCAAGGCCTTCGCCGTCAAGGTGCACGCCGGGGAGATCAGCCCGCCGACCGACGGCGTCTACGAGAACCTCCTCATCATCGGCATCGGCGGTTCGGCCCTCGGTCCGCAGTTCGTCTACGACGCCCTCCGGCCGTTTTCCGGACTCGAAACCTACTTCTTCGACAACACCGATCCGGACGGCATGGACCGCACCCTCGGGCTCCTCGACGGCAAGCTCCTCCGCACCCTCGTGGTGGTCATCTCGAAGTCCGGGGGCACCGCCGAAACGCGCAACGGGATGCTCGAAGCCAAGGCCGCCTACGAGCGCGCCGGCCTCGAGTTCGCCGCCCATGCCGTGGCGGTCACCGGCCCGGGGTCCAAGCTCGACGATTTCGCCGAGCGCCACGGGTGGATCAGCCGCTTCCCGATGGAGGACTGGGTGGGGGGCCGCACCTCCATGATGTCCACCGTGGGCCTCGTCCCCATGGCGCTGCAGGGGTTCGACATCGACGCCTTCCTCGCCGGCGCCAAGGCCATGGACGTGCACACCCGCAAGCCCTCATGGCAGCACAATGCCGCCATGCAACTGGCCCTCGCATGGCATCACGAAGGCCACGGAAAGGGCGAAAAGGACATGGTCATCCTCCCCTACAAGGACTCCCTGGTCCTCTTCTCCAAGTACCTCCAGCAGCTCATCATGGAGTCACTCGGAAAGGAGAAGGACCTCGACGGAAACACCGTCCACCAGGGGATCGCGGTGTACGGCAACAAGGGGTCGACCGACCAGCATGCCTACGTCCAGCAACTGCGCGACGGGGTCCCGAACTTCTTCGTCACCTTCCTCGAGGTCCGGCGCGGGCGCGAGGGGGAATCCATCGATGTCGCGAACGGCGCCACCTCCGCCGACTTCCTGCAGGGGTTCCTGCGCGGCACCCGCGAGGCGCTCTACGGCAATGGCCGGCATTCGATCACGATCTCGATCCCCGAGGTCAGCGCCCTCCACCTCGGGGCCCTCATCGCCCTCTTCGAGCGCGCGGTCTCCTTCTACGCCTCGCTGGTCAACATCAACGCCTACCACCAGCCCGGCGTGGAGGCCGGCAAGCTGGCCGCCGCCACGTTCCTCGCCCTCCTGGCGCGGGTGGAGGCCGCCCTCACCGCCGAACCGCAGACCGCCGCGGCGCTGGCCGCCGCCCTCGACGCCGACCCCGAGGACGTCTACCACAGCCTCACCCACCTCGCCGCCAACCACAAGGCGGTCAGCACCGAGGGTCCCGTCCCCGCCGACGACACCTTCGCGGCGGCCTGACCGGCCCCGCCGCCCGGTGCCGGCGGCCCGCGGCCCGGCCCATTCTCGCCTTCATTTTCCCCCCGACCGGTCCATACTTCCGCCGTGCCCCCTTCCACCCTCGCCGAACATGCCCAGGCGGAACTCGGCCCGCTGCGGCACGACGGGCTCGACCGGTCCGAGCGCCTCCGGATCTACAAGAAGTTCCTCAAGCACGAGGAGAAACGCATCCGCGAACATCACGACGAAGGGGCCGGCGGCGGCGAGGTGGCCTCCCTGCGCGCCGAGCTCCTCGACCTCGTCCTGCAGTCGTTCTTCGAGACCGCCATCGCGAAACGCCCCGACGCCGCGTCCATCGCCCTCATCGCCAACGGCGGATACGGCCGCGGCATGCTCAACCCGCGGTCCGACATCGACCTGCTCTTCCTCCTCCCCCGGGATTCCCACCGCCTCCCGGCCGATGTCGCCGAGATCGTCGAGGAGATTCTCTACCTCCTCTTCGATCTCGACTTCAAGGTCGGCCATGCCTCCCGCTCCATCGCGGAGTGCATCAAGGAGGCCCGCGCCGACCCGGTGACCCGCACCTCCCTCTTCGACGCCCGCCTCCTCGCCGGCGACGAGGCCCGCTTCCACGAGTTCCGGCAGCGCTTCCGGAAGGCCTGCATCGACAAGGACCGCGACAAGTTCTTCCAGGAGCGCCGCAACGACATCCACTCCCGCTACCGGAAGTTCTCGTCCACCGTCTTCCTCCAGGAGCCCAACATCAAGGAGAGCCCCGGCGGCATGCGGGACTTCCACAATGTCCTCTGGATCGCGGACGCCCTGTTCCGCACCCGGAATCTCGACGATCTCGTCAAACGCAAGATCCTCACCCCCAACGCCGCCGAGGAACTCCGGGAGGGCTTCGACTTCCTGCACCGGGTCCGCAACGCCCTCCACTACCACACCGGCAAGGCCAGCGACATCCTCACCCTCCGCTTCCAGGGGGTCATCGCCGACGCCTTCGACTACCCCCAGAAGTCGAAGCTCCGCCGCATCGAATCCTTCATGCGCGACTACTACCGGCACACCCGCGACATCCACCAGTACACCAATTCCGTTTTCGAGATCGCCGAGATCGAGACCGACGTCCTCGGGAAGCGGCAGCTCCCGTCGTGGCTGCCGTTCTCGAAGAAGGCCGAGCACTTCGACGGGTTCATCGCGCGCGACGGCCGCCTCTACCCGGAAAACAACGACATCATCATCGACGACCCGACCCGCCTCCTGCGGCTGTTCCTCCATTGCCAGCAACGTCACCTGCGGCCCTCCCCCGCCCTGCGCAAGCTCATCAAGGCGCACTGGGACCTCATCGACAGGGGGTTCCGCTACCGGAAGAGCAACCGCACCACCTTCCGCGCCATCCTCGAGAAAAAGGGCGAGGTCGGGCGCACCCTGCGCCTCATGCACCGCAGCGGCGTCCTCGGCCGCTACCTGCCGGAATTCGGCGCGCTCGACTGCCTGGTGCAGCACGAGTTCTTCCACCGCTACACCGCCGACGAGCACACCCTGCGCTGCGTCGATGAACTCGACGCCCTCATGGTGAGCGAGGACCCCGGCGCCCAGCGTTTCCGGCAGCTTCTCATCGACGTCGAGGATCCCTACGCGCTCTACCTGGCCGTCATTCTGCACGATTCGGGACGGGCCGAGAACGTCCGGGAGCACGTCGACGGGTCCGCCATGCTCGCCAACAAGGTCTGCAAGCGCCTCCAGATCACCGGCGGGCGGCGCAAGCTCATCATGTTCCTCGTCGACCACCACCTCACCCTCTGGCGGTTCGCCACCAAGCGGAACATCGACGATCCCGAGGTGGTGGCCGAATTCGCGGGCCTCATGAAGGATCATCGCTACCTCGACACCCTCCTTCTCTTCACCTACGCGGACTCCAAGGGCACCAACCGGGACGGCTGGACCGCCTGGAAGGAGAACCTCATCCTCCGCCTGCACCGGTCCACGCAGGCCTTTCTCAAGCAGGGTTACGAGGAATTCGACGCCCTCTTCCGCGCCGAACTCGGGGAACTCCGCACCGACGTCGAGGGCCGTCTCAAGGCCAAGCACGGCGCCCTCATCGAGGAGCACTTCGCGCAGATGCCGAAGCGCTACTTCCGGTTCCGCGATGCCCGCAGCGTCAGCACCCACATCCGGGCCATCAGCCAGTACATGAGCCGCCGCGAGCAGAATCCGGACAGCCCCTTCGAGACCGCCATCCAGTGGATCGAGAGCCCCGGCCAGGGGTACACCGAGTTCACCGCCGTGACCCACGACCGCGCGATGCTTCTCGAGAAGATCTGCTGCGCCCTCGCCGCGCACGAGATCAACATCCTCTCCGCCGAGGTCTACACCCGCCCCGACGGGATCGTCCTCGACATCTTCCGCGTCTGCACCGTCGACATGAAGGCCGTCGAGAAGCGCTCCCAGCAACTCAAGGCCGTGAAGACCCTCTATTCCCTCAACCAGCAGGACGATTACGACCCCGCGCCCTATCTGCAGACCAAGCAGAATTACCTCCGCAGCAACACCACCGAGGGCGCCATCCCCTTCCCGGTCCGGGCCTATTTCGACAACGATGCCGATCTCAACTTCACGGTCATCGAGATCCAGGCCATCGACCGCATCGGCCTCCTCCACGACCTTCTCCAGACCATCAACCGCCACGGCCTCCACACGGTGCACGCCCGCATCGCCACCGAGAAGGGCGCCGCCCTCGACACCCTCTACGTGCGCCGGGACGGCGACGGCAAGCTCACCGACGAGGCGGCCCTCGCGGCCCTCCACGAGGATCTCGAGACCCTCCTCACCCCGCCCGGCGACTAGGCGCCCCCGGGGGTCGAAACCCGCGGCCCTTTTGTAGTCGCGCCGCCACGGCCCGCTGCCCTAGGTTTTGGGTGTCATGGAAGGACTGGGAGCGCTCGTCTTTGTCGCCATCCTGGCTCTTGTGGCCATCGTTCCGCTCGTCCTCTGGTTGTGGTCGCTCATCCACTGCGTCACCAACGAGCGTCTCAGCGACACGAACCGCCTCATCGGGATCCTCCTGATCGTGTTCCTCTTTCTCCTCGGGAGCTTCGTCTACCTCTTCCTCCCCCGCGAACCGCTGCAGCCCCGGGACCAACGATATGCCTGACGCCGAAGTCATCGCCACCGCCGAGTTCGACCGCAAGACCGGCGTCTACTGGATGCTCTCCACCCTCATCGTGCTGTGCGTCACGGTGGTCGGCATACCCATCGCCGTCGTCTGGCTGTTCGTGGGCCTCATCTTCACGAACCGCTACCTCGCCCGCATGGAGTGCGCCCTCACGACCAACACCCTCAAGGTCGGCAAGGGCATCCTGACCCGCGTCGAAAAAACCATTCCCCTCGAGAAGATCACCGACATGGCCATGGTCCAGGGGCCCATCATGCGCGCCATGGGACTCTACAAGCTCACCGTCGAAACCGCCGGCACCTCCGGCCCGGGAGCCCTCGTGGCCCTCACCGGCATCGTCGACGCCCCGGTGTTCCGCGAGAAGGTCCTCGCCCAGCGGGACCGGATCTCCGGCGCCAAATCCGACTCCGCGGGATCGCCTTCCGCCGCCGGCGATTCCCACCTCGCCATTCTCGGGGAAATCCGCGACTCCCTGCGCCGCATCGAGGAGAAATGGCCGGGCACGCCGTGACGGCCCGGCCGCCTTTTTCCTTGCGGTCGCACCAGACCCCGCGCCACAACTCGCCTTGTGGCCGAATTCATCGACGACCTGGCGAACTACGCGTTTGAAACCGGCGCCACCGACCTCTTCCTCCGGGAGGGCGACTTCCCCCGGGTCCGCACCGGCGGCGATATCGATACCGCCAGCGACGACCGGGTCGGCGTCGATGACCTCTCCGCCTTCTGGCGGCGCTGCGGAGCCGATCCCGACACCGTCACCGATCGCGACCTCTCCTACGAGATCGCCGGCGGCCGGCGCCTGCGCGTCAACCTCTACCGGTCGCTCGGACAACTCTCCGCCGTCCTCCGCCCGATCGAGGAAACCATCCCCGGGTTCGACGAGCTCGGCCTGCCCGCCGCGCTGCTCACCCCGTGGCTCGAGCGCTACTCCGGCATCATCCTCGTCACCGGGCCGACGGGCTCCGGGAAATCGACGTCCATCGCGTCCTGCCTCCAGTGGGTCAACAGCCGCATGGCCCGCCACATCGTCACCATCGAGGACCCCATCGAGTACCTCTTCCACAACGACAAGAGCTACTTCTCGCAGCGCGAAATCCTCGCGGACACCGATTCCTTCGCGGTGGCCCTGCGTTCTTCGCTGCGCCAGTCACCCGACATCGTCCTCCTCGGCGAGATTCGCGACGAGGAATCGGCCCTGATCGCCCTGCGCGCCGCGGAAACCGGCCACCTCGTCTTGTCGACGCTCCACTCTTCCGGCGTCACCGACACCCTCGAGCGCCTCATCAATCTCTTCTCCCCGGCGGAGCGGGAAAGCGCCCTGGTTCTCCTCGCCAACCACCTCGTGGGGATCCTCTGCCAGCAACTCCTTCCCCGCAACGGCGGCGGCCTCTTCCTCGCCCTCGAGCATCTCCAGAACGAGGCGGTCACCCGGAAGTGGATCCGCGAATGCAACCTCCCGGAAATCGCCGACCTCCTCCACCGCGTCGACTCGCCGGCCAATGCCTCCTTCCTGCGCCACCTCGTGGCCGCCGCCGAGCAGGATATCCTCGACGTCGAGGTGGCCCGCGCCGCCTGCCCGAACCCCTCGGACTTCGACCGCGCCCTCAAGGGCATCGCCTGACCGTGGCGAAGCGGGAACCGCCCGCTAGTCCCCGAAGCTGATCCCGATGGCCCGGGCGGCCTGCACCACCTCCCCGTTGGCGTCGACCAGCCGCAGTTTCGAGACGGCCTCCTCGATCGGCACCGAGTCGACGTGGTAGGCTTGGTAGCTGACCATGCGCCCGAACTTTCCTTCCTCGGCAAGCTTCACCGCCATCACCCCGAATCTCGCCCCCAGGATGCGGTCCAGCGCCGTCGGCGCCCCGCCGCGCTGCAGGTGCCCGAGGGTGCAGGCCCGCGTGTCCTTCCCGGTCAATTCCTGCAACCGCTCCGCAATGAGCTGGCCGATCCCGCCGAGCTTGAACTCCCCCCCCG
>JABDMC010000378.1 GCA_013001695.1 Akkermansiaceae bacterium
CCCGGAGACCCCGCCGCCGTCGCCGCCCGCATGCGCTCCGCCGCGACGACGCGCGACTCGAGGGTCGTGACCCGCGTCGCGAGGTCGCGGGCCGCGTTCTGCCGGACAAGGAGAAACCCCGCCGCAAGAACCAGTGCGATCCAGGGGAGTGCTTTCATCGCTGCGTGATGCTGTCGGGCGGCGTCCGGGGGGGGCTCCTTCCGGATGCACCGTCCCTATCCTTACGGCATGCCGCCGCCCGGGGCACCTGGAAATTCGCGGCTAGGGGCCCGGGAAATTGACGGGGCTTCCCCCCGGATTCCCGCGGATCAGGGGAATCGCCTCCAGGATCTCGTCCCGCAGGCGGGAGTCGGCGATCTCCTCGGCCCAGAGGACGGCCGCGTCGGGATCGTCCGGAACGACCGCCTTCGCGTAGGAACTGATGGCGACATCGATGTTGTCGGCCTCGATGTTCGCCGCGAGGAACTCCCCGGCGGCGGTGGGGTCTTCCTTGCCCCACGATTGAAACACGAAATCGGTGGCACGGTCGCGCGCCTCCCCGGCCGGAAGGGTGGCCACCCACTGCGCCGCGCCGTCCGGCTGGTGGCGGCGCCACGTCCCGGCCATGCGCGTCACGAGGTTCGTCTTCTCCTTGCCGGCGGGAAAGCGTTCCGTCCACGTGGCCAGTCCCTCGAAGTCGTCCTTCGGCCAGTAGCTCACCAGCGAGTGCGCGAAGCGCAGTTGATACGGTTCGTTCATGTTGGCGTCGAACCAGTCGCGGGCGCCTCCGGGGTCGTTCATGGTCCACCCGGCGAGGGCCATGCTGGTCGAGATGAGCCCCATCTTGGGATCCTCGCTCTGCGCCGCGGCCATGGCGGCCTGCGGATCGAGGCTGGCCCATTGCCGGTAGAACGGCCCCGCGGTGCTCTTCCACAAGCGGGCCTCGGAGCGCAGCTTCTCGCGGATCTCGAGGGCATTCTCCGGCGTGAGTTGGGCCATGAGCTCCGCGGGGTCGGGCCCTTCCTCCGCCGGCGGGGCGGGATCCGGGCGGGCGGCGGGCTCGGGGTGCGCGGGACGCTCGGTGCGGGTCGGGGCCGGGCGCTCGCCGGTCTTCGACCCCTCCACCTCGCGGGGCTGGCGGGCCTCCTCGTCCTTCGGTCCGCACGAGGCCATCACGACCGCCGCGGCGAGGAGGGGGAGAATGGCGGCCGGGCGTTTCATGGGAGGCTGACCCGCACCCGCAGGACGTGGCAGGGGAGACCCGACCCGACGGGCGTCAGGTCCCGGAATACGAGTTCCTTCGGCGCGGCGCTTTCCAGCACCACGTTCCCGCTGTCACTGAACCAGGTCTGGAGGTCGCTGCCGACTTCGCCGGTGTAGATGATCGCCACGTTGGGGTCCTTGGCGACCGTCAACGTCAGGTGCTTGTTTCCCTCGACCTCCATCATGCCGCCCGCGGGCTGATTGACGAACTGCGCGACGCGCGGGTCGGTGTTGTAGGCGAACTCGAGGAGGTTGGATCGGCCGTTCCGGTTCGGGTCGGCCATCCATCCGCTCACGGTGGCCTCCTCGTCCTGGATCTCGGAAGGCGTGAAGTGGATCTCCCTCCAGTTCTCGCCGCTGAGGAGGGGGGGGAGGCTGTTGAGCACCGCCGCGGTCTGCATCTGGAAGCCGCCCTGCTGGACGGCGCCGACGATCGCCACGGTATCGCCGTCGACTTCCCAGAACGAGGTGGTCGGGTCGAGATCGTTCTGCTGCGGCCAGTACCACAGCGAGGGGTTGGTCATCAGGATCCATTCCCCGTTCGGGCAGGCCCGGTTCGTTCCCCAGATGAATCCCTGCGAAAAGATCGGGATGAGGCCCGAGACCTCGTGGCGCGAGGAGAAGCGCCCCGCGGTCACCCCGGGCGGGAAGTAGCCGGAGACATCGGCGGTGACCCAGTAGGCGTGCCACTCGTGGGTGTTGGACGGTCCCGGGGACCAGCCCCCGGGGGCGTTCACGAAGGCGCCCAGGTAGAACGACCAGGAGTCGTTGAGGGGCGTCCCGTTGCTGTCGGCGTCAGTCGTCCCGAAGAGGGCGCTGTTCCACTGGATGGCGGTCCCGGAGACCGGTAGAATCGCGAGCGCGAGGAGGAGCGCCCACCAACAACGGGGGAGTGGGAGTAGGGAAATCATGGGGGCTTATGATCGTTGGCGGTGAAGGAGAGGAACGGCCCCAAGCAGGAAAAGCATCCATGTCCCCGGTTCGGGCATGGGGAAAAGACGGTGCGTCCGGATCACGGAGTCGTTCGCGGCCGGGCCGGAGGTGTATCCCTCGCCGGTGTAGTCCGGCGAGCCGAGGCCGCCGTGAATGGTGCCGAGGATGGCGGTGTCGGCGGTGGACAGGTACCAGAGTTCGGGCTGGCTCAGGGCATAGACGTAGGGGAAGATCCACGGGTCCCCGCTGACGGGCCCGTTGCCCGCGAGGTTCGTGTAGAGCGCCCATTCCGTGTCGGCCTCGACGGCGGTCTTGTTGTAGACCCACACGAAGGCCTGGTCGGTCACGGCCGGAAAGGGCGGCGGCTTGGGCGAGAACTTTTCGCCGGCGGTGGCGTCTTCCGAGTTCGATTCCTGGTTCCCGTCGAGTCCGGCTGCGCCGACGAAGAACACACCCGAACCTCCGGTGTCGTACTTGAAATCGTCCGATGGATCGGTGTCGTCGTTGAGGATGGCGTCGAAGGTCTTCCAGTTGGCCTCCCAGTCGGCGGCGTTCGCGAGGGTGGGGTTGAAGCCGGGCTGGAAGGCCCCGAGCTCGACCGTGAAGTCGGCGGGGTTCAGGTCGCTGCCGTTGTGGATCACCATCTTCTGACCTTCGGTATTGCTGCCCCAGGCGATATTCACCAATTGGGCGGAAGCGGTCGCAGCCATGAGGCTCCAGACCACGAGGAATGAGGGAATTTGGGACATCGACACCCGGCAGGGCTCCTGAATATTACGTAAATGCCGATAATTTAGCAACTTTAATCGGCGTCGAGCCTCGAAATGAGGCGTTTTTTGGGGACAGGGGGTGGTTTGGGGACCCCGAACGACCGGGGGAGGGGGATCGGGTCACGGGGTCCTCACCGCCGCCGGGGCAGGGCCAGGAGGGCGGCGAGGGCGGCCAGGAGCGCCACGGATGGCTCCGGCACGGGCTCCGCGCCGTGGAGGCGGAGGACGAAGTCGGTGGAGGTGTCGGTCACGGTCCCCCCGCCATTCGCGATGATGTTGGTGCCGTCGCCGACGGCCCCGACGATGGCGGTGTCGGCCTGCGACAGCTGCCAGCTCACCGAGGTTTGAGTATGCCCGGCATCGGCGTCGGGAATGGACCACACCGCATCGCCGGTGACGGTGTCGTCGGCGCTGGTCAACAGGGCCCACTGCGCCGCGGAGTCCAGCTCCAGTTGGTTGTACACCCAGATGTAGGCCTGCGCGCCGACTGCGAACTCTTCGAAGGGCACGGCGGCGTCTTCCGAGTCGGAATGCTGCAGCGCGTCGAGGTTCGCGCTTCCCTGGAACAGGGCGTCCGGGTCGGTGTCGTCCGTCCAGAAATCGCTGTCGTCGAGGTCCGCCGGGGTGATGGCATCGAAGGTGCGCCAGTTCGCCGCCCAGAGCACGATGTTGGCCATGGTCGGCGTGAAGCCGGGTTCAAACACCCCGATCTCCACCACGAATTCCGCGGGTTGCAACGCGGTGCCGTCGCTCAGGATCATCTTCTCCGTGACGCCCGCCGATCCCCAGTCGATCTGGAGTTCGCTCTGCGCGAGAACCAGCGGAAGGAAGAGGCCCAGGGCGGCCAAGGGGCGTGAGGGGAAAATCATCAAGAACCGGAGGGGGTGCTCTAGTCGTAGTCAGGGAATTTCATTAAGAAAACCATAATTTCGGTGTTCCTTAATAACATTTGGGGACAAGTTCCGGGCGCAGACAAAACGCGCACGGCCCCGGGGTGAGCGGGGCCGTGCGATGGCGTCAGGTTGGCGGCGGGTGTCGCGCGCCTTGGGGGGCGGTGTGTGCGGTGTGCGGTGTGCGGTGTGTGGAGGGAGACGGGGCGGGTGGCGGTGGGATCAGAGTCCCGGGGCGGGGAAGACGTGGGAGGTCATGGCGTTGCCGGGCTCGACCTGGATGACCGAGGCGCGGTGGGACTCGAGCGGGATGAGGGCGTCGAGGTTGGTGAGGGTGCGGTCGGTGTAGTCGAGCCAGTATTGGATGCCGGGGGCGTCGGCGAGCATGAAGGACTCGTAGGAGGCGACGTAGGAGGATCCGGCATCGACGGCGCTGTCGCCGACCCAGCGCAGCAGGGTGGTGGAGCGCGAGGGGCTGGTGCCGCCCACGAACCCGGCCGCGAGGGTGAGGTCCCAGCCGTTCGGTCCGGCGGGGGTCTGGTCGAGCGGGAAGCACGCCCCGACGAGGTTGAACCCTTCGTTCAGGGTGCAGGCCACGGCGTGGTCGGCGACCATGCCGACCGTGCAGAGCTGCAGGTCGCCCTCTTCCGGGACGAGGAAGGCGCCGGTCGCCTGGCAGATGCGCATGCCGCCCTGGTCGGCGCGCACGAAGCGGTCGTTGGAGCGGATCCAGCGGGTCTCGGTGCCGAGGTCGGCGAGGATGAGGCTCAGCCAGCCGGGGTTGTCCTGGCGGGTCTCGTAGAGGTAGACGCGCGCCGGCTGGGTGGAGGCGAGGTTGCCCTCCTGTCCGGCGAAGGCGCCGTTCTTGTCGAAGAGGTCATCGAGGGTGCGGTGGGGCAGCACCATGAAGGCGGCCCCGGCGAGCTCCGCATTGGCCGGGAGGCCGTCGCGGGTGTTGAGGCTCGAGACGAGGTCCGCATCGGACAGCACCGAGGGATCGTCCACGAGGGTGAGGGTGTCGACCCCGGCGGAGGCGATGTCGTAGCGGTGACCGGCCAGCGGGCCGCTGGTGACCTGGAGGTAGAAGGCTCCCTCCCCGCCGATGACGGTGGACAGGTCGGCGCCGCTGGCGCTCGTGGCCAGCGAGACATCCGCTCCGGTGATGGAGTCGACGGCCCCGCTGAGAACCGGCTTGGTGGTGAAGGGCCCGCCGAAGGTGGCCATCTGGCCGGCCTTGTAGAGGGCCGACTGCCAGCCGAAGGTCTTGGTGGCGGCCACCGCGTCGGTGCCGTCGGCGAGATCATCCGGCCTGCCGTCCTGGTCGGCGTCGAGGGTCATCACGAGGCGCACGAGGCCGAACTCCGGGGTCAGCCCGGCGAGGCCCGCGTTGCCGAGGTCGGCGTAGGTGAGGGTCTCGGTGCCGTCGCCGTTGCCGGTCACCGTGAAGGGGGCGGACGGAATCTCTCCCGCGGGGATGGTGGCGAGGTCGGTCCAGGCGCCGAGGAGGTCGTTGCTCCCCTGCAGGGTGTAGATCACGTCGCGGACGCCGATCGGCCGGGTGAAGGAGGCGTCGATGCGGCCCGTGGCCGGGTCGGCGAGCTCCGCGCAGAACCCGTGGTCGGCGCGCAGGCCGTCGGCGGGATCGAGCGCCAGGGCGTGCTCGGCGAGGTTGGCGTCGATGTCGCCGTCGGGATTGCCGCCGTTGCCGTTCTTGTCCGCGACCGGCTGGGCGTCGGGGCCGGTGAGACCGTTCCACATCGCGAACTCCCCGTAGGTGGCGGGCTTGGCGCTCGGATCTTCGGACACGAAGTTGTTGCCGGGCGTGTCGATGCCGGACTCCACGAGGATGAGGACCTGGTCGCCGATCAGGTTCGGGTTCCCGCCGTCGCTGTCGCCCACCGCCCGGAGCGTCGAGGGGAGCACCTGGCGCACCTGGTAGTCACCCGGCAGGAGGCCCGCGAAGGAGTAGGAGCCGTCGGCCGCGGGGGAGGTCACCGCGGGCTGCATCCCGGCGCGGAAGGGCTCGTGGTCGACCGCGTTGCCGGCGGCATCGAGGAGCATGAGGTTCACCCCGGTCGCGGGGGCATCGCCGCTGTCATTGTTGTCGAGGTCTTCCAGGGTGAATCCGGAAACCGAGCCCGGAACCGAGAAGCCGGCCGTGACGGTGTCCACCACGGCGCCGTTGGCGACCGTGATCACCTCGGTCCGGCCGCTGACGGGATGCGCGTCGTTGTCCTTGTCCTCGTCACCGGCGTCACCGGCATCCCGCAGGGTGGGGACGGAGCCCTCCGGCGCGGTGAACTGCACGAGGTAGGAGGCGGCCCAGAGGTTGTCGAAGACGAAGGCCCCGTTGTCGTCGGTGAGGGCGCTGTACCCGGTGGGGGATCCGTCCGCAAAGAGGAGGGTCACCTCCACGCCGGCGGTCTTCTTGTCGGGGCCGTTGCGCAGGCCGTCGCCGTGGACGTCGTTCCAGACGTAGCCTTCGATGGTGTTCGGCAGGGAGGTGATCGTATCGACGGTGTTGGAGATGGTGAGCTCGATGGCACCCGACGCGTCGAAGACACCCGCGGTGTTCGTGACCGGGGAGGCGGCATCCCCGTCGATGGTGACCTGGAAGGTGAGGGGCGGCGTGGCCAGCACCGAGTTGGTGGTGGCGGTGCCGAAGTCGACCGTGCCGTGGACCGCGTCCTCATGGACCGCGGTGGCCGTGAAGGTCAGTTCCCCGGGGAGGGCGTCGGCGGCCCCCGTCACCTTGAAGGTCCAGGTGAACTCGGCGGGCACGCCGGCGGTGAGGTTCCGGGCGGCCGGGGCGGTCACCAGGGCGGCCCCCATGCCGTTGGCGCCGGCCGGGACCAGGCTGGGAAGCACTCCGGTGAGGTTCCGGTTGGCGGTGAGCGCCACCGTGGCGGTGACGGTGTCGCCGGTGGTGGCGAGCGCCGGGCGGGCCGCGCCGGTCATGCTGGTCGCCGCGGAGAGGGTGGTCGCGGTGGCGTAGATGTTGCGGTTTGCGGCCTGCGGGTCACGTCCTTCGAAGACCATCGACAGCTTGTTGCCCCGGATCGCAAGGGCGGGCAGCTTGGAGTGATCGCCGCCGAAGGCGTGGGTCATCTGGAGCGGCGTCCCGAAGGATCCGCCCTGGTTGTTGACGTAGAAGATGTCGCGCTTCCCGCTGGCGCCGTCGTTCTCGAAGGCGAGGTGCGCCACTCCGTGGTGGTCCACGACGAGGGCGGGGATCTGGGAGTCGTCGTTGACCAGGTCATGGGTCACGTTCACCGGAGCCGACAGGGAATTGCCGAGGAGTTTCGCGTAGTAGATGTTCTGCTTGGCGTCCACCACCAGCTCGTCGACCCACGCGAAGTGCAGGCCGCCATGGGGATCAACCGTGACGGTGGGCCGGGCCGCGTTCTCGCCGTCCGTGTCGACGCTCAGGCGCATCGGGGTGGAGGCCCCGGCCGCGGAGATGCTCTGGTAGTAGACGTTGCGCTCGGCGTCGTCGGCGGCGAGCCCCGACCAGGCCATCTTGACCTTGTCGGTGAACACGATGTGGGCCGTGCCGGCGGCATCGACATCGATCGCCGGATTCAGGGCGTCCTGGCCGTCGAGATCGTCACTGAGGCGAAGCGGGGCGCCGGGCACCCCCGCCGTGACCGTCCGGTAGTAGACGTTGCGCCGGAGGTCGTCCAGGGCGAGGCTCGACCAGGCCATGTCGGCCTTGTCGGTGAAGACGATGTGGGCCGTGCCGGCCGAGTCGACCGCCACCGCGAGGTGGCTGGCGTCCACGCCATCGAAATCGTCGCTGAGGCGCAGCGGGGCGGACGGGACGCCGCCGGTGATGCTGCGGTAGTAAAGATTGTACCTGTCGTCATCGTCCGCTGCGCCGGACCAGTCCTTGGTCGCCTTGTCGATGAAGGCGACGTGCACCGTGCCTGCCGGGTCGATCGCCACGGCGGCTTCCCGGGCGTCCGCGTCGTCCTCGCTCAGGAGGAGCGGGGCGCTCCCCGGGGTCTGGTAGTAGATGTTGATCGCGCCGTCCCCGGGGGCCGTCCCCTTGAAGACGAGATGCTGCGTTCCGGTGGCGTCGAGGACGAGATCCGGAGCGGCGGCGTTCTCCCCGCCGAGATCATTGGTCCGGTTCGTCAACGCCGTGAAGCCGACCAGGTGGGACGGCGCCCCGGCGGTCGTGCTGCCCAGGTCCCACCTCATGTATTCCCCCGCCTTCCGGCCGCCGGCATTGGCGGATCCGTCCACGTAGTGCGTGTCGGACGGCACCGGGTCCATGACGGTCACTTCGCTCAGCACATCCGCGGCGGCGTGATTCACCTTGAGGGTGTAGCTCAGGGTCTCCCCGGTGAGGGTGTTGCTCTTGTCGACCGACTTGGTGATCTCGGTCTGCGCGAGGGCGAGACCCGAAAGGACCGCCGTCGCCAGGACCATCAAAAATCCACCACGGAGGGGAGCGTGGTAAATTGCCGCTTTCGGGCCGGTGGAGGCTGTTTTCATGAGTGGGTGAACAATTTTGGACGCCATATAACCGCTATTTTGACGATCAATGAAGGGGCGCATCCAAATTTTCTGCATTTTTTATAAAAACAGACAATAAGCAATTATAAATAATAAATTTTCATTCAAAACCCGTCCTTTTCGGCCGTAAATTTTCCGTAATCCGTTATATGTTAGTTGTTTGCGAGAATTGCAAATTTCCGTAAATGACGGCCGGGCCGCGGGTGGTGGATGGGTGTAATTGAGGTCCACGCCCCGGTCGGCAGGGTGCAGAACGCGCCCTCGGCCTGGTTGGGGAGCTGGAACCGGGACCGGGCGGGAGACGGCGCCGCGGCCTGAAGGGCCGCCACAACGGAGCCCGGGCCTTCAGGCCCGGGATTGGTCGGTGTGAGGGAGATGGAAGGCGGCCTGAAAGGCCGGGACACCGTAGCCCGGGCCTTCAGGCCCGGGATGTGATCCGCGGGAAGGAGTTTGCGGGCTGAAGGTCCGCGAGAAACGGCCGCACGGTGATGCCACCGCTTCTCGCGACCCTTCAGGCCGCTCCCTTTGCTCC
>JABDMC010000381.1 GCA_013001695.1 Akkermansiaceae bacterium
CTACTACCACAGCCAGGCCATGATCAACCACGGCGGCGAGGCCTGGGACAAGTACAACAAGCTGTTCCGGGACGAGTTGCTCAAGAACCAGAACGACGACGGCTCGTGGCCAGCCCCCGCCGGTGGCGGGCACGGCGTCAACGATCCCGTGATGCGCACCGCGTTCTGCACCCTCATGCTTGAAGTCTATTACCGGTTCCTCCCGGGCACCGGGCAGAAGAGCTAGCCGCGGCGGCCTCACGGGCCCGCGGAACGGGCCGCATGGGTCGGTCGTGCACTGCAGCGGCCGCGATCACGATCCGCCTGAACTCCCCGCCCCGCGGGGCGCGGACGCCCTCCACCATCGATCCGACATGAATCCTGTCTCCAGCCCATTCCTGCGTCTCGTCCCGGGCCTGTTCCCGGCGCTGCTCGCCCTCGTCCTCGCGGTTCCCGGCGCCCGCGCCCAGCAACCGGGGGCGAGGCCGGTCAAGATCTTCATCATGGCCGGGCAGTCGAACATGCAGGGCCACGGGAACATGACCCCCGCCGCCACCCCGGGAACCCTCGAGCACACGGTCGCGAACGATCCCGCGGGAGACTACCAGTTCGTTTCGGATGGCGGTGGCTGGAAGACGTGGAACGACGTGTGGATCCACTACGAGCGCAGCGCCTCGACGGTGCGCACCGGCAATTTGACCGCCGGCTTCGGCTCCTCGGACACCACCATCGGCCCGGAAGTGGGGTTCGGATCGGTCGTGGGGGACCACTACTCCAGCCAGGTCCTGCTGATCAAGACGGCGTGGGGAGGAAAGAGCCTCGCGGTCGATTTCCGGCCGCCGAGTTCCGGGGGGACGACCGGTTTCTACTACAACGAGATCCTGCGGCTCGTGCAGGATGTCACCACCAACCTCGGGACCTACTTTCCCGGTTACCAGGGCCAGGGGTACGAGATCGCCGGCATCGGGTGGCACCAGGGATGGAATGATCGCGTCAACCAGGCCCACAACGACGAGTATGAAGTCAACATGGCGAATTTCATCCGGGACATCCGGGTCGATTTGGGAATCGCGGACCTTCCCTTCGTCATCGCGACGACCGGCATGACCGGGTGGACTGAAACCCACCCGCGGGCCCTGTCGCTGATGAATGCCCAGCTGGCGGTGGCCCAGTACCCGGAGTTCCAGGGCAATGTGTTCACGGTGGAGACCCGCGGATTCTACCGGCCGGTGGAAGAGTCCCCCGCCAACCAGGGCTACCACTGGAACCGCAATGCCGCCACCTACCTCGACATCGGCGTCGCGATGGGCGAGGCGATGACGGTTCTCGCCCCCGACCAGTGTCCCTCCCGCTTGCAGGCGTCCGGCGGACCCGACGGCGTCACCCTGACGTGGCAGAACGGGGAAAATCTGCCGTCCAGCGTCCGGATTCTCCGGAACTCGGCGGAGATCGCGAGCGCCGCCCCGGTGGACCCCCCGAGCTTCCTCGACGCCGGTGCCCTCCCGGGCGTGCACGATTACGAACTCATTTTCACCATGCCGGGGGATCCGCCCACGGCCTGCGACCCGCTGACGATCCGCTTCGATGGCTGCACCCGGGACCTCGAGGCGGTCCGTTATCCGGCCGGCGTGGTCCTGACCTGGACGAACGGGATGCCCTTCGACGGCATTGAAATCCGGCGCGGGGGCACGGTCCTCGCGGGATCGCTGGCGGGCACCGAGGAGAGCTTCACCGACACCTCCCCTCCTGCCGGGGGCCTTGTCACCTACAGCGTGACGCCCACCAATGGATCCTGCCCCCCGGCGACCGTCGAGGTCGACTTCGACACCGTGCCCGCCGGCCGGGCCCTGGTCTACGAGCCGTTCGATTACCCTCCCGGGGGCCTCGACCTCCGGTCGGGGAACTCCGAGGTCGGCCTGCAGGGGGACTGGAATGCGGATGCCACCACCCAGGTGGCCGCCGGCACCCTCGCCTTCGGCGGCCTCCCGGTCGGCGGCGGGAAACTCGCGAACTTTTCCGCCGGCGAAAGCCGCTTCGGCGGAAGCCGCGCCCTCGAGGCCTCGGCGCTGGCCGACAGGGGCCTCCTCGACGACAACGCCACCCTGTGGTTCAGCGCCCTGATGGGTGCCGAGACCGGCGGGAACATCAACAACGCCCGCCTCGCGCTGGCCCTCGCGAACAGCCAGTTCAACGACGGCAGCAGCAAATACTGGATCAACGACGAGGGCGCCCAGGCCGGATCCGGCCTCGGCGTGACACTCGGAAGATTCGGCGTGATCAATGCCACGCCGGTGGCCACGCAGTTCCGTGACCTCGCGGCGGGCGACGGCACCAGGGGCAACGTCTACGGAAGCGTCGCGGGCGGCGGCTACGGAGCGGGAGAGCACGGATTGATCGTGGGGACGTTCACGTGGGGCGCCACCCCCGCGGACCCCGACGTCATCGCGATCTACCAGCCGGGTCCCGACCTCGTCCTTCCCGCGGCACCCGTCTCCACCCTCTCGGTCACCGTCGACCAGTCGACCTACGACACGATCACCTTCGCCCGGGGCGACAAGGTCGTGCTCGACGAGATCCGCTTCGGCGCGGAATACGGAGACGTCATCGGAGCGGGCGGTCCCGTCTCCGACTACGATTCCTGGGCGGCGAATTTCCCCGGCGTGGATCTCAGCGACCCCGGCGCCGACCATGACGGCGACGGCTTGAGCAACGACGAAGAACGCATCTGGGGGCTCGATCCCGTCAACGCGGCGGCACGCAATCCGATCGGCTCCGCCCTCGGGCCCGCCGGGGGCTTCAGCTACACGCGCCGGGATCCCGCCCTGACCGGGCTGGTCTTTTCGGTTTGGACCTCGACCGATCTGCGGGCGTGGACCGAGGATACCGGTGCGGACCAGGCGCCCGACGGGGCGGGCGGCAACGCCGTGCAGACGGTGTCGGTGATGCTCAGTTCCGCCGCCCTCGCCGACCCTCGCCTCTTCGTGCAGGTTCGCGCCGGGGAGTGAGCCCGGAGGCGCCAGGCCCTTATAATTAGGCGCAAATGCGCGAGAGAAATCCGCAACTGACGGTGGACGAGCCTCTCTCCGGGCCGTTAGAATACCCGCCGGAACAAGGCTCCGGGAGCCGCTGCGGAATTCCGAGTCCGCCCCTCCCGACGTCGGCCCGCACAGATTTATGAATACCGCATTAGCCCCAGCCGAAGCGGCGCAATCCACGTCCATCGGATCGCTTTCCCCGGAATTGCTCGCCAGCTTGCGGGACGGCTACGTGATGAGCGAGGCGGACCGCGCTTGCCACAACGCCGTCACCAACAACGAGATCACCGCCCTCGCGCTGAATCGCAGCGTGATCCGCGGTGACGACGGACACTTCAGTCACCGCATCAAGTCGAAGGGGATCACCAACCAGCAGAAATCCGGCCGCTGCTGGATGTTCGCGGCGCTCAACGTGATGCGTCCCCAGGTCATCCGCGACAACCGCATGGCGGAATTCGAGTTCTCCACCGCCTACCTGCAGTTCTGGGACAAGCTCGAGAAGGCCAACATGTACCTCGAGGCGGTCATCGAATTGCGCGACGCCGATTTCCTCGATCGCGAGTGGGAGACGGTCAACACCACGACGCTCGAAGACGGCGGGTGGTGGAACTACGCGGTCGGGCTGGTCGAGAAGTACGGGGTGGTCCCGCAGTCCGTGATGCCCGAGACCCACGGCAGCTCGAACACCGAAACCCTCAACGAGGTCCTTGGCCGCCTTCTCCGGGCGCGGGCGGTCGGCATTCTCGATCAGCATGCCGACGGGGTCGGGGAGGACGGGCTGCGCGCCATGAAGAACCAGGCCCTCGAGGAGGTCTACCGCTTCCTGGTGATCAGCTTCGGTGAGCCGCCGGCCGAATTTGAATGGCGCTACAAGCACACCGGCAAGCGCGACGAGCAGAATCCCGACGCCGAGATGCTCTCCGTGGAGGAAGAGGACCTCACTCCCGCGGAGCGCTTCACCCCGCAGTCATTCTACCAAAAGTTTGTCGGGCGGCCGCTCTCGGAATACGTGTGCCTCTACAACGACCCGAAGAACGAGCTCGACCGGCATTACTGTTTCCACCGGGCCCGCAACATCGTCGGCAACGAGTGCATGCACTTCGTGAATATCGACACCGCACCCATGAAGGAGATCGCGGTGGCATCGATCCTCGCCAACGAGCCCCTCTGGTTCGCGGTCAACATGCACCACGACCAGTCGAAGGAGCACGGCCTCATGGAGCACCAGCTGTTCGATTACGGGGCCCTGTTCGGGGTCGATCTCGCCATCAGCAAGGCCGACCGGGCCCGCTTCCACGCCGGGGCATCCAACCACGCCATGACCCTCATGGGGGTGGACCTCGATCGCGAAGGCCGCCCCCGCAAGTGGCTCGTGGAGAACAGCTGGGGCGAGGACAAGGGCGACGATGGCAAATGGACCCTCCACGACGGTTGGTTCGACGAGCACGTCTACACGATCATCGTGCACCAGAGCCACGTTCCCGCGGAGATCATGGAGCACTTCAAGCAGGAGCCGGCGGAACTGCCGGCCTGGTACCCCGGCGCGTCGGGGGTGCGCTGAGGGGCCGCCGGGGATCGGCCGGTGGTTTGGCCGGTGACCGTCGGCCGCGCCATGGCGGAACTGCCCGCGAAACAGGGTGCGATGGGAATGATGAGAGTGATGGGAAAGATGGGAAAGATGGGAAAGATGGGAAAGATGCGCCGCTGGCGGGTCCTCATTCCCGTCATCGTGACATCGTCCCTGTGCGGGGCGGGGCTTGGGGCCGCGGAGAAGCCCGTGAAGGTCTACATCCTGTCGGGCCAGTCGAACATGGTCGGCATCGGACAGGTCACCGGCGGCGGCAGCCGCTGGGGATCGGAGTTCATCGACCCGGTGGTCTCGGTCTACGAGGGCGCCTACGATCCCGGGGCCGATTACGATGCGATGAAGCCCGCGAAGACGCTGAAGCTGGAAAGTTTCGGCGGGGTGACCCCGACGCCCTACCCCGGCGGCGGAACGCAGGTCACGCGCGGGTTCCTGCAGGTCAAGGCCGCCGGCGTCTACGAGTTCCGGCCCGGCTTCGGCGACTCGACCCACAATATCATGGAGGTCGACGGCACCGAGGTGTATCGCAAGGAGCCCGGCAAGGAGGCGGTCCACAACCATCTCAAGCTCGCCGCCGGAAAGAAGGTCCCCTTCAAGATCACCTACCTGACCGACGGGGCCAACGGCCTCGGATGGATCGCGCGGATGGACATCCCCGGGACGCTCGCCACGGTCGTGAAGCAGGAGGGGAAGTTCCCGTATCTCGTCGATGCCAGGGGAAACTGGGTCGCGCGGGACGACGTCTGGTACAAGGGGGTCGTGACGGCGGGCGCCGACAAGTGGCTCAGCGTCGGATGCGGCGCCGGGGCGAACAACATCGGCCCGGAGCTCGGGTTCGGCCATGTCGTCGGAAACCACCACGACGAGCCGGTCCTCGTTCTCAAGGCCTCGCAGGGGAACCGGAGCCTGGCGTGGGACTTCCTCCCGCCGGGGAGCGAGCGCTTCGAGCACGAGGGGAAGATCTACGCGGGATACAAGGACTCCCCGGCGTCGTGGGACAAGGGAACCAAGCCGGAGCCGATCAACTGGTACGCCGGCAAGCAGTACGACGACTGCTTCGGGGCGGCGCACGAGGTGCTCGACAACTTCGACGGGAACTTCCCGCACTGGAAGGGCCGCGGATACGAGATCGCGGGCTTCGCGTGGTGGCAGGGGCACAAGGACACCGGCAGCGAGGTCACTGCCGGCCGCTACGAGCAGAACCTCGTGCACCTTATCAAGACCCTGCGCAAGGAGTTCAAGGCGCCCGGGGCGCCGTTCGTGGTGGCCACCATCGGATTCGGCGGCTGGGAGATGGAAGGCAACACCCTGGCCGTCGCCAACGCCCAGCTCGCGGTGAGCGGTGAGAAGGGAAAATACCCGGAGTTGAAGGGCAACGTGAAGACGGTCGAGACGCGCGACTTCTGGCGGGACGCGGAGGTCTCGCCGAAGAACCAGGGTTTCCACTACAACCAGAACGCCGAGACCTACATGCTCGTCGGGGAGGCCATGGGCAAGGGGATGCTGGAGTTGCTGGGCGAGTAGGGGCGAGCGGAATAGGAGTTCCCATGATTCGCCATAATCCCATCCTTCCCATTCCCATCATCGCGGCACGTATCACCCTCGCCGCTTCTCGTCGCGCCTTTTCAGCCGCGCCCGGGTCATGCGTTCCCGGAGGCCGCCGTTTTCCACGAACTCGCGGTCGAGCCGTCGCAACTGCCGGTCGATGAGGTAGTTTGCCTGGTTGATCAGGCAGATCGCAATGTTCGCGATGACCTCCGCCGAGCGCGTCTCGACGATGGACCGGAAGTCCTCGTAGGTGAGGGGAGCCTTCCGGCCCATTTCGCGCACGTGGAGCGCTTCGGGCGAGTCCTTCTCCCAGATCCGGAGGTCGCGGGCGCGCAGGTAGTCGCGGTAGTCGTCGAGGAGTTCCTCGAGGCTGCCGCGCGCCACACAGGTGAGCTTGATCTCCATTTCCTTTGATGCGGTCCCCGCCTTGCTGCCCTCGAGGATGTTCTTCTTCCCGCTGCGGGCCGCCTGCACCATCTGGTCGATGTGCGGCGTCCGGATCTTCCCGGCCCCGTAACAGCCCAGGTCTCCGTAACCCATGTCATCGGCCAGGATGACGAGGATGTTCGGCCTGTCCTGAACTTGTCGAAGGGGCCGGTCCGGTTGACCGGCGCCGCGGCCCGTTGCCGCACACAGGAGCGACAACACGGCCAGAACGATTGCGGTAAGCAGTCTATTCACCTGTTTTCAATCCTGGCTTAACGGGAACAAGCTGCATGGCGTCGAGGATCACGAAGCCGGTCGTCCCTGCGTTCGTCATGGTGATGGTGGTTTCGGCGTCCGCTTGCAACTCGACCGTGTCGATCGGGCGAAAGCGCCTGCCGGCGGGAAGCGGCTTGGTTTGATCGACCGCGAAGGTCTGCTTGCGGGCCCCGGAGGACACGGTCACGGGGACATTCGTGGCGCGGGATTCATGGGCCGAATAGGCCATCCGCAATTGGTAGGCGCCGGACCTCGGAACCTTGAACCGGAAGGTGGCGGCCGCCTTGCCGTCGCCTTTGGCCCCATTCTCTCCGCTGAAAACGTAGCCGTCCCCGATGTGAGGCTTGAAGTTCGTCGAGCGGGACCAATCGCCGGCCAGTTCCGCGTTGGCATCGTCGAGGACGATTCCCGGCAGGGACCCCGGGGCGACGGATCCGGCCGGCGGGGGCGGTGCGGCGGCGTCCGGCAGGGCGAGGACCTGGCCCTGGGCCCGCAGCCGCTTCCGGAGTTGCGGATACGGCAACTCCTGCACGGCCACGTCGCTCTTCGCGGCAAGGGCCGCGGCGACACCCGCCCCCTGGCCGATCACCATCCACGCCCCTTCGATCCGCAGCGACGAGATGCCGACGTGCGTGCACGACAGTGCCACCGGCACCAGCAGGTTGTCGCACTGCCCGGGCTTGGGCAGGATCGCGCGGTAGGGAACGTGATAGGCGTACCCCCGCCTGCGCTTCTTGTCGCGCACCGGGAAGATCGTCCCCTCGTTGATCACGCCCCCGCCCGGCAGCGCGATCCGCTGGACGTCGTGCGAGTCGATCGGGAACGACGAGATCGCGATCGGGTCGTCCTTTTCGGGCGATTCGATGATGTCCTTCTGGCTGATGACATGCAGCCCCTTCAGGCGCCGCGACTCGCGGACGTAGAGCGCCGGCGGGAAGTGGTCGTGGGCGGCGAACTCATCCCGGCACAGGCCCCAGCGCGCGTACTTTTCCCGGAGCGCCTCCGGAATGGCCGGGTCGGTCGTGAGAAAGTGGATGAACTCGAGCGTGTATTGCTTGTGCGCCTCCCAGATCTCCTTCCGCCCGGCCTCGTCGGCGGCGTGCCAGCCGGTGCCCCCGCCGACCAGGCCGATCGAGAACTGCCGGCTGATCGAGTTGTTGCCATCGAACTTGCCGCCGGGCAGCGGGTAGGGGTCGAAGCCGACCTGGTTGACGCTGCCCCCGGACGCGAGATATCGCCGGATGATCTCGAACCGGGCCGGGTCGTAGTTGTCCGGCTTCGGCATGGGCACGCGGTTCTCCGGGTCCGTGGTCAGGCACAGCCGGAAGCTGTAGGTCATGATGTTCTTGTCGCCCGCCTCCTCCGGCCCACCGTCCTTGGTGGTCAGCAGCGGCAGCAGCTTGCCGTCCCCGTCGAAGCCGTTGATGTTCATTTTCTTCTTCGGGTACTGCTTGCCGGCCAGGGACTCGCCGTATTCCCCGCGGCCCTCGCGCCCGATCGTCCAGTCGACTCCCGCGGCCGCCATCAGGTCGCCTTCGTAGCTGCCGTCGACGAACACCCTCGCGGTGAAGGTGCCGTCCTTGGTGACCAGGGAGGTGATCCGCGGGCCGTCCTTCGTAATTGATTGGAGGCGGCGCTCCGTCAGCACCGTGACCCCGGCCTCGTCGAGCATCCGCATCGTGACCCGCATCGCCACGTGCGGTTCGAAGGTCCAGCGCGAGGTGTCCTTCACCGCCGGGTTGTAGGGCGCCTTGAGGCCCCGCCCGGTGTAGTCCTTGACGAGGCGCGTGTGCCACTCGTCGAAGAGTCCCATCACCGTGCTGCGGACCATCTGGTTCGAGTCGCAGTGGCTCAGCCCGCCGGTGCTCAACCCGCCGACGTGGTCGGTCGGTTCGAGGAGAATCACCGAGGCGCCTTCCCGGGCCGCGGCGATGGCCGCGCAGAAGCCGCCCGGGGTGGAGCCGTAAACGATGACGTCGGCGTTGGTGGTCCGGGCCTGGCTCGGCAGGCCGCCGGCCACGAGGAGTCCCAGGGCAGCCGTGATGGATCGGATTGGTGGCAAGTGCATCTCTCAGGGTGGTTCGAGTTCGTCGCGGGTGTCGGCTTTATTTCGCCTTGGCCCCCTTCCTTAAGGGGCGTGATGGTTTCGCCGGGACGGCGGCGTTGTGCCTTTGGAGCACGGCGTCCAGTTGTGCTTTCATTTCCGCCGCTTTTTCCGGCATCGAGGCCACGAGGTTCCTCGTTTCGCCGAGGTCGTCGTTGAGGTTGTATAATTCCTCGCGCCCGTCTTCGTAAAGGCGAAGAAATTTCCAATCCCCGTTCCGAATGACGCTGCCCGGTTTGGAGTGGGCGATGTGCGGCACCCCGACGGGATAATGCCAGACCATCGGGCCGCGCTCGAAGTCCGCTTCGCCCTTGAGCAGCGGCACCAGGTTCACGCTGTCCTCATGATCTCCGGGCTGCGGCGGCAGGCCGGCCATGGCGAGGAGGGTGGCGAAGAAGTCCACCCCGTGAACGGGCGTGTCGCAAACGGAGCCGGGCCGGATGACGCCGGGCCAGTCGATGATGCACGGCACCCGGATGCCGCCCTCGTACAAGTCCCCCTTGTAGCTGCGCAGGGGGCGGTTATCCGTCGCCCGCACCATCCCTCCGTTGTCGGAGGTGAATATGACGACCGTCTTCTTGCGCAGCCCCTTCTCCTCGAGCCAGGCGAGTAGCCGGCCGACGTTTTCGTCGAGTGACTCGACCATCCCGGCGTAGGCAGGGCTCTTGAGGGCGACCCCGGCTTTCTTTGCCTTCGCGGCGTACTTCTTCGTCTTCTCCGGCTTGCTGTGGAACGGTCCGTGCACCGTGTAGTAGCTCATGTAGAGCAGCCACGGCTTTCCCTGCCCTGAGCCCGTCGAAGGGTCATGCTGTGCAAATCCCTCCATCACCCGGATGGCTTCGCTGGTGAGGCGATCGGTGAGGTACTCGCCTTTCGGCCCGTCGTCGAGATTCGGCATCTGGTAGGGACTGAAGTACCCCTTCAGGGGGTGTCCCCAGAAGCTGCCCGCGACATTGACGTCGAAGCCCTGATCGGTCGGGAGGCGGGGTTCCATCCCCTGGGAGAGATGCCACTTGCCGAGGAATCCGGTCTGGTAGCCGCCGGCCTTGAAGGCTTCCGCAAGGGTGACTTCCTCGAGATCGAGGAATTGGCGTTCCTTGGCGCGCTGCAGCGTTTCTCCCTTGTGTACGCTGCGATAGTTGTCCACGAAGCCCGTGTTCGACGGGAACTTGCCGGTCAGGATGGCGGCGCGCGACGGGGCGCAGATCGGGCAGGCCGCGTAGGCGTTGGTGAAGCGCATGCCCCGTTCGGCGAGGGCATCGATGTTCGGGGTCTCGTGAATGGGATGTCCATAACACGCCAGGTCGCGCCAGCCCAGGTCGTCGACCAGGACAAAGAGGATGTTCGGCAATGTCCGGGCCGGAGTGGCATCCGACACACCACCCGCCTGCGGCTTCGCCGCGGCGGGCCGGGCAGAGGCCTGCGGGGCCACCACGAGCGCGAGTGCGATTACGCCGATTTTCCTGATCTTCATCTTGCTCCCTTGAATCAGGCATCACGCTCCGGCGAATTCGCCCGAACCAATCCGACGAGCATTGAGACAACCTCCGGAAGCGATGCCTTTCCTTCTTACGCCTTGCTCGCCCCAATCTTCTTCTTGGCTGCCAGGACATCAAGGCAGGGGGCGCATTCCAAGGCCGATTTCCGTGCCGCATCGAAGTATTCGCAGCGATCCGCCGGGGTGTCTTGCCATATCCTTCGGTGATGGTCAGGGGAACGGAGGGGGACGCACGGTCGAGCTGATTGTGCGCGGCAATGAATTGCGGAACGCAATCCGTGAGGTCGTCCGCCCACCCGACGAAGCGAATGGACTCTTGGTAGACATTGGGTTTTACGAAATTTTCGTTTGGCCGGATTGTTTCCAGATCAATGACGACGAATCATCCCGGCCCGTGCGGCCGGTTGGGGATCGGATGCACCCCCACCTACGAACCCGGGGCCGGTGCGGGATGGAAGCGCAGGCTCGAAGAAGCAATCTTCCGGCCGCTCGTGATGGGATCTTCCCGCCGGGGATCGATGGGAAGATTTCCGCCGCGGGCCCGTAGAGGGAGCGATGAAGACCGTCTGCCTGCTTCTTTCCCTGCTCATCGGCATTGCATCCGCGGCCACCCCGCAGCGCCCCTTGGCCGGTCCGGTGCGGGATCTGCGGAAGGAGATCGACTTCGAGCGGGTGGGCACCTTCCACCTCGGGCCGACCGGGGCGCTGGGGTGGATGCATGTGAGTGCGAATTTCATGACCGGGGAGGCCCGCCAGATCCTGGTAACGGAGGTTGCGCCGGGGAGCCCGGCCGAGGGCGTGCTGAAACCGGGCGACGTCATCCTGGGGGTGTTCGGAAACTATTTCGCCGGGGATGCGCGCAAGGAGCTGGGTCATGCCATTGACAAGGCGGAGATCGGCGGGGCCTTGAAACTCATCCGCTGGCGCCCGGTCGAGGGGGAAGAAAAGAAGCCGCGGAGCGGGAAGGAGGAGACGGTGACCATCCCTCTCGAGGTGCTGGGGGCCTACGCGGAGACGGCGCCCTTCGGGTGCGCGAAGAGCGAGCGCATCATGGAGCAGGCCGTCGCCCATCTCCTCGGCCAGGAGCGGTGGGGGAAATTCGGGGAGAAGGCCCTCGCGCTCCTCGCCACCGGCGAGGAGAAATACCATCCGCAGGTCCGCGAGTTCATCCACGCCGCCAAGTTCGCCAAGCCGGACCTCGAGATCAGCCTCGAGAATGGCGGCCTGGTCTGCTGGGGCTACGGCTACCACAGCCTCCTCCTCGCGGAGTACTATCTCGCCACGGGCGACGAGTACGTCCTGCCGGCCCTGCGCGAGTATGCCGTCAAGATCGCGATGGGGCAAAGCAGCGCGGGGACGTGGGGGCACGGATTCGCCTGGACGAGCGTGAACGACGGCAAGATCCACGGACGCCTCCGCGGCTACGGGGCGGTCAACCAGGCCGGGCTGCCGTGTTTTCTCTCGCTGATCCTGGCGCGCAAGTGCGGGATCGAGCATGCCGAGATCGACGCGGCCATCGCCCGCTCGCGGCAGTTCTTCGGGAGCTTCATCGGGCATGGCTCGATCGGCTACGGCTTTCACCGGCCGAGCCTGGAGATCCATGCCAACGGGAGGAACGGGATGTCGGGGAACGGGAAGAACGGGATCGCGGCGCTGGCCTTCCGGCTGCTCGACGAGGAGCGGGGGACCCGGTTTTTCTCGCGGCTCACGGCCTCGCTTTACAACACCATGGAGTACGGTCACAGCGGGAATTCCTACAGCTACTTCTGGGACCCGCTCGGGGCGCACTGCGGCGGGCCCGAGCACGCCGCGGCGCTCATGAAGGAGCTGCGCTGGTACCACGCGCTGACGCGCAAGCCGGATGGCTCCTTCGTTTACCAGCCGCTCGGGGGAATTTACGGGAGGGGGTTGCTCGATCCCACCGCGGCGCAGGTCCTGGCCACCGCGATGCCGCGCAAGGCCATCTACCTCACCGGCCGGGAGATGACGGCGGAGGGCTTTCCCGGCAAGGAGGAGGTCGCGGCAACCATCGCGGCCGGCCGCTGGCGCCTCGCGGATCCGGACGCCCTCGAGGCGGACGATCTCATCGCCGCCCTCGATTGCTGGTCACCGATCGGGCGGGAGTGGATCGCCAAGCACCTCGCGACGAAGGAGGGGAACTTCACCCCCCGGCTGATGGAATTGCTGAAGAGCGGGAATCCGGAAGCGCGGGCGGGGGCGTGTGCCGCGCTCGGCTACCAGGGGCCGAAGGCGGGAGCGGCGGTGGAATTGCTCGCCGAGGCGCTCGCGGACGACCCGGTGGTGGCCATCGCCGCGAGCTACGCGCTGGCGCGGATCAACAAGCCCGCCGCCAAGGTGATGCCGGAGCTCCTCGAGGCGGTGCTGGCGCGCAAGGAGGATGGACAAATGAAGCCGGTCCAGCAGGCCATGGCCTTCGCGATCGGCTACGATCCGGGGCGGGTGGCGCCCCTCTATTTCGACGGACTGCTGCCGGTCCTCGCGAAGGACGGCAACCCGCTCGAGGGGGTCGACCGCGAACTCTTGCATCCGGCCCTGGCGAAGCTGCTGGAGGTGCCGGGCGGACGCACGCGGGGGTGCGCGGCCTATGCCTTCGGCCACTTCTCCCGCGAGGATGTCGCCGAGATGGCGCAGGAGATCTACGACGCGGTGGTCAGGCCCGCGCCGCACTACCGCATGTTCAGCGACCAGGCCCGCCAGTATGCCCTCGATCTGATGCTGGAGCACCGCATCGCGGAGGGCGTCCCGCTCGCGCTGGCCTCGATGGACCTCAAGGACTGGGGCCGGGGGGAACGTCTGCCGCACCGGTGGAAGATCCTGAAGGGGTACGGCCCGGGCGCACGGCCCTACCTCGACCAGATCAGGGGCTTGGAGAGCGAGTTCAAGCCGGAGAGCGCGGAGCGCACGGCGCTCGCGGAGGTGATCGCGGCCATTGAAGGCGGCGGTCAGGCAAAGCCGCTGGTGAGCCTGCACACCCTCGTCGATGAAAAGCTCGAGCGGGACCTCGCGGTCATCCAGGCGGACGAGCAACGGGTCGCGGCGTGCCGCGCCCTGATGAAGAAGAACCCGGGCAAGGGGTTCTACCAGGCGGCGTGCCTGCGGATGCTGGTGGAACTCCTCGGCGAGAAAGCCGCCCCCGATGTCGAGGCCGCCTTGAAGTCGGACGACGAGATCCTGCGGGCCGCCGCGGAAAAGCTCTCGTAGCGGACGTCGGAAATCGGCAGAGAAGGCTGGTAAATCCGGGGCGAAAAGGCGATCTCCGGGCAGAGAGATGTATTTGAGACTGTTTCTCCTGACCTTCGTCACCTTCCTTTTCGAGATCTCGCTGACACGGCTGTTCGGGTACATCCTCTCCCAGCACTTCACGCCCATTTGCATCTCGTTGGCCCTCTTCGGGCTCGGCACCGGGGCGTTCATCAGGCTGAGCTTCTGCCGGAACATCAGCGCCCACCGGATCTTCACGGCGGGCTTCGCCGTGATGGGCATGAGCCTTCTGCTCGTTTACCTGTCGTTCCAGGTCTTCCCCCACGTGCTCGGAACGGTTCTTCTCGCCCTCACGTTTTTCGTGGCTTCCGGTGCGCTGATCTCGATGTTCTACGAGGAATTCAAGGCGAAGGGCGCTTACCTGGCCTACACCCTCGACATGGCGGGAGGGGCACTCGCCTGCCTGGCCGCGGTTCCCTTGCTGAATCTCACGGGCCCCGTCAGCATGACCGTTGGCGCGGGGGCGGTCTGCGCCCTGTTGTCGGCGATGAGCTGGGGCGGGGGAAATCGCCGGGGCGTTTTCCTGGTGGGAACGCTGGTGGCAGTTGCCATGGTCATCCTGTCAGCCGGGATTCATTTCCGCTTCATTGCAGAGTTTCCGGACCGGAAGTTGTTTGCACACGCCAAGCCCCTCACGCAAAGGGCGGCAACAGACGATCACGGGAAAATCGTGGATTTCGAATGGAGTTCCGTGGGGCGGGCCGACCTCTACGAGGATCCCGATCATGAGGAGTTGAAGTGGATCTACTATGATCAGACGAATCCAAGCATTATGCTTCGCGAGGCAATGAATGACGGGGAGCGGGATTTTTTGAGGAGCCGCTTTGCCTACTTTCCGATCAGCATCCTGGATCCGGACGAGATGCTCGTGGTGGGAGCGGGAGGCGGTTACGAGATCAAGTTGGCGAAACTGGCAGGGGTCGACCAGATTGATGCGGTCGAAATCAACCCCGCCATCATCAGACTCGTGAAGCGGCGGCAGTCTTTTACCGGGCCACTGTATGAAACCGGGAACGTCAATCTGAGCGTGACCGAGGGGCGAACCTTCCTGATGAGGTCCAAGAAGCGCTACGATCTGATCCAGATGTCCCTCGTGCTGACCGGGTCGGCGGACTCCGCGACCCATGCCACCCTGGAGAACTACCTTTATACCAGGGAGAGCTTCACGGCCATCATGCGGCGGCTGTCGGACCGGGGATGCCTGGCGATCATCGATGATTCCGCGGACCGGACCGTCAGGCAGTTCCTGACGGCGCTGGCGGTCCTGCAGGAAAGCGGGGTTGAGCAGGACCAAGCCCTGAAGCAAATCTGCGTCTTCTATAACCTGGAGCCGGGACCGACGGCATATCGAAACCTCCTGCTGGTCTTTCCGAATGAGCCCGGTGAAGCGATGTGCCGACAGGCGGTGGCAGAGGCCAAGCGGCTCAATTTGCAACCCTTGTGGGTTCCGAACCTGGTGGCCGGGAGGCCCTTTTCCGATGTTGCTGAACTGGGGATGGACCAATTCCTGGAGAAGCAGCAAATCGAGTTGTCCCCCGTGACGGACGACCAACCCTACTTCTTCGATTTTACCAAGGGCCCCTGGAAGAAACTGAAGGTGGCATGGCCCTTCTTGTCCCTGGCTGCGTTTGCCGCCGTCTTCGCGGGGCTCATCCGGTTCGGAAAGAGAACAAGGCCCCACGACTGGCGGACACACCTGACGGCATTCCTCATCGGCTTGGGATTCATGTTCGTGGAGCTGGGACTGATTCAGAAGCTGACCATTGCGATCGGCAGTCCCACCAAGATCCTATCCGTGCTGCTCTTTTCGATCCTGCTGTGGTGCGGGATCGGGAGCCAGATCGGCTCGAGAATCACGAGGATATCAAGAAGGCGGATTTCGGTCTTTTGCTGGGTCGTGGCTGCCGTGAATGGGATCTTCGTCTATTGGCTTCAGGATCATTATCTCTTGGAGAGCATCTCCAGTGGCAATTTGAGGATCATCGCGGTCATTCTGCTTCTGGCCCCGTTGGGCGTGGTGATGGGGATGCCCTTTCCCAGCCTGCTGAATTCGGTGAAAACCGGGGAGGATCGTCAACTGGGGGTCATCTGGGGCATCAACGGCCTTGCTTCCCTCGCCGGGGCGAATTTGTGGATTGTCTGTTCACTCTTGGCCGGCGGAAGCGTCACGTTGTTGTGCGGTTCGGTTCTTTACGTCCTTGCGGGTCTCTCGGCATGGAAGGTCAGGGCAAGCTGAGGTGAGGAGTTCGGGATTGCGCCGCCGGCGGCAGCCCAGCCGGCCCGGAGGGGGCGCCAGCCCGGAGGTTGATCGCGGGGCTGTTCTGCGGCTTTGGCTCATCGGCGGCAAAAGCCCCGCCGGAGGGGGCGGCATCCCCGGGGACTACGGTGGGGGGGAGGGGCGCCGTGCGGGGTCGCGGCCCGGCCATCGCTCCACCGCCGCAAGGGCGGTGGGGGCGGAAGCGTCGCGCGGGGTTGCGGTCCGGCCAGCGCTCCACCGCCGCAAGGGCGGTGGGGGCGGAAGCGTCGCGCGGGG
>JABDMC010000391.1 GCA_013001695.1 Akkermansiaceae bacterium
ACCTCGGGGCGATCCTGCGGAGTGCGGACGCGGCCGGGGTGGATGCCGTGGTGGTGCCCAAGGACCGGGCCGCGGGAATCACCGAGACGGTGCGGCGCATTTCGGTGGGGGCCGCCGACCAGGTGCCCTTCTTCCGGGTGACCAACGTGGCGCGCACCATGGAGGAACTGAAGGCGGCCGGCCTGTGGCTGGTGGGGACCTCCGACCATGCGACCCAGTCGCTCTACGACACCGACCTGTCGGGGCCGTTGGCGGTGGTGATGGGCGCCGAGGAAACCGGGCTGCGCCGCCTGACCGAGGAGAAGTGCGATTTCCTCGTGCGCATCCCGATGGGGGGCACGGTGGAGTGCCTGAACGTCAGTGTCGCCACGGGCGTTTGCCTGTTCGAGGCCGTGCGCCAGCGGTCGGGCGTCCCGAAGCAACAGTCGTGAGCGGGGGAGGGAGTCATGATATCGCCTGGCCGGTGCGGGTCGTTTCGGACCTGCACCTCGGGCACCCCGCGTCGCGGATCACGGAGGTCGCCATGCTGCGCCCCCTGCTGGAGGGCGCCGGGACGGTCGTCTTCAATGGCGACACCTGCGAGCAGAGCTACGGGCCGTGGCGGCCCGGGGCCGAGGCGCACCACGAGGCCCTTCGCGCCCTGTGCGGCGATCTCGGGGTGCGGCCGGTCTTCCTCACCGGCAACCACGATCCGCGCATCTCGGAACTCGGCTGGCTCGACCTCGGCGAGGTGTTCATCAGTCACGGCGACATGATCTTTCCCACCTCGGCGCCGTGGAGCTGGGAATACATCCGCAACAAGGAGAGGGTGCACGCCATCCTGCGGGCGCGGGATGATGGCGGCGGGGGGGACGACCTCGCTCATCGCTACGAGACGGTCCAGGAACTTCACGCCGCGATGGTTCCCGAGGCCGGTCCGCGCCGCCGCACCACCGACGGCGGGAAGTATCTCCTCTCCGCCTTGTGGCCGCCGGAACGCAGCCTGAACATGCTGCGGGTCTGGGCCACCATGGCGGGCCGCGCGGAGCGGTTCGTGGCGCGCTACCGGCCGCAGTGCCGGGTGTTCCTGTTCGGTCATTTCCACCGTCCGGGCACCTGGAAGCGCGGACCGCGGCTGCACGTGAACACCGGGTCCTTCATGGCCGCCATGCCGGCCACGGTGGCGGAGATCGATTCCAGCCGGCTCACGGTCCGGCGCGTGGAGGAACGCGGCGGGGAGTTCCGGGCGGGCGGCGTGCGCGCCGAGCGGGCGCGCGGCGGCCCTCAGGAGTCGCGCAACGCGTAGTGCACGTGCGGGGCGTAGAGCTCCGGTTCGAGGAGGAAGGAGTCGTGGCCCTTGTCGGAGTGGACCGTGATGTAGACGTTGTCGATCCCGGCCTGCTCGAGGTGCGTCACCAGCTCGGCCTGTTCCTCGGGGTAGAAGCAGAAGTCGGAGTCGATGGAGAAGACGAGGAAGCGATGCCCGGCCTTCTTGCAGCGCGCCAGGAGATCCCGCGGGTTCTCGGCGTCGCCTTCGCGCACCGCGTCGTAGCGTGACCACATGTCGCTGATGCGCAGGTAGGTGTTGGCGTCGAAGCGGCGGACGAACTTCTTCCCCTGGTGGAGCATGTAACTCTGGAACTGGTCGCGGACCTCGTACCACGCGAGGGAGTCCTCGGATTGGACCACGTCGCGGCGGGCGCGCCGCTCGAAGGCGTCGAGGTGCACGAAGGTCTTGTGGGAAATCATGCGGGCCAGGGCGAGACCGAGGTCCGGGCGCCCGTTGTCGTAGTAGTCGCCGCCGTTGAAGAAGGGGTCGTTCTCGATCGACAGGATCTGCTCGAAGAGGATCAGGCGGTTGAGGACGGTCGTCTTGAAGCCGCTCGCGATCGGGATGATGCAGCGGACCCGCTCGGGAAAGAGGGTCGCGAAGGTGAGGG
The DNA here is from genome assembly GCA_013001695.1 of Akkermansiaceae bacterium. Lineage (GTDB taxonomy): Bacteria > Verrucomicrobiota > Verrucomicrobiia > Verrucomicrobiales > Akkermansiaceae > Roseibacillus_B. The sequence goes on from JABDMC010000391.1 coordinate 1,920, forward strand.
CGCAGAGGCCGCCCACCGAGGGGCCCACCACGGCGTGCAGGCAATCGATCCCCTCGCGGTCGAGGAGCTTCGCGGCGAACTGCACCTGGTCCGAGACCGAGACGTGCGGGAAGCGCCGGCCGTACGGGGCGCCGGTTTCGGGGTTCGTCGACCCCGGCCCGGTGGAACCATAGCAGCCGCCGAGGAAGTTCGGGCAGATGACGAAGTACTTGTCGGTGTCGATGGGTTTGCCGGGACCGACGAAGGAGCTCCACCACCCGTCATGCATCTCCGGCTGCCACAGGTCGCCGGCCTCCGGGACCGAGGGGTTGTGGCCGCTGGCGTGCTGGCTGCCCGAGAGGGCGTGGAAGAGGAGGATGGCGTTGGACTTCGAGTCGTTCAGTTCGCCCCACGATTCGTAGGCGATCCGGGCGCCCGGCAAGGTGCCGCCTTCGCGGAGGCGCAGCGGGTCCTCCGGCGAACCGGTCTCGAAGGTCAGGGTGCGGACTTTCTGGGGCGTCTCGGACACGGGTTGGGGATACGCGTTCCGGGGCCGATTGAAAACGGATTATTTTGACATCGGTGGGGAGAATCCGTGAATGGAGGGGTGGACGGGGCGATCGGCTACAAGGAATGGGAAGCGGTGTGCGAGGCCATGGGCGCGGGCCGCCAGGGCCTCCTGCTGCGCAAGGGCGGAATCCACGAAGGCCGCTCCGGGTTCGCCTTCAAGCACGAGCGCTTTTTCCTCTTCCCGACGCGCTTCCACGCCCAGGCCGGGCAGGTGCGGGTTCCCTTCACGCCTTCGGGTGGCGAGTGGGAGCCGGGGGACGACGTCCCGGTCCGGTATTACTGCGAGGCGCGGTGGGCGCGGACCCTGACCGACTGGGAGCGGGTGCGCCGTCTCGAGCCCTTCCACGTGTGGAGTGAAGAGGTGGTTCGGGAGCGCTTCGATTGCGGGGAGGTCACGCAGATCCATTGCGCGCTGGTACGGGTGCATGCGCTCCGGGTGCCGTGGGTGCTGGAGTATGGAAAGCAGTTCGGCGGTTGCCGGACGTGGGTGACGCTGCCCGACCCGCCGGAGGGATGGCGCCACGGGATGAGACCCGTGATCGAGGATGGGGCGTTCGGGGAGTTGTGCGAGGCCGTGGAAAACGTTTTGTAGGGCGGGCGCTCCGCCTGCCCCCGCTGGAGAAGGTTTTGTAGTTCGGGCGCTCCGCCTGCCCCCGCTGGAGAAGGTTTTGTAGGGCGGGCGCTCCGCCTGCCGATCGCCCATCAAATGGGCAACACCCGCAGGGATCAGCCCGGCGACCTTAAGCTTCGAGCGGCGCGATCGTTGGGGCGGGGGCAGGCGGAGCGCCCGCCCCGCATTGCTTGAAGCCAGACGATGGGCAGGACTGGCTGCTTGGCGACGAACCTGGCGCCCCTCCTGCGACGATCACACCACCCCGGCTTCCTCCAGGGAGAGCCGCGCCGCGCCGATGATGCCGGCTTCATTGCCGAAGTGCGCCGGGACGATGCGGAGCCCGTCCTTGAAGGGACCGCTGAGCTGGCTGAAGAGGAATTCCTCCAGCGGAGCGAAGAGGAGGTTCCCGGCCTGGGACACCCCGCCGCCGATCACGATGATTTCCGGGTTCAGGAGGTAGCAGCAATCGACGAGTCCGCTGGCGAGCTTGCGGGCGGCATCTTCCCAGATGGCGAGGGCGATCCCGTCACCGGCGGATGCGGCCTCGGCGAGGGCGGCCGGCTGGCACTCCGCGAGGGTCTTCTCGATGCGGCGGCGGGCGTAGGCAAACTGCGCCTCGGCGGCGAGTTCATTGTTGCCGATGTAATCCTCGAGGGCCCCGAGGTTCCCGTAGGCCCCTTTCCGTCCTTCCCAGTGGATGGAGGTTTGTCCCAGTTCGCCGGCGGCGGACTTGGCGCCGCGGATGAAGATGCCGTGCGAGATGATGCCGCCGCCGACGCCGGTGCCGAGGGTGAGGGCCACGACGTGACTGCATCCCTTCGCGGCGCCGAGTTTCCACTCCGCGTAGGCCATGGCATTCGCGTCGTTCTCGACCTGGCACGGGAGGTCGCAGCGCTTCGCAAACTCGTCCCGCAGGGGAATCCCGGCCCACCCCGGGACGTTGGAAAGATTGTGAACGAGGCCGGAATCGAAATCCACGAAACCCGGCATCCCGATCCCGACCGCCGCGATCCCGGAGTGCGCCTTGCGCAGCGACTCGACCGTGGCCGCCATGGCGTCGATGAGGCTGCCGGCATCCGGGTAGTCGTCGGTCTCGAGCCGGTCCGCGAGCGCGATGACTTCCGCGCCGCTCACCACCCCGCACTTTACGGAGGTGCCGCCGAAGTCGATGCCGATGCCGAGGGGAGGGGAAGTGGTCATGGTTGCTGCGCCTGCGGCGCGATCTTAGATCTTCGATGTTGGATGTTCGATCCGGAAATGAGGGAAGTCACGAGCGGAGGTGGCTGCCCGGCGCGGAGCACTTGATGGCACCGCGGATCTTCGCTGATGACGGTTGATGGAATCCACTTGGAACTGAACCCTTGAGACTCACAGGTTCCGGCGGCCGATGAGGTCGATGCCGCGCAGCGTCAGGTCGGGGATGACCTCGTGAATTTCCCGCAGCCCTGCCGCGATCAGGCCGGCATCGCCGCCGGTGGCCACCACCCGCGGGTCACCGCCCAGCTCGACCGTCACCGCCGCAAGGATTTCCCGGATCATTCCCCGGTAGCCGATCACGGCCCCGGCGCGCATGGCCTCCGTGGTGGACTTCCCGATGGCAGACTTCGGTTCCACGAGATCAATATGGGGGAGCAGGGCGGTGTGATCCGCGAGGTAGTCGGTGAGGGATGCCAGGCCCGGGGCGATCACCCCGCCAAGGTAACTGCCGGGCGCCCCGGTGCCGCGGCCCGCCGGGGGAACGCCCACCACGTCGAAGGTCACCGCGGTTCCGAAATCGATCACCACCGCCGGGGCGCCGAAGGCCTCGTGCACCGCCACGGCGT
>JABDMC010000003.1 GCA_013001695.1 Akkermansiaceae bacterium
AGCGGGGTCAGCTCGTCGATTCGAGGGCCCCGGAAGAGAGGGCCTCGTGGTGCAGGGCCGCCTCGAGATCGCCGGTCGCGGGGACGCGGGCGAGGGGGGCATTGTAGCGGCGGGCGGCATTCTTCCAGAGCGCGAAGTGGTTCGCGTAGGTCTTGAGGTAGCGCTTCAGGATGGCCGGCTCGATCCGGTGCGGGTGGCGGGTGTGGAGTTCGGCTTCCACGAACTCGTAGTTGCCCTGCCATTCCGGGTTCGCCTCCGCGGTGGTGAAGGGGGCGAGCAGGACCGGGCTGCCGTGACGCTGCCCGAGAAGCCGGATGAGATGATGCGGGTCGCCGGGAAAGAGCAGGTCGGACAGCAGGACGCGGAAGGCGTTGGCGCGAAACGGGATCGCGGAGAGGTCCGGCGGCGCGGCCGGATCCCCGGACCGCAGCCCGGAGGCGGTCTCCAGCCAGCGGTGGGTCCGCACCTCCTCCATCGGGATGGGCCGCATCTCCGGGCCGACGACGAGATAGATGCGCAGGGCCGCCCCGGCGCGCGAGGCGCTTTCGGCGAGGAAGTAGAAGAGCTGCGCGGAGCGGCGCGCCTTGGCGGGTTCGAAGAAATGCGATTCGGACACATCCACGACGAGATCGACCACGGGGCGGACCTCCTCGCGGTAGAGCTTCATGCTGTAATGCCCGGTGCGGGCGTATGCCTGCCAGTTGATGTGGCGCGGGTCGTCGCCGGGGACGTAGGACCGGTGGTCCTGGAAATCGAGGGAGGAGCCCGTGCCGGCCCCGAGGAACTCGCCGGCCTGCCCCTTCCAGACCCGCGAGCGGAGGGGGAGACGCAGCTTTTCGGCGCACACCGAGGCGCTGGTGTAGCAGGCCTTCAGCTCTTCAGGGGTCATTGGCGGGAGGGAAATGGTCAGGGGGTGGAGGGCCTACTCGGCCCGTTCGAGCTTCGCGAGGGCGGCGAGGGACCTGCCCGCGCCGACCAGGACGATGAGGGTGTAGAGGCCCGCCAGCGCCCATGCGATGAAGCTGATGGTGACCCGGTTGGTCGGGCTGGTGAGTTCATTGGACAAGGGAAAGAGCACCATCGGAACGGGGGAAAACAGCCACAGGAGGAGTTCGTTGCGCACCTCGCCGTAGAGGATGCCGAGGATCAGCGCCAGGAGCCAGCCCATGATGGTGATGGAGATATACATCGTGAATCGCTCGGGGCGGTTCCGGGCGCAGAGCTGCATCATGGCGGCCGGAAAGACCATCACCGCGAAGCCGATCCCCGCGTAGGTGAAGTGCTCGGCGCGCAGGCCGGTGGTGGCCTGGCGGAGGAGGAGCATGCCGCAGGTCACCGCGACCAGCAGCAGGAAGAAGAGCGATCCGGTCGCCCAGCCCGGGTAGAGGAAGCGGCCGGCCAGGCGTCCGGGGCGGCCGAAGCGGAGGAACGGCCGGCAGACGACCGCCGGGAATTCGGCGCGTTCGGTGAACAGATCGAGGGAGATGAGGGCCGCGACCACGAGGGTGGCCAGCAGGGCCAGCCCGTCGTCGGCGATCTGCAGGGTGCCGTAGGTCACCACCACGACCGCGAGGCCGATGAGGCGCTTGAGGGTGGCGCGGTTCTCCGAGATCGGGGCGATGGCGCCCGTCCCGACTTCCAGGAAGAAGTAGCCGAGGTACACGGCGAGGGCGAGGATGCCGGCCAGGATGCCGACGTTCGCGGCGGAAGCCACATTGAAGTAACCGACGATCCGGGGGAACTCCGGCGTGAACCCGAACATGATCGCGAGGGCGAGGGCGGGCGCGCCGCCCACCACCACCAACCCGCGAATGAGGGGCGAACCGGCGCCCGAGAGCCCCACCGTGAAGGCGGTCAGAACCCCCGACAGCAGGAACAGGTAGAGCATCAGGAACATCTCCGAGAACAACTGCATGCCCCCGAAGAAGTAGCGCAGGATGAGGTACGGCAGGATCGCCACGAGGAGCAGGCCCGACTGGCTGACGATGGCGGACCACTTTCCCCACACGATGCGCCAGGCGCTGAGGCGGGTGAGGACGAGGAGGTCGATGGTGTTCTGCTTGATCTCGGTGGCGAGCGCCGAGATGCCCCGCAGCGGTTGCACCACGAGGACCGCGAGGGCGTAGACGCAGAACACGATCTGCGACACGACGGTCCCGGCCGTGTCGGAACCGGAGGTGTTGGCGGTGGCGCCGGAGGCGGTGAGGACCACCAGGGCGAGGAGCCCCTGCAGGAACAGAAAGAGGATGACAAAGGTGTAGGTGCGCAGCCCCTGCCGGAGCTCCTTCACCAGCATCGGGCTGAGCTTGTCCGAAAAATCGCTGATTCCCTCGACAGTGGGCGGAGGGGGAAGCGCCGGGGGAACCCTCGCCGCGGTGGCGGGGCCGGTGGGGTCAGGATCCGGCATCGTCTCCTTTCATGACGGCGGCGGGCAGTGGTCCGCCGCCCTCGATTTGCCCGAGGATGTCGATGAAGGCGTCCTCGAGATTGCGCTGCTCGCGGTGGAACTCGACCACGCGGACCCCGTCGCGGACCATCCGGCCCAGGGTCTCGGCGGCCTTTTCCGGCTCGGCGCTGGCGATCCGGAGGCGCGCCCCCCGCTTGCGCGCCTCGATGACCTCGACGTCGGGGTTCAGGACCACCCAGTCCGAAACGCTCTGCGGGTCCCCGACGACCTGGACGTCGTAGTAGACGCCCCCGGTCGCGTCGGAGCCGTGCTTGAGCGACTCGGCATCGCCGTGGTGGACGATGCGCCCGTTGTTGAGGAAAAGCAGCGAGTCGCACATCTCGCCGAGTTCCGAGAGGATGTGGGACGAGATGAAGATCGTCTTGCCCTCCTGCGCGAGGATGCGGATGAGGTGCTTCAGCTCGACGCGGGCCCGCGGGTCGAGGCCCGCCGCCGGCTCGTCGAGAATGAGAACCTGCGGGTCATGCAGCAGCGACCGGCCGAGACAGAGGCGCTGGGTCATCCCCTTGGAAAGCTTGTTCGACAGCCGGTCGGCGAGGGAGATGAGATCCGTGAACTCCATGACCTCCTGGATGCGGGCCCGGCGCTCCTCGCCGGAAAACCCGAGGGCCCGCGCGTAGAAATCGAGGTACTCGAGGACCGTCATGTGCTCGTAGTTGCCGAAGTGGTCGGGCATCCACCCGATGAGGGCGCGCACCTTCTCGGGGTGGTTGACGACGTTGATCCCGCAGATCTCGGCGGACCCCATCGTCGGGTAGTCGAGGGTGGCGAGGATCCGCATGGTGGTCGTCTTGCCGGCCCCGTTGGCGCCGACGAACCCGCACACCGACCCGTGCGGGATATCGAAGGACACCCCGTCGACCGCCTTCAGCCCCCCGAAGTATCGGTAGAGGTCGCGGACACTGATGGCGTGGTCGCTCATGGCGGATCAGGGGGCGGCCACCGGGCCCGTCAGAACGGCCCCGGTCTCGGTCCAGTCGATGGAGCGGAGGGTCTCGATGGCGGGAACCCCTCCGCTGGAGGCAAGGAAATGACCGTGGCGGGTCGCGGTGCGCTCGAGGCGCTGCCGGTTGCGGGTCGCGAAGCGCGCCTTCTGGGCCGCGAGCCACCGGTTGAATTCGGGGGCGGCGGCCGGCTCGAGGGTGACGGACCGTCCCTGCCGGACGTCGCGGGCCGTCCAGAGGTTTCCGTCCGGGTCGGTGTAGTAG
>JABDMC010000012.1 GCA_013001695.1 Akkermansiaceae bacterium
GAAGGAGTGAATCGAGATTCACGACTGAGGAGGAACGAAGAAGTTGGGAAACCAGGCCGCGCTTCGACCTTCCCCGCGAACGAAGTGAGCCACTTTTTGAAACTCTGAAAACCCCAGCATGTTGCAGGACTTGCGGGACACCACACTAGCCGCTGACCCGGAGAAACAGCATCCGCAATCCCACCAGCACCAGGAGGACCCCGAACACACGCGTCAGGGCCTGGTTCCCGAGGGCCCGCATGAGGTCGGTCCCGAACCAGGCCGCCACCCCCGCCCCGGCGGCCGTCACGAGAAACAGCCGCCAGTCGATGAGGCCCGATTTGCTGGTGACCTGGTTCAGGGTTCCCATCAGGGCCGTCACCATCACGATCGCGAGGGAAGTCGCCACGGCCTGCTTCTGTTCCATTCCCAGGATCAGCGCGAATGCCGGGACCATCACGATCCCGCCCCCGACCCCGCAGAGGGCCCCGGCCAAGCCGGCCAACACCCCGATCACAATTCCCGCGAGAGCCAGTTTCATCGTCATTCCGTGCCTTCTTGTCCCCGGCCGTCAGGCGCTTTTCTTCCGGCGGGCTTCGCCGCACACCACCATCACAAGCCGGTGCAGCACCATCCGCGCGTCGAGCTGCGTCGTCACCAGCGACCGGTCGGCGTGCAGGCAGGCCTCGAGCGCGGCCCGCAGTTCGTCCGCGCTGAATTGTCGGGCGGCTCCCGCCGAGTATCCCAGCCCCCAGGCATTCACCCCGCCGGCCTTCTTCTGGGGAAGCCACGCCAGATCACCCGCCGGAAGGCTCTCCACCGCCTTGGCGAATGACCCCGGGTTCTGCGTCGGCAGCTTCGGGTAGGCATCCATCAGGATGCGCACCATGAACAGCTTGCGCACCGTCGGAATGATCGAGGCCCGCATCAGGCCCACCGCGTTCTCCCCCTTTTCGAGCTGGGCGTCGATCAAGGCCACCGCCCGGGCCGCCTGCCGCCGTTCAAGGGCCTTCCCGATCTCCCAGATCACCCCCTTGCGGCTCGTCGGCACCATGCGCTCCACGGCCTCCATCTTCACGAGCCCGTTCTCCCCGACATACAGGCGCAGCTTTTCCAGCTCGTTCCCGATCTGCCGGGTGTCGGCGCCGGCGCGCTGCACGAACAACTCGAGCGCATCGTCTTCGAAGGTCAGCTTCAGTTCCTTGGCGCGGGTCATCACCAGCATGCTCACCTTGTCTTCCCATCCTTCCTTCGAGACGTCGATCCGGTCGAAGACCGCCACTTCCGCGTTCTTCTGCAGCCACTTGTAGAACGCCCGCCGCTTGTCGATGCCCGCCGCACTCAGCAGGAAGACGACCTCTTCGCCCAACCCTCCCTTCAGGACATCGAGAAGGGCTTCCACCCCGTCCTTCGTCCGCTCCGCCGCCCCGGTCCGGTCATCCGCCAGGAAGTTCGCCGCCTTCAGCCACACCACCTTCGCCCCCCCGAAGAACCCGATCGTCTGCAGCGCCTCGATCGTCCTCGCGCAGGCTTGGTAGGCGTCCTCCGCGTTCGCCGCAATCCCGTCCACCACGTCGTTCGTGAACTCGTCGCCCCCCTCCGGCTTCAACTCGTTAAAGAGAACTGAAGCTTCTTCGGCCACCCTTCCCTCATCTGTTCCCAACACCGCGAAGACTGCCATCGCCCCACCCTCAATTTCTCACGCCGAATTTCCAGCCGCATTTTCCACCGGTCGCGCCGACCGTGAATTGCGTGCATTCTCCCATCTAGCGGGCGAAGGAACCCCGCCCGGCATCGTAAAGACTGGTTGATTTGCAGCGCATATTGGGATTCAACATCGATTTCCGTCTCTTTCGTAACTCGATGGCGGTTCGGGAATCATGAGGGATTGAGTTTTTATTTGGCACGGATTCTGGTTTGAATCGCCTCGTCGTTTCACCACTCCTGACTCATGAAAATCACACTGTTTACTACCACCGTCCTGCTCACCGCCACCATTTCCCTCCCGGGTGCGGTCGTGATCAATGAATACTGGGCCGATGACGCTTCCACCGACACTGCCGAGTACGTCGAATTGTTCGGGACGCCCGGGATGTCCCTTTCCGGTCTGAGTTTCATCATCGTGGATGGAGACACCAGCGGAAACACCGGGAGCACCAACTACCGCCGGGTCACCCAGCAAATCGACTTCAGCGCCGAGGTCATTCCCGCCGACGGATTCTTCGTGCTGGGCGCCGGCACCACCCCCAACGTCGACATCGCCCGGCCCTTGAACTGGTTGCAGAATGGCAGCCAGACGTATGCCCTCGTGAACACCGCCGATATCGCCTTCGACGCGGCCGATACCGACGAGCTCACCCAAGCCTCGATTGATGCGATCACCGCAAACCTCACGGATGCGATCGGCACCGTCGATGGCGGGGCTGGCGACCATACTTACTTCGGCGCCCCCGTCATCGGACCCAACGGCGCGGGTTTCAACTGGGACACCGCCTCCCGGTTTCCCAACGGCGTCGATACCGACAGCGCCGGCGACTGGGCAACGCAGGACAATTTTCCGAACAACACCGAGTTGGGAGATGCCAGCGACGCGCTCTCCACCCCGGGGACCAAGAATGTTCCCGAGCCTTCGGTGGCCCTCCTCGGCGGCCTCGCCATCCTCTTCGGCCTGCGCCGCCGGCGTTGAGCATTCCGATCTGTGCCGGCTCCTTCCGGGGAGCCTCGCCATGGCGAAATGGCGGTCCCAGTTGACGGGGCCGCTTTTCTTTGGCCCGCATGACCCGCCCGCGGCCGGCCGCCCCCGGGTTCAAAAATACTTCAGCAGCACCCGCACCATTTTCCCGGGTCCCACCGGCACCACGGCATCGCGGTACTTCGGGCGTCCGTTTCGCCTCCAGTTCGACGCCCCGACCCCTTCCCGGGGAATGCCGATGATGTTCCGCTTCAGCTTCTTGTCGTCGTTCTCATCGTGGATGATGATGATGGCTCCCTGCCCTTCCTCGACGCCCTTGAATCGCAGGATGACCTCCCCCGCCTTGGCTTTCGATTCCGCCAGCGCCACCGCCTTGGCGTGATCCTCCGGGAATCCGTCCGCCGCCTTGAAGACCATGCCCCGGACAAAGCCGTTGGCGTTCCGCACGCCCTGCACTTTCACCACCAATTCCCCCGCCGCGGCGGGCAGGGCGAGGCCCGCCAGTATCATCAGAATCTTGATCACTCTCATTTCCTATTCTTTCCGGTCCGCTCCGTTTCCGTTCACCACCGACTCCTTCTTCCTGGCGCGGGCCTCGCGGAAAAATCCCTGCAACAACTCCGTGCATTCGTCGGTCATCACCCCGCCCGTGATGGCACACCGGTGATTCAGTGGCGGGTTCGCCTCGAGGAGGTTGATCCATCCGCCCGCCGCTCCGGCCTTCTCATCGGCACAGCCGAAGACCACCCGCTCCGGCCGGCAGTGCACGATGGCGCCCGCGCACATCGGGCACGGCTCCTTTGTCACGTAGAGCGTGCAGCCATCCAGCCGCCAGTCTTCCATCACGGTCTGGGCGGCGGTGAGCGCCAGCATCTCGGCGTGGGCGGTGGCGTCCCTCAAGGTCTCCACCTGGTTCCACGCCCGGGAGATGATCGCGCCCTCCCGCACCACCACCGCCCCGATGGGCACCTCCGTGGCGGCGTAGGCCTTCCGCGCCTCACGCAGCGCCTGCTGCATGAAATAGTCGTCGCTCGACAAGTCGATGATTGGCTCCGCGTCCACCAGCCACACCCTACCCGGACCCCGCGGCGAATCAATGTTGGACCCGGCCCGCTCCCCTTCTTATTCTTCACGGCCCTTGCCATGTCCTGCCGTCTGCCACTCCTTTTCATCCTTCTTGCCACCCCCGCCATCGGTTCGGAGGCGGCGGAGCAACTCGTCCTGGCGACCTACAAGCTCGCCAACCCGTCTTCGACGGCCACCGGCCTGGCCGTCCGCCACGCCCGGACCGGGGGCGAGGAACGCACTTATCTGCTCACCGCCCGGCATGTCTTCGACCAGATGGAGGGCGACCGGTTCCAGCTCATCGACCGGGAGGACCGCCCGGACGGCACCTACGGGCGCCGGGAACGGTCGGTGCCCCTCCGCGCCGGCGGGGAACCGCTCTGGAAGACGCATTCCCAGCACGACCTCGCGCTGCTCCGGCTTCCGGATGAACTCGAGGTCGAGGCCCTCCCCTTCGCCGCCCTCGCCAAGGCCGAAGAGTTGAAACGGATCCACACCGGGGACAGCGTCCGGCTCGCCGTCTTCCCGGAACGCAGCGAGGCCAATGGCGCCGGCTTCTCCATCCTGCGGGGCGGGACCATCGCGAGCTACCCGCTGGTCCCCCACCGGCTGCATGCCATCTTCCTCGTCGACACCACGGCCTGGAAGGGCGACAGCGGCGGGCCGGTCATGCACGCCAAGTTGACCGCGCCCGGCGACGGGCCCCTCGTCATCGGCTTCGTCCGCGGCATGCGCAATATCACCGACACCGAGAAGGAATCCCGCTTTGTGGAACGCAAGATCGATTATCCCCTCGGCGTGTCGGAGGTCCTGCACGCCGTTTTCGCGCGCGAACTCATCGAGAAGACCGCGGAGGAAGACTGAACCCGTCCCGCCCGCACCGTCCCGCCCGCACCGGCGGACGATTTGCGCTCAGGACGACCCGCTCCCGTACCCGCGAAACCGCCGGCACCGCCGCAGGAGACCCTCCATCTCGGGGGCGAGCAGCAGATCCCGGTCGCGGGGGTGGATTCCGATCCGCAGGACGCCCGTTCCGCGCTCCGCGGCATGCAGGTTGAGCCGGTTCCACATGCGCACCCCGGCCTTTCGCCACCAGCGGTCGGCCTCGAAGCCCACCATCGGCCATTGTTCGAGCTTCCCGGTGTCCGCCTCGAGCACCCCCCGCATGTACTCGTAGCGGCGGAACGGGAGATTCCTCACCCGCGCCGCGCCGATCCCCCCCATCGCCCACGCCGGCGGAACATACAGCTCCGGAGCCCGGAATCCGTGGTCACCGAACCACGCGTGACACCGCTCGATGAGGGCTTCGATGCCCGCCGCGTCCAGGGCGAGATGCTCCGCGACGTTCCGTGAAATGACCGCGGCATGCAAACGGTGATAGAGACCGCGGGGAACGGTCTCATGCACCCACCCGTGTCCCGCCAGTTCGCACCCGGACGCCTCCCAGCGCTTCAGTTCCTCCAGCTCGGCCGGGCCCCATTCCACCCCCGGGACCACCAGCAGGGTCACCGGGGCCACCTCCAGTTGCCGCAGCCAATCGAGCAATCCCCGGACCGCACCCAGGGTGCGCGGCATCACGTCATGGATGGAAACGATCCCTGTCAGCCCCGCGTCACCGCGCATCGGCCACCACCGCGCTTTCCCTCACCAACTCGACCCAGTGGTCGATGGTGCTCCGGTTCAATGCCATTCCAGCCTGCCGGGCGAGCCATGCCTTGGTCTTCCGCTCTTCCGCGTCCTGCCCGGCCACCCGCGAAATGGCATGGGCGAGATCCTCGCCGGGCTCGATCCTGAAGAGGGCCTTCGCGAGGTCCGGCCAGCCGAGGATTCCCGACGACGCCGATACCAGGACCAGCTTCCCACGCACCATCGCTTCCAGCGCCACGGTCCCGAACGATTCCATGTGCGACGGCAGCACCAGCATGTCCACCTCGTCGAGCACCGAGAGAAGCTTCCCGCGGTTCAGCCACCCGAGGAAGTTCAGGTTCCCGAGCTTCCGGCCGCGCCGCACGATGCGCGTCCGGAGCGGCCCGTCGCCCGCCAGGAAAAACTGCATCCCGGGGAGGCGCTCCGCGGCCTCCAATACCGCCGGAACGTTCTTCTCGGGCGCAAGCCGTCCGGCATAGAGAATGCGGGTCACCTTCTCCGCCGCGGGGGACACCGGGGTGCCGGCGAATTGCGGCGACACCGGCGTGCCGACCAGTTCCACCCGCCGGGCCCCGAGCTCCTTCGCGGTCCTCGCCATTTCCGTTCCGTTCACCAGCACCGCCTCGCAGGTCCGGAAGAGCACCTTGTTCGTCGATTCAAGGGAGCGCTTCGCAAAGCGCTTCCGGAACCGCCCGCCGAAATACATGTCCGTCAGGGCCCCGATGTGGGTGTGGAACCCCACCAGCAGGGAGGCCCGGAATCGCCACGACAGGGATCGTCCCAGCAGCCCGAAGGGGCCCGGCGTGGCCGACACGATCACGTGCGGCCGCGCTTCGTCCACCTTGCGCCAGACCTCCGGGATGCGCGGCACGAAGAGGCGCTGCGTGTCATCCCCGGGCATCGGCACCGAGATCCGCTTGTAGCGCATCCGCGAATCCTCGTCAGGATAGAAGAACTGCACCGACCCGAGGCGCTCCCGCAGGTACTCCACGAGATCGCTGTAGTAGGTCCCGACGCCGTTGCGTTCCGCCACGGCGTCGGACATCACCACGACCCGCAGGTCCTTGTCTTGGCGCACCGCCTTCCGGCTCGGCGGACGCAGGTTGGTTCGTGATACGGACATAAGCTCAGGTGGTGAGGGTTGCCGCGCCGTCATTGGCCGGCGCGGAAAACGCGAATCGCAGGTAGGCTTGTGAAAATCGGGCGCGGATCGCCTTCCCGCTCAAGCCGAACTGCTCGAGCGAGTAATCATGGCGGCTCCGGTACCGCCGGGCGGTGGCCGCCTCCTCCTCGAGCCGGCGGCGGAAGTCCGCCCCGAGCCGGAACCCGAACCGCTCGTAGATCCCCTCCACGCATTCCACGAGCCCGTCCTGCATCTCCTCCATCCGCACCACCACCACCTCGTCCGCGGGCGCTTCGTCCGCGACCTCCGCAAGATGCGCGTAGGAGTGCTCGAGGACTTCCACCATCCGCTCCCGGAAGAACCGCCGCTCCCGGTCGACGTCGAACAGGGCCATCCCGCCTTCCAGCGAACTCAGCTGGGACGGAACCGCCTCCGCCGGATCCCGCACGCACAACACCAGCCGGCAGTCGGGAAACTCATCCCGCAGGCTCGAGGCCCACGATCCGAAGGCGGCGTTCTTCGACAGCAGTTGCCGCCCCCCGCCGCCCGCATGAATATGCTTCTGCAGGCACCGCCGGTAAAACCGCAGCACCCACCGCCGGTCCGCGGCATCCATTCGCTCGTCGAAAAATGCCAGCCGCCAAAGCCGCTCCGAAAACGGAAAGGCCAGGACGAGAATGAAGCAACTCATCACCGGCACGAGGGCCAGGTAGTCTTCTTCCGGCGCATCCAGCCCGACCTGGTGCACGCCCTCCAGACCGGATCCCGCCTTGCGCGTCATCCAGGCGACCGCCCGTCTCCCGAATCCACCGGTGTGCCGGTCGATCGCGCCGAGGAGCCCCCAGAACTTCCGCTCCGTGACCGACAGCCCGAAGAGAAGCTCGCCGGTCGAAAAGGTGCTGAAGCGCTCCTCGTCCCGCGCCAGGACACGATGCAGGAAGGTCGTTCCGCTCCGGGGCACCCCCGTGACGAACACCGGCTCCCGCACCGCCACCTGCCGGTAACCGCGAAAAAAGATCTCATCGAGAAGAAATCCCAGCCAGTGCACCAACTGCGACCCCGCCAGGACCGGAAGGAAGACGACCATCACCGCCATGCGGCGGGGGGTGAGCCGGGCAGCCCTGCAAGCGTTCGCGCGGGTGAGAGTGCCCGTGACTAGTGACGCAAACAGCGCCACGCTGCGGAAAAACGGTTTCAAAATGGAGACCGCTATCGGTGCATCGCAGTATCCCCCCGATACCGGCGCGTGTCGACCCAATTCCCCCCCGCGAAATCCCCGAAAAACAGGAATCTTTCGTATCCAAGTGTGAATATTCGTGAATCATATCGACTCGTGAGCGCCTTCTCCCACCAAGACCGCATCGTGGCCCCCTCGGTCCTCGCCGCCGACTTTGGACGCATCGCGGAGGAATGTTCCCGGGCCATCAAGAGCGGCGGCGATTGGTTGCATCTCGACGTCATGGACGGCCACTTCGTCGACAACATCTCCTTCGGTCCCGCCATGGTCGCGGCCATCCACGCCACCAATGACATCTTCCTCGATGTGCATCTCATGATCGACCGGCCCGACCACTACTTCCCCCGCTTCGTCGAGGCGGGGGCCGACATGATCAGCGTCCATGTCGAAGCGGACCATGAGGTGGCCTCCACCCTGCAGGCCATCCGGGACGCCGGATGCCAATGCGGCCTGGCCTTCAATCCCGCCACCCCGCTCGAGGCGGTCGAACCGTTTCTCGGGCAGGTCGACCTCCTCCTCTGCATGACCGTCGTCCCGGGCTTCGGCGGGCAGGCGTTCATGACCGAGGTCATGCCGAAGGTCGAGGAAGCCGCGCGCCTCCGGACCGCGGGGGGATATCAATTCCACATCGAGGTCGACGGCGGGATCGATCCCCAGACCGCGCCGCACGCCGCCGCCGCCGGGGCCAACGTGTTCGTCGCGGGGTCGTCGACCTTCAAGGCCCCCGACATGTCCGCCGCCGTCACCGCCATCCGGCAGGCCTAGCGAGGCCCGCGCGCGATCCGCGGTCCCCGCCAAATTCGTGATAGCAGCCCCCGGAAGCCGCCGTTAGGTTCCCCCCATGCTGCGCATCAACGGCGAATTGATCGACCCGAACCTTGTCGAGGACGCCTTTTCCCGCATCAAGTCCGAGGCCGAGGCCCGCCTCCAGATTTCCTGCTGCGAGCGGGACCCCGAGTTCATGGAGCAGGCCGAAGAGGAGGTCATCGACTCGATCCTGATCGCCCAGGAAGCCGAAAAGCGCCACCCCGAGATCCCCGAGAGCGACATCGCGGGCCGCCTCGAGGAAACCATCAAGCTCTACCGCGAGCACGGCGCCAGCTGGGAAATGCTCGAGGACCAGCGCGACCAGCTGCGCAACGAATGCGAAGCGAACCTCCGCATGGAGACCTTCCTCTCCGAGATCCTCGACGGCAAGGGCGGACCGACCGACGAGGAGCTGCGCGCCTACTACCAGGAGCACCTCGCCGAGTTCCGCACCCAGCCGGAAGTCCGCTGCCTGCACCTCGTCAAGATGCTCGATCGCCACGAGGATCCGGTGGCCCTCCTCGAGTCCATGCGGGAACTCCGCGAAGAGGCCCTCGACGGCGCCGACTTCAAGGCCCTCGCCGAGCGCGAGACCGAGAAGGAGAACGGCGAGATCGATCTCGACTGGATGACACTCGACCGCCCGTCGAACCCGATCGAGTCGATCGTGTTCTCCATGCGCGAGGGGGAGGTCACGCCCGTCGTCGCCTACGAGAATGGCTACCACCTCCTGAAGGTCGTCGGGGTGAAGCGCTCGGAGGTCCCCCCCTTCGAGGAGCTCCGCGAGCAACTCGCCGAGCGCTGGGAGTTCGAACAGCGCCGCGCCGCCCTGCGGTCCTTCGCCGCCACCCTGCGCCCCGATGCCCACATCGAGCACGTCGAGGACGACGAGGCGTAGCTGCCGCGTCCCGCGGCAGTCCGTTGCTGCGGCGTCCCGCCGCAAGGGGCAGCCACACCCCGCGCCTCAGAGGCCGCCCTTCGCCATCCACCCGTTTCCCTGCATCCACTCCTCGAGCCGCGTCGTCCACCCTTCCGAGTCCCCGCGTCCCTTCAACCCGTAGCCGTGCCCGCCTTCCGCGTAGAAGTGGCACACCACCGGCACCTTCGATTCCGCGCACCGCGCCGCGAACTCCGCCCCGTTCCGCAGGGGCACCGCGCCGTCATCCGCGGAGTGCACGATGAAGCACGGCGGCGATTCGCCGCGCACCTGCTTCGCGCTGTTGCATTTCGCCAGCAGCTCGGCCGGCGGATCTTCCCCGAGGAGGTTCTTCACCGACCCGCCGTGGCAGTAGCGCTCGCCCATCGCGATCACGGGATAACACAGGATCGCGAAGTCCGGGCGGGCGCTGGCGGTGTCGATCAGGTCGGAGGATTCGCCATCGAACGATTCCCCGAAGAGCGTCGCGCAGGTCGACGCCAGGTGACCCCCCGCCGAGAAACCCATCACCCCGATGCGGTCCGGCTTCACCCCCCAGTCCTTGCCCTTCGCCCGCATCGTCCGGATCGCGCGGCGGGCATCCAGTTGCGGCACCGGGAACCGGTACCCGTAGCCGGCCTCCCGCGCCACGCGGTACTTCAGGATCATCGCGGTCACGCCGCGCTTCGCGAACCACTCGCCGACCTCCCGTCCCTCGTGTCCCATCGCGAGGATCCCGTACCCGCCCCCGGGACAAACCACCACGCCCGTCCCGTTCGGCGACGCCGGCATGTAGAGGAGGTATTGCGGCACTTCGACGTTCGTGATGTGGCCGCGCTCCGTGACGACCTCGCTTCCGGCCGGCGGCCGCGCGGCCCCGGGTGCCGGCCCCTCGTAGAGGTTCAGCCATTCCTCCCCGGCGGCCACGCCGGCGAGCAGGAGAACGCACATCATCGCTTTCATCAGGCCTCCACCATGGCGCGGATCTCCCCGGGAACCAATCAAGATCAGCCGATCACGGCGGCCTGCAGGGCCCGGCCGAAGGACTTCCGGTAGCCGAGCCACGACCAGAACCACGCATTCACCGCGATTCCCACCACGAGCAGGGCGATCCAGCCGGCGGCATGGAGGGGGTCGACCCCGCCGAGGTTCGGCACGATCGACACCACCGCCGCCACCAGCCCGATCCCGAGGCCCCAGGCGATGAACGAGGCCACCTCCCGGAACACGAGGCGGCGCGAGACGCCCCGCGGAACGCCGATGGTATGCAACACCCCGAATTCATAGCGGCGCTCGTTCAGGTTGCGGACCGTCACGAGGCCGAGGCCGGCCGCCCCGAGAACCACCCCGAGGCCCCCGAGGACGTGGAAGATCGCGATGTAGGTGTTCTCCACCCCGTGGAAGGCCGCCAGGCGCTCCCGGGTGGTGGTGATTTCCGCGCCCCGGTCCGCGAGGTTGCGTTGCAGGAGGGCGCGGGTCTCCGCCACCCCGCCCGGGGCCCCGGCGAGAAAGAGCCGATACCCGTCCGCCGAGGGGAATCGTTTCAGGAACCCGCTCTCGTCCACCACCACGCTCCCCTGGAACACGGAATCCGCCAAGGTCCCCGCGAGCTCCACCTCGAAGCTCTGCCCCCATTCGTCCTCGTAGGCGATGCGGTCCCCGACCTTCATCTTCAGGACCCACATCAGGGTCGTCTCATCGACGAATCCGCGCAGAACCTCCCCGCCCCGCAGGGTGGACCAGCTCTTCTCCATCCCCGGCGCCACCTTCTTGATCTCGAAGGCATCCGGGTTCTCGAACCGCGTCACGTCCACCGCCAGCAGGCGAGGCCGGCTCACGGCGTTCAGGTTGAAGCAGCTCGCGTCGTCTCCCTGGCCGATCCGCAGCGGCACGACCTCACCCACCTGGTCCCTCTCCTCGCCGAGTTCAAGGAAATCATCGCTCCCGTCGGCGGCGCGCGTCAGGGCGCCGGTCGTCTCGATCCAGAGCGCGAACCCGCCGGCGCCGCTCGACCGCTCGCGCCATTCGTCGCCGGTGTGCTTGCGGAACGCGGCCACCGACACCACCAGGAACACCCCGCACGCCAGGGCCCCCACCACCACCAGGCTGCGAACCGGCCGCCGCCCGCAATTCACCTTCGCCAGGGCCGCGACGTTCGTCACCGTCTTCCCCGCGGCGCCTGCTCCGAGCCGCCACCGGTAAAAGCACAAGCCCGCCACCAGGAACGCGAAGCCCGCCATGAAGAAGGCCCCCTGCGGCCCGATCACCGCTCCGAGCCCCATGGCGCCCATCCCGGCCACCGCCGCCACGATCGCCCCGAGCAGGCTCCGCCTTCCCCGCCGGGGCACGCCGTCTTCGGTGCTGGCCTCGAGGCGCACGCTCGCCGTCCGCCGCACCTGCTTCCGGACCGTCAGCCAGATCGCCGCCATCATCAAGACCACGAAGCCTCCCGCCCCGCCCGCCGCCGTCGCGGGATCCACCGTGAATGCAAACAGGCGCCCCGACCCGCCCTCGCTCCAGATCGTTTCGAGAAAGCGCAGGATCCCCCACGTGTACCCCGCGGCGCCCACGACGCCCAGCGCCCCGCCGATGACCACCACCCAGAAGCCCTCCGCCAAACGCCAGCGCAGCACCTTCGCGGCGGGGATTCCCACCGCCGCCAGCAGGCCGCTCTCGCGGTTCCGCTGCTCGACGTTGAACCGGAACAGCATCGCCGCCAGCGCCACCGCCGCCACGATCAGGAAAAAGCTCATGCTCAGGAACAGGCCCGCGATGTCCACCGGCGATTTCGCGGCCTGCATCCCCTCGCTCCGGAAGTCCTGCAACACGAATCCCGCCGTCGACGGCCGCAGCGTCTCCAGCAAGCCCTCCGCGATCTCGTTCCTGCCGGCTTCCTCCGCCGGAACCCGCAACGCCGTGAACTCGCCCCAGCGGTTGGCGAACATGCTCCGGCCTTCTTCCAGCGGCAGGAACACTTTCGGCGTCCCGCGATGGCGTTCCCAGTAGTCGTCGTCCTTGTCCCGCATGCGCGACAGGTCCAGCGGCAGGCCCGGGCTCCAGTCCCCCGTGCTTTCCGCCTCCGACACCCCCGGAAAGTCCGGCATCCACTCCGGATCGGCCGGCAGCCCCTCCATCGGCGTCACCGCTCCCACCCGAAACTGCGCGGTGCGTTCTTCCAGGCGGCTCCCGCCCGACACCGCGTAGTACGATATGGAGACCGTGTCGCCCACCTTGGCCGCGAGGTCTTCCGCGATCCACGCGTTCAGGACGGCCCCGTCCTCGGGAAGAAACGGCGCCGCTTCCCGGCCCGCCGCCGTCACCATCGAGTACGGCGTCTCCCGGCCATTCGCCGCGATGGTGTTCGCCAGGTAGGTGATCACCGGTTGCACGCCCGGAAACCTCGTCTCGATGGCCCCCGCCATGCGCCGGTCGAAAAAGACGCGCGCCGTCCGGATCTCGGTCGCCCGCGCCGGCGGCACGTCCACCAGCGACAGGCCGTAGTCGTCGAGGGTGAACTCCTGCTCGACCGTCCCCGCCAGCTTCTCGAGACCCACGTCCCCGCCGTCTCCCAGCAGCATCAGGTTCGCCCGGCCCCCGGCCTCGATGGTCTCCTGCAGGCGCTCGATCGGCACGAACACGGTGGAACGCGGCAATTGCGACGCCTCCAGGCTGAACCGCCCGAACCGGTCCGCCCCGATCACATCCCGCACCGTGCCCCGGATCGTGATGATGCTCTCCGCCGACCCGGACATCGGGGCGTCCCGGGAAATGAGGCCCGGCTTCGCGAACCGCATCACGACGGTCTCGCCATCCGCCACCCCCAGGGTGCTCGCGAGGTGGTCGTTCACGTACACCTCGCGGCCCGTGATCGCGGCGGGCGTGTCCTCCGGCGCCCGGGCCCCCGCCGGACCGAATCCCCAGAAGCGCGCGTCGACGCCCACAACCTGCACCCGCCCCGTGGAGCGCCCCCCGGTCTGCGCGCTCACCGTCCCCTCGATCAGGAGCACCGGCGCCGCCGCGAATCCCTCGCCCACAAGGTCATCCGCCAGCGCGGCCCGGAAAAACCGGTCGCCTCCCGCGAGGAGGTAGGACACCTTCCCGATCCGCGCCTGCGCATCCTGCCGCAAGGTGGCCCGCACCGAGTCGCCGGCAAAGAGGGCCCCGAGCAACACCATGGCCCCCAGCGCCGCCCCGCCCACCACGCCCGCGTAGGACGAGGAAAAGTAGCGCAAGCCCCGCCGGATGAAGGTCCCCGCCGTCATGGCCCTAGCCTTTCCTCTCCGCCAGTTTCCCCCGCCGCAACTCGAACACGGCCCCCATCTTCCCGGCCAGTTCCGCGTTGTGGGTCACCACCACCAGCGTCACCCCGCGCTCCGCGTTCAACTCCAGCAACAAGTCCGCCACCCGTTCCGTCGTTTCGACATCCAGCGATCCCGTCGGTTCGTCCGCCAGCACGAGTTGCGGTTCGTTCACCAGCGCCCGGGCCACCGCGGTCCGCAGTTTCTCTCCGCCCGACAACTGGTGGGGGTGGTGCCCCAGGCGCCCTTCCAGCCCCACCCGCTCCAGGAGCATGCGGGCGCGGTCTTCCGTCCGGGCCGCGTCTTCGTCCCATCCCCCCGCGAGGCGCGGCACCAGGACGTTCTCCAGGACCGACAACTGCGGCAGCAGATAGTGCTGCTGGAAGATGAATCCCAATTCCCGGTTCCGGAATGCCGAGGCTTCCTCCTCCCTCAGGCCCGTCACATCGCGCCCGCCGATCACGATCGAGCCCGACGTCGGGCGGTCGAGGGCCCCGAGGAGGTTCAGGAGGGTCGTCTTGCCGCTCCCCGACGGCCCCACCACCGCCACCGTGGCTCCGTCCGCCACCGACAAATCCAGGCCGTCGAGCACCCGCAGCGACTCCCCCGGCGTCTCGTACACCCTGCTGATTCCCTGCGCTTCGATCATGTCGTCACCCTCCAGCGCTTCGCCTTCACCTCGAACACCGGAAGCGAGCCGCGGTCCACCGCCTCCACGGGAATCCGCATCCCGAAGGCGGTGCGCAGCTTGCCTTCCAGCTCCTGCGCCACGGCCTCGCCGGTCTCCACCCGCACCCGCACTTCCGGCAACGCCTCGCGCTGGTCGACCTCTACTTCATACTCGCCGATGCCGTCGCACGTCCGGACGACCGCATCGATCCCGCTCGGGTAGAGGTTCACCCCGCGCACCACCACCATGTCGTCGGCGCGGCCGATGATTCCCCCGTCCAGCGCGAACGCCTCACCGCACGCCACGGGCTTCACGAGGTCCCCGGTCCGGTAGCGCAGCAACGGCGACCCCGCCCGGCCCAGGGTCGTCAGCACCAGTTCCCCGACTTCCCCCATCGTCACGGGCTCCCCGCTCTCGGGGTCCACCACTTCCGCAAAGTAGGCGTCGTGCCGGATCTTCAGCAGCTCCGGCTGCTCCAGGTCGCCGACCGTCACCGGTCCGATTTCGGTCATCCCGTGGTGATCGATGACGACCGCATTCCACGCCGCCGCGATGCGGGCCCGCACCGCCGGAATGCTTCCCCCCGGCTCGCCGCACACGATCATCCGCGCCGTCCCGAGGTCCGACACCCGCAGCCCGATCGCTTCGCCCACCTCCGCGAGGCGCAGCGCATACGTCGGCGTGCAGCAGATCCACTCCGGCCGCAGGCGCGCCATGAGCCGCAGCCGGTCCTCGCTCGACATGCCGCCGCCCGGGATGGCCCGGATCCCCATCGACGCCGCCGCCTCGAACCCCGCCCAGAACCCGAGGAACGGGCCGAACGAAAAGGGAAAGAAGGCGCTCTGCCCGGCGGCCGCCCCGGCCTCCGTCCACACCCACCGCCAGTTCTCCAGGACCCATTCCCAGCCGTCCGGATCGTCGAGCCACGCCAGCGGTTCCCCGCGCGTCCCGCTCGTCTGGTGGTAGCGGTTGTAGCGCTCCGCCGGGTGCGTGAAGGTCGTCCCGTACGGCGGGTCCCCCTCATGGTCCGCCGCCAGTTCCTCCTTCGTCGTGAACGGCACCCGCTCCACGAATTCGTCGAGGCTGATGACCGTCAGGGAATTCCCCAGCTGTCCCGCATAGAACCGGTTCGCCGGCAGGATCTCCCGCAGGAGCCGGTTCAGCACCTTCAGTTGCCGGTCCGCGAGTGCCATCGCGTCGCCTCCCTACTCCGCCGCTTCCACCGCCGCGGCCTCCGGCTTTTTCGGCGCCGCCGCCGGGTTGGGTTTGAACTTGGTCACGAGGAATCCCCCCAGCGCCGCCAGCAGGATCCCGAGCAGGAACGGCACGGGAATCGCCCCGACTCCCCCCTTCGGCGGGTGCAGAATCATCGCCACGATGGCGTTCACGATCGGGGCGCCCGCAAATATGATCGACATCACCGACACCGCCACGACGGCCGGGCTCATGCCGCCCTTGGCCCCCGCCCCCATCGCCAGGAGCACGCAGAATGCCCCGATCGCGCCGAGAATTCCCGCCAGCAGGGAGAGCCACATGCCCTTCGGCGGCATCGACCAGCTCATGTTCTCGGACATCACCAGCACGATCAGCGGCGCCAGCACCGCCGTGATGAAGTAGGCGATCCCCACGAAGAGGAAGGCCTTGTACCTCCCGAGCTCCCGGTCGGCCATGCCCACCTGCCCGGCGTGAAGAAATATCCCGTAGAGCCCCCAGCAGATCACCGTCATCAGTGCAAATATCAACCAGTTCATCGATTTCGTTGTGCTCACTTGCTTACTGCGAATGGTTCATTCCGAGGCGGCCTTCGCTTCCTCGAGCCTGGCGCGCAGAACATCCGGGATCGGCACCGCCTTGAACCCGCCGTCCGCATCGATCTGGACGCACGCCGTGACAATCTCCCCCGTCGCCGCGATCCGGTCCGAACCGACCACTTCGCATTCGAAGGCGTATTGCACCGAGCGGTGCCGCACCTCCGCGATCCGCACCCGCACCACCAGCTCGTCCCCGAAGCGCACCGGGCTCTTGTAGTCATTCGTGGCGCTCACCCGCGGCCAGCCGATTTCCATCCCCCCGGCCTGCTCGTGAAAGTGATGCCCGAGGGAGCGCAGGAAGGCGTGCTCCGCGGTCTCCATGTAGCGGAAAAAGTTCGAGAAGTGCACGATCCCCGCCGCGTCGGTCTCGTAGAACTCGACCTGCCGCTTCACCTCGAAGCCAAAGCGTGTGTCCCCGGCACTCATCGTTTCGCCCTCCGCGCCGCCTCCGTGGCGAGCACCCGTTCCGCCATCCCGGTAAACCCTTCCTTCATCGCCGCCACGCTATAATGCGTCGCCGCCCCACGGCGACCACTTTCTCCCAGCGCCCGGATCTCGTCCGGATCCGCCAGCAGTTCGCTCCACATGCGCGCCAGCGCCTGCGCATCGCCCGCCGGCACGAGACGCCCGCCGCCGGTCGCCTCCACGAACTCGGGAAACGACGACGTCTCCGGCTGCACGATCGGCACGCCGGACGCCAGGGCCTCCACGACATACAGCCCGAAGGCCTCCGGATACACCGCCGGCACCGAGAAGAGCGTCAGCCCCTGCAGGAAGCTCAGCTTCTCCTCCCGCGACAGGTTCGGCCGCCACTCCACCGCCTCGCCCAGCCCGGCCCGATCCAGGCGCTCCTTCAGTTCCGCCACGAGGGCCTCGTCCCCCTTCGTGCACGTCCCGGCAATCGCGAGGCGGCAATCCGGGTGCCCGAGGTCCCGTCGCAGGGCGATGAAGGCGTCCACCAGCACCTCCAGCCCCTTGTCGCGGATCATGCGCGCCAGGTAACCGATGACCGGCGGCCCCGACGGCGGCCGCGCCGGGCCCATCCCCTCGAGGTTGATCCCGTTCGGCAGGACCTCGATGCTGCCCGCCGGCATCCCCAGGCGGCCCTCCATCAGGCCGGCGTAGTAGCGGCTCGGCGCCACCAGCAGGTCGGCATCCTGCAGGCGCTTCCCCATCTCCTCCCACGAGTCGCGGCGATACGGCTCCGGCAGGCCGTCGAGGAAGCTGTCCTCACCCTGGAAAAAGCAGATCACCGGAATCCCGAGCCGCTTCTTCACTTCCCGGATCAATCCCGCCTGCAGCGCCGTCGAGAGGCACAGCACCTCCGGCTTCCCGTGGTCCTCCAGCCAGTCGAGGAGCTTGTCCAGTTCCTTCCGCAAGCCGCTTTCCTCGATCCGCAACATCGCGAGGCACATCTCCCCGTGATCCCGCGCCGAGGTCATGTGGCTCCGCTTCGCCGCCCCGCGCAACAGGCCGGGGATGTTCAGCCAGCGGTCCAGCCACTCCGGCGTCTTGCGGAACAACGACCACTTCTGCTGCAGGTAGACGTTGATCCCCCCGAAAAACACCGGGGTCTCCGCCAACTCCGGAATCGACTCCTCGTCGAGCGACAGCGGCAGGTACATCGGCAGCATGTGCACCTCGTGACCGGCCCGGTGCAGCTCCACCACCAGGGCGTTGTCACGCATGCACGCCCCGCAGTAGTAACTGCCGGTCCCGGGCGTCAGGAAGGTGGCTCGCATGGGTAATCGCCGAAACGAATCTATTTCATCCGGTCTTTCCAGTAACCCGGATTTCTCGCCAGATGCATTACCGCCAGCACCTGGATTCCCCCCGGAACGACCCGATATAACAACTGATAGGGGAATATCTGAAAACGCCATCGCCTGACGTCCGCATGGATGAATCGAGGCAATTCCGGATTCGAGACCATCCCGTTTTCAGCCCGCTTCCACTCTGCACAAAACCTCTCGCCAAGTCCCGGGTCCTGCTCTTCATACCATTCCGCCGATCCGAATCCTTCGCGAAAGGCCTCTTCGAGATACCAGACTTCCATCAGCCCTCGAAGCGCTCCTGAACCCGGGCCCACGCCTCTTCCGCGGGAATCAGCTTTGCCTCGCCGCGATCAACGGCAGCGATACGCCGCTCGAGTTCCTCCCTCCACTCGGCGTTCAGCTCCCCGGCATCACCCAAGCTAGCCAGCAGCCGGCTCGCCAGCACAGATCGTTCCTCTTCCGAGAGATCCATGGCCTGCTCGAGCACTGCATCCAACCCGCTCATCGCTTGCCAGCCTAGCCCATCGATGCGCGGTTCGCAACCCTACGCCTCCACCGCCTCCTTCGCCCGCCCGTGCGGCAGCTCCCCGGGGAGATCCGCAAATTCCCCCATGGCCGCCACGAGATCGCCGTAGTCCTTGTCGACCAGGTCCCCGATCAGGCAGTCGGTCAGCTTCCCGTGCAACTCCCGGTATTTCCGGATCAGGTCCCCGAAGCTGAAATCTTCATCGTAAAACGCGTAGACCAGCTTGCGCATCGTCTCGATCGCCCCGATGAGCCGCTCGCCGTAATCCGCGAAGGCCTGCGCCGAGGTGTCCCCGTTCTCGAGCGCCTCTTCCGCCGCATCCACCGCCATTTCGGCGCTCTTCAGGGCCAGGAACACCCCCGACGAGAAGACCGGATCAAGGAAGGCGAAGGCATCCCCGATCAGAACGATCCCGTCCGCGGCACAATGTTCCGCCCGGTAGGAATACTCCCCGGTCACCCAGTACTCGCCGAACTGCTCGCCTTCCGACAGGTGCTCCTCGATCCACTTGTTCTCCTTGATCTCCCGCTCGTAGATTTCCTTCGGGTCACGCGTGTCGCGGTAAAGGTAGTCGCGCTCCGCCACGATCCCGGAACTCACGATGTCGTCCCGCAACGGGATGTTCCAGAACCACCCCTTCTCCGGCAGGTAGGCCACCGTGGTCGCCCCCTCGTCCATTCCCTCGTCCCGCTTGGCGCCCTTGTACAACGTCCAGATCGAGATCTTGTTCAGCTTCGGGTCCCGCTTCCGCCAGCGCTTCTTTCGCTGGAACAACGCGTCCCGTCCCGTGGCGTCCATCGTCAGGGGCGCCCGCAGCTCGTACTCCCCGCCATCGAGCCCCTTCGCCCTCACCCCGACCACGGCGTCGCCGTCGTGGAGGAAATCGAGCACCGTGGTCTCTTCCCGGACCTCCGCGCCCTTCGCCCGCGCATTCTCCATCAGCATCTGGTCGAAGTCCTTGCGCTCCACCTGCCACGTCGTCGCGGCGGGATGATCAAGGTGCTGGAAAAAATAGAACGGCTGGGAGACCTTCCCGTCCTGGGTCACGAATTGCACGCTCTGCTTCTTCTGGTAGGCGCGCCGGTTCATCTCCTCGACGAGACCGAGGCGCTCCAGCGTGAAATAGCAAAAGGGCATCAGCGACTCCCCCACGTGGTAGCGGGGAAATTTCTCCTTCTCGAGGACCACGACCTTCCGGCCTTTTTCCGCGAGGAGCGCCGCCGCCGCGGAGCCGGCCGGCCCGGCGCCGATCACGATCACATCACATGTCAGGGTCGTCATATCTTTCTGGGGGGGAGGATCTCGATGATCATCGCCAGGACCTCGTCCTCGGCGCTGAGAAGCTGATTATAACGCCCAAAACTCATTTCGCCACCGGGAGCATCCGGAAAAATCGCCCGCACCGACCCTCCCGGGACGCGGAAATAGCCCAGGGGCGCACTCCGGTAGGGATAGCCGTGGCGGTTCAGGATCCCCCCCAGCGGCATCCGCCCCCGCACGATCTCCTTGCTCAACCCCTCCGGGAATCGATCCAGCATGATCTCGATGGCCCCGTACTCCACCGGCGCCCCGCTTTCCTCCCCGCGCAGGACCACCTCCCGGAAGTAGCGCCCGTCCCGGTTCAGCGTCCGCCGCACTTCCAGCGTGATGGCCTCGCCATGGTGCCGCTGCAGCGCCGAGGTCATGTCACGGTTGTGCACCAGCAATCCATGCGCCGGCTCCGGCAGCTCCTTCCCTTCGCACCAGTCGAGTTGCTCCCTGGACAACCCCACCCCCTCGAGGAATGCCTCGAGCTCGGGCAGGACATTCGGCCGCTCCAAATCTTCCATCACGAATCGCTCCCGCCTCAGACGATCTTGTCGGTGTGGTGCTGCGGCAGGAAGAAATCATGCAGCAGGTTGTCCACGCACAGCAGTCCGTCCCGGTTCAGGCAGATCACCCCGTCCTTCACCTCGAGCCACCCCTCGTCGTGCAGGTGCTTCAGCGGTTCGGCAAACTTCTCGAGGACGTTCACCCCGAACTTCTCCTGGAAATACCCCGCCTCGGCGCGCCCCAGCTTCATCTGCAGGATGAACTCCCGGATCATCCGCTCCTCCTCGGTCGTCCGCAGGGCCCGCTTGATCGGCATCTCCCCCGCCTCGATCGCCTTCGTGTAGTCGTCGATCTCCGTCATGTTCTGGTAGTGCACCCCCGCCACGTGCGAGAATGACGCCACCCCCACGCCCAGCAGATCCGCGCCGCTCCACAAGGCGTCCCGGTAGATGAATTTCGTCCGCTCCGGGTTCTTCACCGCGGTGTAGCCGCTGCTGATCGTGTAGCCCGCGGATTCCAGCGCCGCAAAGGCCTCCTTCACCCAGCGGCGCTTCGTTTCCCAGTCGGCCACCGGCGCCACGAGGGCCCCGCTCGCCTTCATGTCCTTGTAGATCCCCGTGTTGTACGGGATCTCCATCTGGTAGATCGTGACGCTGTCGGGCTCCAGCTTCAGCGTCTCCTCGATGTTCCGCTGCCAGTTCTCCTCGGTCTCTTCCAGCATCCCCGCAATCAGGTCGATGTTGATCTGGTCGAACTCCTCGGCGCGGGCCCGCTCGTAGGCGCGCCAGACTTCCTTGCTCCGGTGCGCCCGCCCGTTGATCTCCAGGATGTGGTCGTCGAAATTCTCGATGCCGAGGCTCACCCGCGTCACGCCGATCTCCTTGATCGCCGACAGCTTCCCGGGATTCAGCGTCCCCGGTTCGCACTCGAAGGCGACCTCCTCGGCCTCGTCCCACGGCAGGATCGCCTTCATGCGGTCCGTCAGTTCCTTCAGCTGCTTCGCCGACAGGTAGGAGGGCGTCCCCCCGCCGAAGTACACGAAGTGCGGCTTGCGCCCCTGCACCAGCGGCTTCCTGGCCAGCATCTCCAGCTCCCGCAGGGTGCAGTCGAGATACTCCTTGATGTCCTCCGCGTTCTTGTCGGTATACACCCGGAAGTAACAAAAGTGGCATCGCTTCCGGCAGAACGGGATGTGGTGATACAATCCCAGCTTCGTCCCCGGCACCGGCGCGCTGTCGTAGGCCTTCAGGACCTCGTTCGCCTCGTCGTCCGACCAGAAGGAAAACGGGGGGTAGTTCGAGATGAAATAGTTGCCGGCCCGCGTCTTGTGCCGCGGACCCTCGGTCTCGGTGGTGGTCGCTTCGCTCATTGCTTCTCTGGTTTCCGGCCCCGGATCGAGAACAAGGTCCCATCATCCCCGCCGATGACAAGCTGTCCGTCCGCGAAGGCAGGCGATGCCGCGATGCCCTCCCCGAGGTCCAGACGCCAGATTTCCGCCCCATCTTTCGGATTCAGGGCATAAAGCCGCCCGTCCCCGGACCCGAAGACCACCGCATCGTCGAAAACCAGCGCCGATCCGTCGACCCGCGACCCGGTCTTGAATTTCCAGGCGCCCTGGCCCGATTCCCGGTCGACGGCGTGCAAATGCTTGTCCCGCGAGCCGATGTAGACCCTCTCCTCATCGACCGCCGGGTTGCTGAAAAACGGAAAATCCCGGTCCTCGTAGACCCACGTCAGCTTGTCGCCGAAGGCGTCGGCCGCCACCAGCTGGTTGGCGTAGTTCGCAAAATACACCGTGGTCCCCACCGTCGCCACCCAGCTCAGGACCTCCGCGTCGGTCACCACCTCGTTCTTCACCTCCCCGTCGGCGAGGTCGAGGATGTGCACCACGGACGCGCACCCGCCGAACACCACGAACCGTCCCTCCACCAGGCCCGGGGATCCGTTGATCTGGTCGCCGGCATCGTGGCTCCAGACTTCGGCCCCGTCCGCGATCTTGCGGCACCGCACGACCCCGTCGTGGCC
>JABDMC010000206.1 GCA_013001695.1 Akkermansiaceae bacterium
CCTGTATACTGCCCGCGCCACCACCATGAACCCCCTCCCCATTCTTGTCCTCCTCCTCACCGCGGCGTGGGCCGCGGCCTTCGATCTTCCCGCGAATTGCAAGCAGGCCGTCGTCGGGGTGACCCCCTCGTGGGATTCCTCCCGGATCGCGGTGTCGCTCTACGAGAAGCAGGGGCGACAATGGCGGCGGGTTGCGGGACCGTGGAACGGGCGCTGCGGACGGGATGGCCTCGCGTGGGGCCGTGGCCTCCACCCCGCTCCCGGCAACGGCGCCCGCCTCAAGCGCGAGGGCGACTGGCGCGCTCCCGCCGGGGTGTTCAAGATCGGCGGGGCGTGGGGATACCACCCGGACATCACGAGACACCCGAAGCTGTTTTACCGCCAGGTGACCACACGGGATCTCTGGTACGAGGACCCCCGCTCGTCGTTCTACAACCAGTGGCGCGTCCTCAAGCAGGAACCCTCGACCGCCGCCGAGAAGAAGGCCCAGATGAAGCAGGACGACTACCCGCATTCCCTGAAGCTCTTCATCGCCCACAACGCCCCGCCGCGCGCCGTTCCCGGGGCCGGCTCCGCCATCTTTTTCCACATCTGGCGGGGTGGCGGCGCCAAGCCGACCTCGGGGTGCACGACCCTCCCCGAAAAGGACCTCCGGGCCCTCATCGCCCGCATCGATCCCGCCCGGAACCCGCTCTACATCCTCCTCCCCGAGGCCGAATACGCCCGCCTCCGCGACGATTGGAAGCTCCCCTGAGCGTCCCCCCGGCCACCCCGCCCGCAAATCGCTAATATGCGTTAAGCATTGGCGGTTCTGCCTTGACCTGCCGGGGCGGAGGGCCTATCCCGTGCGCCCGCCCCGCGGGGCCCAACCACCGAGAGCATCACCATGGCCACGACCAAACTCATCCTGCGCGAAAAGATCGAGAACCTCGGCGCCGAAGCCGATGTCGTGCAGGTCAAGGCCGGGTTCGCCCGCAATTTCCTCATCCCCAAGGGCAAGGCCTACGAGGCCACCAAGGGGAACCTCCGGCACCTGGCCTCGCTGCAGGCCGCCCGCGCCGAGCGCGAGACCGCCGAGCTCGCCGGGGCCCACACCCTCGCCACCAAGATCGAGAAGATGCGGCCCAAGTTCACCCTCGAGACCAGCCAGGGCGGCAAGGCCTTCGGGTCCGTCACCAGCATGGACATCCACAAGCAACTCGAGGAAAAAGGCGTCAAGATCGACCGGCAGGCCATCAAGCTCAGCCATCCCATCAAGAAGAGCGGCCGCACCGAGATCGAGGTGAAGCTTCACCCCGAGGTGACCGCCACCCTGACCGTCTCGGTCGAAGCCGTCGAAAAGGGCGCCGACGACAGCGACAAGTCCTGAGCGGACGCCCGCACCAAAAAAGAATCTCCTGCAGGGGTTCCTCCCCACCGCGCGGACGTCACGCACTCGTCCGCGCGATTTTTTTGGGGTCGTGTCGCGCCCGCCGCGACGGCGCGGGAGCCGGGACCGCGGCGCCGGCCTGCTGGCCAAACTGTTAACCGGGTTTTCCACGTTCGCGCCGGAACGCGCCGGCCCGCAAATCCCTGCCCGCAAGGGCCGCGAAGACGCGGCAGGGGCCTGTCCCCAATACTTAAGAGGGATTAAATAAATGTTGCGCGGCCGTTAGATTCGCCGAAGCTCGGCGGGACCGTCCTACTACCGGCAGCCATGACCCCTGAAGGCCCTGAACAGCAAGACCCCGCCGGCAAAGGTGCGGCCCCGCGCCTCCAAGTGGTGCGTCCCGAGGACGGCGGCCCGGCCCGCGCCCTCCCCAATGCCACCGGACCCGAGAAGAGCATCCTCAGCTCCATGATGCAGGATGCCACCGAGTACGTCGGCCATGCCGTCGAGCAGCACCTCAGCCCCGAGCATTTCTATCTCCCCTCCCACCAGACGCTCTACAAGGTCCTCCTCGAACTTTACGAGAAGGACCAGCCGGTCGAGCTCGTCTCCCTGACGCAGATCCTGCGCGACCGCGGCATCCTCGAGAACATCGGCGGCCCCTCGGAGCTCACCAGCACCTACGCCTACTCGCCGACCGCGGCGCACTTCGACCACCACCTCGGCATCGTCAAGTCGAAGCACCTCCTGCGGTCGGTCATCTCCTCGTGCACGGAGGCCATCGCCAACGCCTACGAGGACCCCGAGGACGTCAGCCAGTTTCTCGACGGCGTCGAGCAGACGGTCTTCGCGATCAAGGAAAGCTCCGAGGTGCAGGGCGAGATCAGCGCCCGGGACCTCATCGGCGACGTCCTCGACATCATCGAGCAGTTCGCCGCCGGGGAACGCGGCATGCAGGGCCTCAGCACCGGCTACCCGGACCTCGATGAGATGGCCAACGGCTTGAAATCCGGGGAGATGTTCGTCGTCGCGGCGCGGCCCTCGATGGGCAAGACGTCCTACATGATGAACATCGTGGAGCACATCGCGGTCACCCACTCCGAGCCGACCCTCGTGTTTTCCTGCGAGATGAGCGCCCAGCAGATCATCCAGCGTCTGCTCTTCGCGCGGGCCCGCTTCCCGCTCTCGAACCTGAAGCCCGGGTTCCAGCTCACGCGCTCCGAACTCGAGCGCATCAAGGGGGCCGCCCAGGAACTCATGGAGGCCCCGCTCTTCATCGACGACACCCCGGCGATCAGCATCGGGGACGTGCGCGCCAAGGCGCGGCGCAAGAAGCGCGACGAGGACATCAAGCTCATCGCGATCGACTACCTGCAGCTCATGCGATCCAAGTCCCGGCAGGCGGACAACTCGCGCGAGCGCGAGATTGCGGAAATCTCGGCGGGCCTCAAGGCCCTCGCCAAGGAGCTGAAGATTCCGATCATTGTGCTGGCGCAGCTCAACCGCGGGCCGGAGCAGCGCGGCGGCGTCCCCCGTCTCTCCGACCTCCGCGAATCGGGATCCATCGAGCAGGACGCCGACCTGGTCGGGCTTCTTTACCGCGAGGAATACTACGCCGACAACGACGAGGAGCGCGACGAGGCCCAGGGGAAATCGCAGCTCGTCATCGCCAAGAACCGGAACGGCCCGACCGGGGACGTCCCCCTGACCTTCATCAAGGAGCTCATGCGCTTCGAATCGCGGGCCCCGCAGGGGGATTGAGGTGGGCGTGGCACGACCGTCCCGGTCGTGATTGGACGGGGTGGCCCGCAGGTCCGGATCTTCCCGCGCGCCGCGCGGACTCGCTTGACCATGACCGGGACGGTCATGCCGCGATGCCCCCTGCCGCCGGTGAAAAATCGTCCTCCGGAAGCCCGTTTAGTGTGGATCAAACCACTCCTCGGAAAGCTCCCCGTGCTGGCGCTGCTGGCGGGCGCCGCCCTCCCGGCTCGGGGTGAAGCGGCGGGCGATGTCGCCTTTTTCGAGCGTCACATCCGGCCCGTCCTCGTCGAGCACTGTTACGAGTGCCATTCGCGGGAGGCCGAGAAGTTGAAGGGCGGGCTGCGGCTCGACTTCCGGGGCGGCTGGGAGCAGGGCGGCGATTCCGGGCCGGCGCTCGTTCCGGGGAAGCCGGACGAGAGCCTCCTCGTGGAGGCCATCGGCTACCGCAACCCCGATCTCGAGATGCCGCCCGACCACCGCCTCGCCCCGGAGATCGTCGCCAATTTCCGCGCCTGGATCGCGCGCGGCGCGCCGGATCCCCGGACCGACCCCGGCCCGGCCATCGCCTCCGAGAAGCCGCGGACCATCGACCTCGACGAGGGCCGCCGCTTCTGGTCGTTCCGCCCGGTCGCCTCCCCGGCACCCCCGCAGGTCACCCGGCGCGACTGGTCCCGCGACCCGCTCGACCGGTTCATCCTGGCGAAGCTCGAGGAGGCCGGCCTGCAACCCGCCCCGGACGCCACGCCGGAAGCGCTCCTGCGCCGCCTCCACCACGACCTCGTCGGCCTGCTCCCCGGCCCCGCCGAGATCGAGCAATTTGCGCGGCACTACCGGGAGGACCCCGAGGCGGCCCTCGAGGCCAAGGCCGATGAGCTTCTCGCCGACCCGGGATTCGGGGAACGCTGGGGGCGGCACTGGCTCGACATCGTGCGCTACGCGGACTCCAGCGGCGGCGGCCGCGCCATCCCGCTCCCCGACGCGTGGCGATTCCGCGACTACGTCATCACGGCCTTCAACGAGGACCGCCCCCTCGACCGCCTCATCCGCGAGCACCTCGCGGGCGATCTCCTTCCCTCCGCCGACGAGGCCGAACGGACCCGCAACCTGACCGGAACCGGCTTTCTCGTCCTCGGACCCCACAACTACGAGAACCAGGACAAGGAGCTCCTCGAGCTCGAGATCGTGGACGAGCAACTCGACACCATCGGGCGCGCCTTCCTCGGGATGTCGATCGGCTGCGCCCGCTGCCACGACCACAAGTTCGACCCGGTTCCGACCCGCGACTACTACGCCCTCGCGGGCATCTTCACGAGCACCACCTCCGTGAAGCACTCCAACGTCTCGGCGTGGCACAAGGAGGTGCTTCCCCGCAGCCCGGATGACCAGCGGGCCCACGAGGCGGCCCAGCGGGAGATCGGGAAGGCCCAGGCCCGGCTCAAGGAGCTCAAGGCCGAGCTGGCCCGGCATCAACCGAAACCGCCCGCAGCGAAGAACGGGGTGGCGCCCGGGGACCTCGCGGGCCTCGTCCTCGACGACACCAGGGCGGAACTCACCGGCGAGTGGACCCCGTCGACCTCCGTCCCGTCCTACGTGGGGGCCGGCTACATCCACGACAACCACGGGAAGAAGGGTGAAAAATCGGCCCTCTTCCGGCCCGCGATCCCGGCGTCCGGCGAGTACGAGGTGCGGGTCTCCTACAGCTCCGGCCCGAACCGGTCCGCCAACACGCCCGTCACGGTCGGTCACGCCGACGGGGAGAGCACCGTCCGCATCAACCAGAAGAAACCCGCCAAGCACGGCCGGCTGTTCCACTCCCTCGGCACCTTCCGCTTTGTCGCGGGGAAGAAGGGATTCATCCGCTTCGACACCGCCGGGACGGAAGGGGCCGTCATTGTCGATGCGGTGCAACTCCTCCCGCCGGGCACGAAGGACCCGGTGCGGAACGACGGAGCCAAGCGGCCCGGCCCGCCGAAGCCCGCCGCCGGGGCCGGGAGGAAGATCGCCGAGCTCAAGGCCGGCATCGACCGCCTCGAGAAACAGCTCAAGGCGCTCCGCGCCAAGGCACCCAAGGCCGCCACCATCATGGCCGTGACCGAGGCGGCGGAGCCGGCCGACACGCAGGTGCGCGTGCGCGGCATGCCCCGCACCCTCGGCGCGCGCGTCCCCCGCGGGTTCCTGCAGGTCACCCGGCCCCCGGGCGACCCGCCGCCGGCCATCACCACCGGCAGCGGGCGCCGCGAGCTCGCCGCGTGGATCACCGACCCGCGCCACCCGCTCACCCCCCGGGTGCTCGCGAACCGCGTCTGGGGACACCTCTTCGGCCTCGGGCTGGTCCGCACCCCCGACAACTTCGGCATGGCCGGCGAGCCGCCCAGCCACCCGGAACTCCTCGACCACCTCGCCGGCCGCCTCGTCGCCGACGGCTGGTCGACGAAGAAGCTCGTGCGCTCCCTCGTGCTGACGCGCACCTACCGCATGTCGTCGCGGGGCACGCCGGAGGCCGTCCGCACCGACCCGGACAACCGGCTTCTCTCGCACGCCCCGCGCCGCTCGATCGACGCCGAGGTCCTGCGCGATTCCGTGCTCCACCTCGCGGGGCGTCTCGACCGCCGCGCCGGCGGGCCGAGCCTGCCGCCCGGCTTCAAGTCCGAGTTCGACCACAAGTTCACCTCGGTCCGCCGCAGCGTCTACGTCCCCGTCTTTCGCAACAACCTCCACGAGGTCTTCGCAAACTTCGACTTCGCGAACCCGAACTTCACCGTCGGCCGGCGGGCGGAAAGCACCATCCCGACGCAGTCCCTCTTCCTCGCCAACAGCCCCTTCATCCACGAGCACGCCGCCGCGGCGGCCGCCGCCTTGCTCCGGCTCGACGCCGGCGACGATCGCGAGCGGGTCCGCCTCGCCTTCCTGCGGACTCTCGGCCGCGGTCCCCGCCCCGGGGAGCTCACCGATGCCCTCGCCTTCCTCGGCATGGACGAAGACGGCGCCCGGCCCGCGGATCCCGCGGCGTGGGCGGCCCTGCAACGCGTCCTGTTCGCCTCCCTCGATTTCCGCTACCTTCCCTGACCAATGGATGTCCCCTCACCGGTTCCGTTCTCCCGCCGCCGCCTCCTGCAGACCACGG
The DNA here is from genome assembly GCA_013001695.1 of Akkermansiaceae bacterium. Classification (GTDB taxonomy): domain Bacteria; phylum Verrucomicrobiota; class Verrucomicrobiia; order Verrucomicrobiales; family Akkermansiaceae; genus Roseibacillus_B. The sequence continues at coordinate 6,255 of JABDMC010000206.1, forward strand.
CCTGCGGATTCGGCCACCTCGCCCTGGCCTCGCTCCTCGGCCGGGAGGCGGCCCGCGCCGGGACGCCCTCCCTCGCCCTCCGCCCGGGGCATCACCCGCCGCGGGCCAAGCGCGTCATCTTCCTCTTCATGCAGGGCGGTCCGTCGCAGGTGGACACCTTCGACTACAAGCCGGAGCTCTTCGCCCGCCACGACGAGGACGTCGAGTTCTACAACCCGCGGGCGCGGAAGCGGGAGATCAAGAAGGTCCTCAAGCCGTTCTGGGAATTCCAGCGGCACGGCGAGTCGGGCCACTACGCCTCGAGCCTCTTCCCGGAGGTCGCCCGGCACATGGACGACCTGTGCTTCATCCACTCCATGCACACCGAGGGCGTGGCGCACGGCCCCGCCACCCTCTTCCTGCACACCGGCGCCACCAACCTCATCCGCCCGTCCATGGGCGCCTGGGTCAGCTACGGGCTGGGATCCGGCAATGCCAACCTCCCCGCCTTCGTCACCATCAACCCGCCCGCCAACAAGGGCGGCCCGCGCAACTACGGCAACGCCTTCCTGCCCGCCGTGCACCAGGGAACGGTCCTCGGCCAGCCCGGCAACGTGAACGCCAAGCCGGTCATCCGTCACATCCGCAGCCCCCTCGACCCCGGCCAGCAACGGCGCGAATACGACCTGGCGCGCCGCTGGAACCGCGCCCAGGCCGCCGCCGCCGGCCCTTGCCCCGACGCCAAGCTCGAGGGCGCCATCGCCTCCATGGAGCTCGCGTGGCGGATGCAGAACCACGCCGCGGGCCATGTCGACGTCGATCGCGAATCACCCGCGACCCGCGAACTCTACGGGATCGGCGCCGGCCCGACCGACGGCTTCGGCCGCCAGTGCCTCGCCGCCCGCCAGCTGGCGGAAGCCGGGGTGAGCTGCATCCAGGTCAGCCACTGCGACAATTCCAACAACCCGGTCTGGGACCAGCACAGCAACATGCCGAAGCACGAGAGCCTCGCCGCGCAGGTCGACCGGCCGATCGCGGGGCTCCTCGCCGACCTGAAGCAGCGGGGCCTGCTGGACGACACCCTCGTGTGGTGGGGCGCCGAGTTCGGGCGCACCCCGTTCTCGCAGTCCAAGGACGGCCGCGACCACAACCCGCGCGGGTTCACGACCTGGCTGGCGGGCGGCGGCGTCAAGCCCGGCCACGCGCACGGGGCCACCGACGAGTTCGGATTCGCCGCCGTGCAGGACAAGGTCCACATGCACGACCTGCACGCCACCATCCTGCACCTCCTCGGCCTCGACCACGAACGGCTGACCTACTCGCACGCCGGCCGCGACTTCCGCCTCACCGACGTCCACGGGCGGGTGGTGGAGGAGATCCTCGCCTAGAGGGCCACCCGGAGGCTTGCTCCCATGGAACGGATACGTCCCATGGGTCCCATAGGTCCTATACGACCCCGGAAAAAAAAGGCCGCACCCCCGAAGAGGCGCGGCCCTTGTAAATTGGGATTCGACGTCCCTACACCACCTTCGTGACGCCCGGGACGGGGCACGGGTAGAGGCCGTCGGGGCCGGGCTTCGGGCCCGGATCGGCGTCCCAGCCGTACTTCTCGGGCATGATGGACACCTGCGAGTTGATGGCCTCGTCCCACTTCAGCTCCTTGCCGGAGTAGGTGGCCATGCGCCCCAGGATGGAACTCATGGTGCTGTTGGCCGTGTAGTAGGCGTTGTTCAACGGGATGTCGTTGCGGATGTGCCGGTAGAGCTCCTCGTGCTCGAACTCGTACGGGTTCCGCCGGTCCTTCTTGCGCACCTCGTGCTTGAAGATCACCTTCCCGTCGAGGTCGGTGATGATCCCGCGGCCCGGCTCGGTCCGGCCCTTGGTCCCGATGATCTGCTCCGTGACCCGGTTCATGCAGCCTTTCTGGTGGCGGCACTGCGAGTTCGTGTAACCCCCGTTGCCGTACTTGAACTCCACGTAGTGGTGATCGAAGATCTCGCCCCACTCCGGGCCGATGCGCACCTGGCGGCCACCCATGCCCTGCGCCAGCGCCGGCTTGTCGCCCATGAACCAGTTCGCGATGTCGATGTTGTGCACGTGCTGCTCGCAGATGTGGTCGCCGCACAGCCAGTTGAAGTAATACCAGTTGCGCATCTGGTATTCCATCTCGGTCTGTCCCGTCTGGCGCGGCCGGGTCCACACCCCGCCGCCGTTCCAGTAGACCTGGGCGCTGATGACGTCCCCGATCTTCCCGTTCATGACCTGCTCGTGCACGGCCCGGTATGTCGCGTCGTAGCGGCGCTGCAGCCCGCACACGACCTTGAGCTTCTTGGCGTCGGCTTCCTTCGCGGCCGCCAGGACCCGCCGGATCCCGCCGGCATCGGTCGCCACCGGCTTCTCCATGAAGACGTGCTTCCCGTGCGCCACGGCGTACTCGAAATGCTCCGGCCGGAAGCCCGGGGGAGTCGTCAGGATCACCACGTCGGCTTCCGCCATGGCCTTCTGGTAGGCGTCGAAGCCCGCAAAGCGGCGCGACTCCGGGACGTCCACCTTCTCCTTGTACTTCGTCTTGAGCGTCTTGTGGGCGCCGTCGATCCTGTCCATGAAGGCGTCCGCCATGGCGACCAGCTTCACGCCGTCGTTCATGAGCGTCTGCGACGCGGCCCCGGACCCCCGGCCACCGCAACCGATGAGGGCCACCTTCAGTTCCGAACTGCCGGCGACCTGTGCATACCCCGCCACCGGCAGGCTTGCTGCCACTACTCCGGTCGTTCGTATGAACTTCCGCCGACTTGCGTCATATTGTGATTCACTCATGATATTTGTTGGTTGCTCGATCTTCAGAAGTTGTCCGCGTCGCGGTAGGCCTGGATGAGGGCCACCTCGCCCTCTTTGCCTTTCCGGGATATACCGTGTTCCATGCCGACTACCCCCGTAAAGTTTTTCTTCTCCTTCAGGTGCTTGAATATGTTGCGGTAGTTGATCTCCCCGGTCCCGGGCTCCTTCCGGCCGGGGTTGTCGCCCACCTGGATGTAGGCGATCTCCTCCCACGCCTTGTCCATGTTCGGGATGAGGTTCCCCTCCGTGATCTGCTGGTGGTAGAGGTCATCGAGGATCTTGCACGAGGGAGACCCCACCGCCTTGCAGATCTGGTAAGCCTGCGGAATCTTCGACAGGAAGCAGCCCGGGTGGTTCCGCCACGGGTTCAGCGGCTCCAGCACCATGACGACCCCCGCGGGCTCGAGGATCTCGGCGCACATCTTGAGGGTGTCGACCACGTTGGCGGTCTGGTAATCCCATTCGAGGTTGTTGACGAAGCTCCCCGGGACCACCGTGGTCCACTTGGCGTTGACGCGCTTGGCGCATTCCAGGGCTTCCTGCATGCGCTCCTTGAGCATCTGCCGCGACTCCGGGCTCGGATCCGCGAAGGTGGCCTCCTTGAAGCTCGCGTAGGAAACGAACACGCCCATGGTGACGCCGCGCTCCGCCATCACCGCCGCGGCCTTTTCCTGCAGGGCGGGCTCCTTCTTCATCATGCCGTTGTCTTCCCAGGCGGTGAACCCGGCATCGGCCGCGAACTTGATCTGGTCGAGGTAGTCGTCGCCGGCATGATGCTTGAACTGCCCGTGGTGCGGGGCGTACTTCAGCTTGAACTTCGGGCCCAGCAGTTCGCCGGATGTCTCGTGACTGTCGGCGTGGGCGACCGCCCCGCCCGCCGCGGCCGCCGCGGCCACTGTTCCCGCCGCCTTGGTGGCAAAGTCGCGTCGTTTCATGAATGCTGCGACTAAACGTCCCATCAGGGTCGATTCTTTCCCCGGAGATCGGGGCCCGGGCCGGCCGCGGCCCCTGCCGCCGGCTTCCGGGACCTCCGGCGGACTCGCATGATGGAGGGCGGCCCTCCCCCGCCGGGCGGGGCGGCGGGCGACCCGGAACGCCGCCCGTCCCCGTCAGGGCCCGCAGTGACCGGGCGTCCGCGGGTAGGGAATCACGTCCCGGATATTCTGCACCCCGGTCACCAGCATGAGGATGCGCTCGAATCCGGCCCCGAACCCGGCATGGGGGACGGTGCCGAACCGGCGCAGGTCGAGATACCAGTCGTAGCCGGAGCCGAGGCCGTCCGCGGCGAGGGTCCGCTCGAGGACATCCTGGCGTTCCTCGCGCTGGCTGCCCCCGACGATCTCGCCGATTCCGGGCACCAGGACATCCATGGCGGCCACCGTCTTCCCGTCGTCGTTGCGCCGCATGTAGAACGGCTTGATCGCCTCGGGATAGTCGTGGACGGTCACCGGGCACTCGAAGTGCTCCTCGGTCAGGAAGCGCTCGTGCTCCGACTGGAGGTTCTCGCCCCACGCCACCGGGTACTCGAACTTCCGTCCCGACTTCTCGAGGATGGCGACCGCCTCGGTGTAGCTGACCCGCTCGAAGGGCCGCTCCACGATGAACTTCAGGCGCTCCTCGAGCCCCTTGTCGACGAAGCGCGAAAAGAGCCCGAAGTCGTCGGCGGGACCCTCGAGCACGGCCCGCACGAGGACCTTCACGAACTCCTCGGCGAGATCCATGTCGCCCCCGAGGTCGCAGAAGGCCATCTCCGGCTCGATCATCCAGAATTCCGCGGCGTGCCGGGTGGTGTTCGAGTTCTCCGCCCGGAAAGTCGGGCCGAAGGTGTAGACCTTCGACAACGCGCAGGCGAAGGTCTCCGCTTCGAGCTGGCCGCTCACCGTCAGGTAGGTGCTCTTTCCGAAGAAGTCGTCCTCGGGCGAATCCTTCCCGCCGCCGACCTCCTGGGTGGTGACGCGAAACATCTCTCCCGCCCCCTCGCAGTCGCTGGCCGTCACGATGGGCGTGTGTACCCACACGAATCCCCGCTCCTCAAAGAACCGGTGCACGGCATGCGCCAGCAGGCTCCGCGTCCGGAAAACCGCCCCGAAGAGGTTCGTCCGCGGCCGGAGGTGCGCGATCTGCCGCAGAAACTCCGGGCCGTGGCGCTTCTTCTGGAGCGGGTAATCGTCCGGCGCGCCCCCCACGAGGGCCACCCGCGTGGCGCGCAGTTCCCACGCCTGGCCACCGCCGGGCGATTCGACGAGATCGCCGACGGCCTCCACCGCGCTTCCCGTCGTCATGCCCGGCAAATCGTCCGATCCCGGCACGCCGGCGTCCACGATGACCTGCACGCTGCCGAGGCACGAGCCGTCGTTGACCTCGAGGAAGGAGAACCCCTTGGCATCGCGCCGCGTGCGGACCCAGCCGCGCACCGCGACTCCCTCCGCCGGCCCCTTGCTCGCCAGGATCTCCCGGATGCTCGCTCCCATGCGCGCAGTCTTCCTCCCCCCGGCCCGGCCTGCAATCCCCGATCGGCGCCCCGGCCGGCCTCGCTCAGCGCAATCCGCCCGGCCCCGCCGCCTTGGGCTTCTCGAACTCGAGATACGTCAGCCCCACGACCTTGTTGGCGACCGGCTCGATGCGGTCGACGCGCATGCGGCGCACCGTGTAGGCATCCCCGATCTTCATGAGGTCCGTCACCTGGAAGCGCTTCAGGGCCCGCCCCTGGTTGTTGTACCCGACGACCTGCATGAGGGCCCCGGCCTTCTTGTGGACCCAGACATACACCAGGGCGTAGTCCCCTCCCCGCCCCGGGTTCTGCAGCCGGATCTTCCAGCAGTCCTGCCCCTTGATCTTCTCCGACCCCTCGATCTTCCCGCTCGGCCAGTAGAGGAACCGGAAGGCGAGGTCCTCGTAGGACAAGTCCGAGCCCATGATCGGTTGCCCGAGCTTCTTCTCCGGGAACCGCAGCGTCTTCCCGTTGCGGATCTCGAAAAGATCGTAGTGGTTCTCGTTCAGCCGCATGTGGAAGACATCCCACGCCTTCTTCCCCGCGTCGAAATACTGGAACTGGATGTTCTCGCCCCGCAGGAAGAGGCCCACCGGAACGGTGCGGCCGTCCTTCCGGATGCGCCCCTCGAGATCCTGCTGCTGCAGGGTCGTCACGTAGCGCGCCGTCGACAGGATCTCATCCGCGGTTTGCGCCCCCGCCCCGACGGGCAGCACCAGGAGCATTATGATCACTAGTTGGCCGAACTTCATGTTGAAAACGTCACATTGACCCCCCTTCGACGGCAAGTGGTATCCGGAAATTCAACCCGCCTTCCTGTGAAGCTCCGGTGAAGATTTACGCAGTAACCCCCTTTATTTTGGGAGGAAGCGGTGAGTCTTTGTGAATAAACGAACCCTTGTTCACCCGGGCCTCCCTTTTTTTCAATTTCGCCGTTTTGGACCTTGCGAGCGTCTTCCGGCCTCGCCTTGGATACGAGCGTCGCCAATCCCCTCGTTCCGAAATCATCATGAGTCTCCGCCAGCAGCTGTCTGAAATCCTCCCCGATATTCTTCCGGCCAATCCGAAGGAGGCCACCAAGGGCACGGAGCTGATCCGCATGGTGCGGCTGCGCCTCGAGGGCGACTACTCGGACGCCTCGTTGCGGTATCATTTTTCGATCATGTCGTGCGATCCGGCCTCGCCGATCGCGAAGGTCGAGAAGGGCCAGGGGTACTACCGGCGGGCCGCCCCGGTCCCGGCGCTGGCGGGCGCCCAGGACCTGCTGTCGATGACGCAGGGCCGGCTGGACGACTATTCGGGGGACCAGGGGGCGGTCGACGTGGTCCTCGCCCGGGTCCGCAAGTTCCGGGCCGTGGCGAGCCGCTACTGCGAAGTGAACGGGCGGTTTCCCTACATTTTCCGCGAGGTCCTCGCGAAGGATTCCCCGCTCGGCAACCTCTGGAAGTATCCCGACATGGTGGTGGTCGACTGGGAAGCGGGCGAACCGGTCGACAACGGCGTCCTGCTCGACCCCGAATTGCTCTCGTTGAAGCGCAGCCTCGGCATCCCGCCGTACCGGCTCCAGTCGGTCAGCCTGCGCCTCCAGTCGAACCACGACCTCTACCGGGAAGAGTTCTTCCAGTCGCTCAGCGTCTCGCTGTGGACCCAGGGCGGCGAGATCTTCTACGCCTCGCCGATCGAGGACGAGGCCCTCGCCGACAGCATCCGGCACCTCAGCAATCGTTACGGGATCGGCGTCACGACCTTCGGGCTGACGCCCGAGATGCTCGACGACCTGCCCGGTCCGGAGCACATCCTCACGGCGCAACCGCGCGAAACCGAGGCCCTCATGGAGCGCCTGGACGTGCGGCGGATCGCGAGCCCGCGGCTGCGGGACCACGTCGACTGGGCCACCCTCAACACCGTCCGGAGCGAGAACGAGGAGGTCCGCCGCCTCTTCACGTGGCTCGGGATGTGCATCGAGAACGAGCGGGCGGTCCCCTTCGCCGACCAGTAGGGGCCCCACCCCGGCGCCGCGGCCGTCAGGGCAGGAACTCCGGCCAGAGGTTGAAGTGCAGCGTCCCGCGCGGGCGCGGCGGGTCGAGCGTCAGCAGGATGACGGAGGCCTTCTTGACGCGGATCGTCCCGGGATCGGCGCCGGTGACGGCCTCCGCCAACTCCGAAAAGTCGGGTTCGTGCCCGACGATGGCGATGCGCGGCACCGATTCGCGGTAGGCGGCCAGTTCGCGCAGCGCTTCCGCGGGGTCCATGCCACAGGCGATCCAGGCCTCCACCACCGGCGGGTCGATCCCGGCCGCGGCGCAGACCCCTTCCGCCGTCTGGGTGGCGCGCACCAGCGGACTGGTCAGGACGAGGTCCGGCAACATCCCCTGGTCGCGGAGGAACTTCCCGACGCGTTGGGCCTGCAGGTGCCCTTTTTCGGCGAGGGCCCGGGCCCCGTCACCGCCGGGGTGCCCGTGCCCCTCGGCCTTCCCGTGCCTGATCAAGAGCAGCTCCATGGGATCCCTACATCGTCATGCCGCCGTCCACCGCCAGGACCTGGCCGGTGATGTAGCGGGCTTCCGGTCCCGCGAGGAACATCGCGAGGGCCGCCACGTCCTCCACGTTGCCGAGGTCGTTCAGCGGAATGCGCTTCAGGATCTCGGCCTGGATATCCTCCGGCAGGGCCTCCGTCATGTCGGTCCGGATGAATCCCGGCGCGATCGCATTGCAGGTCACCTTGCGCCCCGCCAGCTCGCGGGCGAGGGACTTCGTGAACCCGATGAGCCCGGCCTTGCTGGCCGCGTAGTTCGCCTGCCCGGCGTTCCCGATGAGCCCGATCACGGAGCTGATGTTGATGATCCGGGGGTCGGCGGCCTTCATGAGCGTCCGCTGGAGGGCCTTCACCATGTTGAAGGCCCCCTTCAGGTTGGTGTCGAGCACCGCGTCCCAATCCTCCGGTTTCATGCGCATCAGGAGCCCGTCGCGGGTCACCCCGGCATTGTTGATGAGGATGTTCACGGTCCCGAAATCCTCCACGATCTGCTTCCCGACCGCCTGCACCGCCTCGTGATCGGCGACGTCGACCGCATAGAAGCGGGCCGCGCCCTCATGCTCGGCATTGATCTGCTTGGCCGCCACGCCGCAGCTTTGGGGATTGCGGCTCAGGACGGCGACCTTCGCGCCTTCCGCGGCGAAGGCCCGCGCGACCTCCAGTCCGATCCCGCGTCCCGCCCCGGTGACCACCACAACCTTCCCGTCAAATCGTGCCATGCGCTGGTTGTGCGATATCCCCCGCCCCCTTGCCAACCGCAATCCGTCGCCGGGGACCGCCGCCGGCCGCCATGCTATTCACATCGGCCCGCCGCCTCAATCCCGGCCGCAGGGCGGTTCCCTTTGCGCTCCCGGCGGTCCGCGCTTAGCATCGACGCCGTGATTCAGTGCCCCTACTGCCGGACGGCGCTCACCGAAACCTCGGCCTCCTGCCCGCAGTGCAACTTCGATCTGGCGCGGGCGAATGCCGTCATGGGACCGGTCCCCCGGCTGTCGGCGAACGGCCTCACCGACCTCACCGGCACCCTGGAACCGGCCGACGAGCGCCGCCTGCACGCCGCCATGCGCACCTTCCACCGGCGATTCCCGCAGTCGAAGATCCTGGTGGTGGTCAGCCATTTCGCGGCGCAGTTTCCGCTGAGCGTGCACCTCTTCTGGCTGTTCAACTCGGCCGGGCTCTCGGCGCAGGCCAACAAGCTGGGCAACAACCGCGACATCCTGATCGGGGTCGACCCCCACGGCCGGCGGGCCGGGCTGACCATCGGCTACGGGCTCGAGCCGTTCCTCCGGCAGGAGACCCTCGATGGCATTCTCGAGCGCGCCATGCCGCAGTTCTCGTCCGGCGAGTTCACCGCCGGCATGCTGGACATCATCGACTCGCTCAGCCGCCTCTTCGAAAGCGTCTCGCTCGAACTGCCGGACACCTTCGGGCTCCGGCAGTCCTTCGCGGTCGAGGAGCAGGCCGGCGACTACTGACCGGCGCCTAGCCGAAGGCCCGGAGGAACGCGATCTCCATGGCGAGGCCTTCCTGCACGTTGGTGTTGAGGCCCTCCCGCAATTCCTGCAGGGCATCCAGCCGGCGCAGGAGGCCGGGGAGCTCCTCGCTTGCCGCGAAGGCCGCCGTCTCGGCCGCGCTTTCCGGGTAGGCCAGCCCCGCGGCGCCCACCTTCTGGCGGACGGCGTCCCCCATCCACCCGATGAGCCAGTCCATGAGGCCCGCCCGCACCCCGATGTATTCCGCCTCCGTCCGGGCCTTGAAATATTCCGCCCGTTTCTCGAGCCAATCGCCCTCGGTCGTCTGCTTGTAGGCGGCGGCCTCCTCCTTGAGGCTCGCCTCGTTTCTCGCCGCGATGGCGGCCTTCCGGCTGGCCAGGATCGCCTCGAAGCCGCCCCGCAGCAGCAGGGCGCCGCGCGCCGAGCGCTCCCGGCCGCTGCGATCCAGGAGCTGGCCGAAGGCCTCGCGCTCCTCGCCCTCGAGCGGTTCCGCCCGGCTCACGGGCTGCAGCACAAGGTCCACGCAACGCGAACGAATCGTCGGCAGCAGCAATTCCGGCTGGGCGGTGAGGAGCAGGACGAGGCTCCCGGGCGGTGGTTCCTCGAGCGTTTTCAGGAAGGCGTTCGAGGGCTCGTCCCACATGCGGTCCGCATCCAGCACCACCCCGATTTTCCACGTTCCGGCCGGGGCCGCCATCTGGAAGGCGTGCTCGAGTTCCCGGATTTGCTCGACCTTGATCCGGCGCGACTTCGATTCCGGCCGCACGATGCGGACGAATTCCCCCTCCAGTTCCTCGAGCGGTTTCACGGCGACCTCGCGGTCGTCGTCGCCGAAGAGGTTGGCGGCCCCGTCATCCGGCGGCGGATTCACCAACTGGATGACGCGGGCCGCCAGGTCGCGTTTCCCGCTGCCGGCCGGACCGGAGACGAGAAAGGCATGCGCGAGCCTCCCCCGCTCATGCGCCTCGGTCATCAGCGCCAGGGCCTTTTTCGCCGTCACCGCCATTCCGCCGGCATCTTTGCCCTCCCCAGCGCACCCATCAACCCCTAAGGTCCCGGCATGAGCCAACCCACCACCTTCGGCGCCCGGGAGGACCAGGAGTCGATCGACGAATCCGCGGTTTTTTGCCCGAAGTTCGATGCCGACGGGCTCCTGGCGGCGGTTGCCGTCGACGCCCGCACCCGGGAGCCCCTCATGCTCGCCTGGATGAACGAGGAATCCCTGCGCCGGACCCTTGATACCGGCGAAGCGGTCTATTTCTCGCGAAGCCGGCAGGAGCTCTGGCACAAGGGAGCCACCTCCGGACACACCCAGAAGGTGCGCTCCATCCGCACCGATTGCGACCAGGACGCGGTCATCCTCTACGTCGACCAGGAGACCGGCGCCTGCCACACCGGCCGGCGGTCGTGTTTCTACCGGGAGGTGACCCCCGGCGACCCCGCCACCCTCACCTTCGTCGATGACGGAAAGACCTTCGACCCGGAGAAGGTCTACGGCGGGAAGGGCTGACCATCCCGCGGACTGCCGCGCCCACCCCGACCACCTCCGCCGATGCCCTACCTCAAGATCCAGACCAACTGCCAAGTGCCCGGCCCCCGGCAGGAAGCCCTCCTGGGCGAAGCCTCGCGCCTCGTTTCCGGCCACCTCGGGAAGGACGAGCGCTATTTCATGGGCGCCCTGGACGACGGGCAGGCGATGATCTTCGCGGGCGGATCGGCCCCCCTCGCCATGGTGGAACTCAAGGCCCTCGGCCTCCCGCCCGAAAAATTGCCCGATCTTTGCGCTGCGCTCAGCGGCCTGGTGCAGCAACACCTTGCGATCCCGCCCGACCGCATCTATGTGACCTTCCAGAACGTCGCGCGCGGCATGTGGGGCTGGAACGGCACGTTGTTCTGACCCCGGCCGCCCGCCGCGCCCGCCCGGAGTATCCGGATATTTCGAATGATCTCCCCCTTCCGACAGTCTCAAGACGTGATGCGATTCCTCCCCCTCCTGCTCGCCGTCCTCCTCCTGCCGCTCCCGGCGTCCGCCTGGCAGGCGTCCGTCAATGCCGGCAAACCCGGCCCCCACCTCCGCATCAAGCCGGTGCAACTCCGCTACGTGCTCAGCTGGGACGGCAAGCTGAACTCCGGCGACATGACCTTCATCTTCGGCCGCCCCGACAAGCGCTACCCGCGCCACTTCATCGCCCAGGCCTACGGAGGCAGCTCCGGCATCGCCAAGACCTTCTACCCGTACAAGTACTCCTTCACCTCCATCCTCAACAAGGCCGACTACACGCCCGCGGTCTTTATCGGCAACGAGGTCGACGGGAAGGAGCGCAAGGAAACCTCCAACCGCTACGGCGGCTCGGTGAAGTCGACGGAGGTCACCGTCCCGCTCAAGAAGGGCGCCGCCAAGACCACCCGCACGACCTTCTTCTCGTATTCGAAGTCGACCGTGCACGACTTCCTCTCCGCGATCCTCTACATCCGGAGCCTGCCGCTCAAGAACGGCGACCGCGCCACCATGGTGCTGCACCCCTTCGCCTCCCCGTACCTCGCGAAGGTCACGGTCCTCGGGCGCGAAGCCCACCGCGGACGCGATTGCATCCGCCTCGGCCTCGAGCTCCAGAAGATCGACCGCGCCACCATGAAGCTGCGCTCCTACAAGAAGATGAAATCCGCCACGATGTGGATCACCGACGACGCCGAGCGGCTCCCCATCGAGATTCGCTCCAAGGTCTTCGTCGGCGACGTCCGCGCCGTCCTCACCGAGCGGAAGTTCCTCTAGGAGTCCGGGGGCCGATCCCCGGGCGCCCGGCGGGGCTTTCCCGGTTGCATCCTCGCCCCATTCTGCAATCGTTCCGGCGATTTCATGTCCACCGTCGCCAACGATCCCCAGCAACTCTCCGAGCAGATCAAGGCCGCCAGCCAGTGGGTCGGCGCCGTGAAGGAGGAGATCTCGCGCGTCCTCGTCGGCCAGGCCCAGCTCGTCGACCGCCTCCTCATCGGCCTCCTCTGCAACGGGCACATCCTCCTCGAGGGGATGCCCGGCCTCGCCAAGACGCTCGCCGTGAAGGCGCTCGCCGGCAGCCTCCATCTGCAATTTTCCCGCCTGCAGTTCACGCCCGACCTCCTTCCCGCGGACCTCATCGGGACCATGATCTACCACCCGGAGGAACGCACCTTCGCGCCGAAGCTCGGCCCCATCTTCGCCAACATCATCCTCGCCGACGAGATCAACCGGGCCCCGGCCAAGGTCCAGTCGGCCCTCCTCGAGGCCATGCAGGAACGGCAGGTCACCCTCGGCGAGGAATCCTACCGGCTCCCCTCACCCTTCCTGGTGCTGGCCACCCAGAACCCCATCGACCAGGAGGGCACCTACCAGCTGCCCGAAGCCCAGCTCGACCGCTTCCTCCTGAAGGTCACTGTCGGCTACCCGTCGAAGAGCGATGAACTCGAGATCATGGACCGCATGGCCTCCACCGCCCCCGTCGACGAGACCCGCCCGGTCGTCGAGCCGGAGGCCATCGATGCCAGCCGCGCCCTGCTCGACCAGATCTACATCGACGCCGCGGTCCGCGAGTACATCGTCGACCTGGTCAACGTCACGCGCTACCCGTCGAAGGTGGACGCGGGGCTGAGCGCCCTCATCCGCGCCGGGGCCTCCCCGCGGGCGTCGATCAACCTCGCCCTCGCGGCCCGGGCCCGCGCCTTCATCGAACACCGGTCCTTCGTCACCCCGCAGGACGTGAAGCTGCTGGCGCGCGATGTCCTCCGCCACCGGATCCTGCTTTCCTACGAAGCCGAAGCGGAAGACATGACGACCGACACCGTCCTGGAGCGCATCCTGTCGAAAGTCCCGGTGCCGTAACACCGCGCATTTCGGCGGCATGCCCCCGGCCGGAACCGCCCGGCCGCCCGCCACCCGCCCCTCCCAATGCTCGACGAGAAGACCATCGAAGAAGTCATGCAGCGCGTGCGGCGCCTCGAGATCCGGGCCAAGCGCCTGGTCTCGGAATCCTTCGCGGGGGAATACCACTCCTCCTTCAAGGGGCAGGGTCTCGACTTCGACGAATTCCGCGAATACCAGCACGGCGACGAGATCCGCTTCATCGAT
>JABDMC010000032.1 GCA_013001695.1 Akkermansiaceae bacterium
CGCCCATCCGCCCGGCGGGCGCCCATTACTCCCAGCGTCCCGGGCTTGATTCTTGCTCCGCGCCACCGGCTGATCCTAAATCGTCCCGTGGCAGCGACCGGTCAGAAGGAGGGCAAGCTCACCCCGATGATGGCGCAATACCAGGCGATGCGCCGCTCGCTGCCGGGCGACGTCCTCCTCCTTTACCGCCTCGGCGACTTCTACGAGATGTTCTTCGAGGACGCCAAGCAGGCCGCGGGCCTGCTGAACGTGGCCCTCACCAAGCGCGGCGGGGTGCCGATGTGCGGCGTGCCGCATCACGCCGCGGAAGGCTACATCGCGAAACTCATCAAGCAGGGCCGGCGCGTCGCCATCGCCGAGCAGACCTCCGACCCGGTCCCCGGCAAGCTCGTCGAGCGCGAGATCGCCCAGATCATCTCGGCGGGCACCATCGACAACCTCACCCTCCTCGACGACACCCGCCACAACTACCTCGCGGCGGTGTGCCACGAGCGCGGGTCCTTCGGTCTCGCGGTCGTCGACCACTCCACCGGCGAGTTCACCGTCTCGGAGTTTCCCGACCGCCAGGCGCTCGAGGACGAACTGACCCGCCTCGCCCCCTCCGAGCTCCTCGTCCCGGATGAACAGCTCGAGGTCCTGGGCGGGCTCCGCCACAACCTCCCCTACGACAGCTACGCCTTCCTCCGCGACCAGGCGGTCCACACCCTGCGCGACCACTTCAAGGTCCAGTCCCTCGACGGCTTCGGCTGCGCCGGCCTGCACCCGGCCCTCGGGGCGGCGGGCGCCATCCTGCACTACCTCTCCTACCAGCTCCGCCGGTCGTGCGACCACCTCCGCACCCTCGCGGTGCGCCATCCCGGCGAGCAGGTCGCCATCGACTCCGCCTCGCAGCAGAACCTCGACCTCGTCGACAGCCGCTCCGGCCGCGAGCACACCCTCCTCGGCGTCCTGGACCGCACCGCCACCCCCATGGGGGCCCGCAAGCTGCGGCACTGGATCCTGCACCCCACCGCCGACCTCCCCACCCTCACCGCCCGCCACGACCTCATCGCCTCGTTCCTCGCGGAGCCCTTCCTGCTCACCAAGTGCCGCGAGTCGCTCAAGAACATCCGCGACATCGAGCGCGCCACCGGCCGCCTCGCCCAGGGCTCCGGCAACCCCCGCGACCTTCAGTCGCTCCAGACCTCCCTCGCCCAGATCCCCGCCCTCAAGGAAGACGTGGCGGCGGTTTCCAACCGCCATGCCCAAAGCGGCGAAGCCGCCCCCCAGGATCTCAAATCCAAAATCCAAACTCAGCTCCACGAGTTTCCCGACCTCGTGCAGCTCCTCGACCGCGCCCTCGTCGACGAACCCCCCGCCGCGCCGAAGGACGGCGGCATTCTCCGCGACGGATTCTGCCCGGAACTCGACGACCTCCGCAACGCCTCCCGCGACGGCAAGGAGTGGATCGCGCAATTCCAGAAGACCGAGCGCGAGCGGACCGGGATCGACTCCCTGAAGGTCAAGTTCAACAACGTCTTCGGCTACTTCATCGAGATCACCAAGGCCAACCTCACCAAGGTCCCCGACGACTACCAGAGGAAGCAGACCATGGCGAATGCCGAGCGCTTCATCACGCCCGGCCTGAAGGAGGTCGAGAACAAGGTCCTCGGCGCCGACGAACGCGCCAAGGCGCTCGAATACGACGAGTTCCTCAAGCTCCGCAAGGAGGTCACCGAACACCTCGACGAACTCCAGCAGACCGCCGACGCCCTCGCCACCCTCGACGTCCTCCTCGGCCTCGCCGAAACCGCCCAGCACTACCAGCACACCCGCCCGGTCCTCGACGAGAGCCGCGACCTCGAGATCGTCAACGGCCGCCACCCAGTCCTCGAGCAGACCATGATCGAGGAGAAGTTCGTCCCGAACGACTCGCACCTCGCCCACGACACGGCGCGTCTCCTCATCATCACGGGCCCCAACATGGCAGGGAAGTCGACCTACATCCGCCAGGTGGCCCTCATCGTCCTCATGGCCCAGATCGGCGCCTACGTCCCCGCCGAGTCGGCCCGCATCGGCGTGGTGGACCGCATCTTCTGCCGCGTCGGGGCCAGCGACGACCTCGCCAAGGGCCAGTCGACCTTCATGGTCGAGATGAACGAGACCGCCCTCATCGTCAACAACGCCACCGACCGCTCCCTCGTCATCCTCGACGAGATCGGCCGCGGCACCGCCACCTTCGACGGCCTCTCGATCGCATGGTCCGTCGCGGAACACCTCCACGACACCATCCAGTGCCGCGCCCTCTTTGCGACGCACTACCACGAACTCTGCGAACTCGAACGCACCAAGGCCGCCGTCAAGAACCACAACGTCGCCGTGCGCGAGTGGAACGACGACATCATCTTCCTCCGCCAGATCCTCCCGGGCCCGGCCGACAAGAGCTACGGCATCCAGGTCGCCAAGTTGGCGGGCCTCCCGAAACCCATCATCGACCGCGCCAAGGACATCCTCGCGCACCTCGAGGGCAACGCCGTCAAGCCGGAGGCCGGGAAGAAGAAGGCGAGGAAGAAGCCCAAGGCCCCCGCCATGCCCGAGTCCAAGGCGCCGCAGATGGACCTCTTCGGGGAGTGAGGTGGCGGCGGATTTCATCCGCCCTGCCCAAGACCACATTTCACTCTCCAGCCCCGGTGAAGCGACGAATTCTTCACCGCAGAGAACGCAGAGGTTCGCAGAGGGGCCCGCCCCGGTCCAAGCAAGGCCCATAGATAAAATCAGCCCCCACCGGGCTTGCCCCGGTGGAGCCAAGGCAGCCGCCGGACAGCGGACAGCGGGCGGCGAAGACAAAACCCAAGGCCCCCGCCATGCCCGAATCCAAGGCGCCGCAGATGGATCTCTTCGGGCGCCATTCGTCTATCCCCCTGGGCAGCCCAGCAACATCCGATATCCAACAAGGAATGCTGAATTTCGAATTGCAGGAATCACACCCGGTTCCGCAATCTATGCCGAACCAGGTTCGAGCAACTCGAGCTTCAGCCCATCCGCGGTAAACCGCCTGAAGTCGCGATCACGGGTGACCCACCGGCACGCGTGCTCGATGGCGACGGCCGCATGTTGCGCGTCGGCAACCGCCTTACCCGTGCATTCCAGCTTGCGGCATAGCTGGGACGTGAGTTCCCAGTGCCTGCGACCCGGCGCAATCCAGTGGCAGTGATTCAGAGACGCGAGGGCGTCGATGACCGCCAGGGCCTGCGACAACGGGGTGGGACCGTTTGGAAATCCGGGATGGGTCACGATTCGGACAAAGCCCACCGCCACCAGGGTCGAGAGCCCGAAGGCGCCCGATGCATTGACGAGCCCCTCGACATGCTCGCGGTAATAATCATGAGAGACCTGGTCCTCCCGATGAGCGTAGATGAGGACATTGACGTCGAAGAGCGTCATGGCCGGTATGCATCCCGCTCGTCCCCTTCCTCGAGCGTCGACAACTCCGCCGGGGAGGTATCGACCGGCCCGCCCTCGCCGCGGAACCGCAGCATCCGGAAGGGCGGCGCCTCAGCCACCCGCCCCGCGGGTTTCAAGGCAACCCGCAGGGCCTCGTTGACGATCTCACTCAGGCTGCATTGACGGACCGCCGCGACTCGTTTCGCCTCCGCGAAGAGCTCGTCATTGATGACCAAGGTGGTGCGCATGGATATGCTGCATATATATGCAACTTCCTGGCATCTGTCAAGCAGCTGTCTTCGCACTCGCCGAGCCGGGGCTTCCGGGCCGCAATCTGGCCATCGATCCCCGGCCCGGGGCCCGGGGCTAATCGCCTCCGCCCCTTCGGGGCTTCACCTCCAGCGGATTCCACATCCGCTCGAATCCGAACTCCGCGAAGTCCTTCCCGTTCGCGGTGGCGAACTCCGTCACCCCGTGATGCCGAAGCGTCATCGCCAGGCGCACATCGAACCCCTCGCGCCGCGGAAGCTTCGCGGTCGCAGCCTGCTCCCACACCGCATCCATCACCCTCGCCGCCGGCCCGGGATAGTCGAGAACATCCCAGCGCGGATTCGACCGCAGCGCCCGGATGATCCCCCCGCCTCCCGGGACCCCAACGGCTTCCGCGCCACCACCGGGTTGCGCAGCAACATGTAGAGATCGATCAACACCAACTCGCAGATCCCGAACTCCGGGTCGTCGCGACGGGCGTCCAGGAAAGCGCGCGCCTCCGCATGCCCCGGGCGGCTCGACTCCAGCGCCACGAAGAGAATGTTGGTGTCGCAGCTGATCATTCCCCCGCCTCCCGCTGCCGGATACCGGAGCGTCATCTGCTCCAAACCGCGACGCACCAACTCCGCGAAGGACCGTTCCTTCTCCGCCGCCATCCGCTTGGCCCGCTCGTCCCAGTCCTGCGGCTGCACCACCAGGTTGCGAACTCCCATCGCCACCAGCTTGCGGTGCAGGTGGTAGCCGAAGGCCCCCGCCTCGTAGCAAGTATGCACCTCTCTCGCCAGGCCCTGCTGTTTCGCCACGAAGTGCAGGAGGCCATCGAAGGCCATCTTCTGCACCGGCTGCGGGGTCGCCCCGTCGAGCTGCCGGGCCACGTATTGCCAATTCGCGTGGGCGTCGATCCCGAGCTTGGTCGTGTCTCAGGCTTTGGCAGGAGCCAGGTTGTATTCAATCATTACGGTTGTCAGGTTTGCGGGTTCCGCCCCGGCCTGGCAACCTCATGTGATCCGGCAATTCAGCCCGGAGCGGGACCTCGCATGCATTTTTGACGAACGAATTTGAAACGATGGCGGAATCGTGACGAACTAGTGGCTATGCCCGCTTGGAAGCTTGTCGTCACGCCGATGCTCGTTGTCGGGTCTCTTGCCGGGGCCGATGATCTCGCGCCCTTGAGTGACGAGTTCGATGACTCCGCCAGCATCGCCGCCTGGCAGGATCTCGGGGTGGTGGAAGGCTGGGGCACTCCGTCTTACGAGATGGCGGACATCAACACCACTGCGCCGGGACGATTCCACGTCGTTCCGGGGGCGCTCACCTGGTTCAACCATTTGCGCGGCCTGCTGTTCTTCAAGGAAGTGAGCGGTGATTTCGTGGCGACGCTGCGGGTGCGGATCCTGAGCCGCCATAATCCGGGCGATCCGGAGGAGCCGCCGAACCGGAGTTTCTCCCTGGCGGGAATTCTCGTGCATGGTCCGCGGGCCATCACGCAGGCCGCGCCGGATCCCTACACGACCAATGCGGTCTGGCCGCCGGGCGACTTCGGGAGCGATTATGTGCCGAACACCGAGAACTTCGTGTTTCTCAGTTACGGCAGCGCCGGCAGTCCGGGGACGCGGCAGTTCGAGATCAAGGCGACGCGCAACAGCAACTCGCAACTCTACTTTTCCTCGGTGGGAATCGACCAGGGGGAGACCGAAGCCTGGCTGCAAATGGTCCGCGTCGGGGATACCATTGTGTGCCTCCGCAAACACAGCCTCGCCGGCGAATGGATCGTGGAGAATCGTTATCCGAATCCGGATCACCCCTTCCCCGACTTTGGCCCCGACCTGCAAGTGGGCATCACGGCCTACACCGACTGGCCGACGGCCGCGCCGTTTTCGGGGAATGTCGAGGATGCCTACCACTTCAACTACGCCCCGCCCGTCAACGGGCAACCGGACCTCATCGCGCAGGTCGACTACTTCCGTCTCCGCCGCCCGGACCCGGCGCTCACCGAGGGGGCGCTGCAGGCCATGAACGTGAGTTACGATCCGGCCGCCAATGCCACCGCCGATCCGCCGGTCCTCTTGTCGGCCTCACCTGGGGCGGCCCCGTACCTCGGCGAGGTGCCGAACGTCGCCTATGATCCCTACGGCGATTGGCAGACGGCCCAGTTCGGGGGAGATGCCGGCCTGCCGCACGCCTTCCCCGGGGCCGACCCGGACGGCGACGGCCTCGTGAATCTCCTCGAGTTCTTCCTCGGGGCGAATCCCCTCGCGAGCTCTCCCGGTTCCCTGCCGCGCCTCGCGGGAGCCGGCACGGATTTCGCTTACGCATTCACCCCGGGCATCACCGACGGCGCCCGCGCCGAGGTGCGGATCAGCGACGACCTTGCGAACTGGACGACGGTGGCTTCACGGCCGGTCTGTGGCGGTGACTGGGAAGTCCATCTCGCGGAAGCGTCGGTCGAGGTCGATGCCGGCACCGCCGAGGTGAGCGTGACCCTCCCGCCGGGAGCGGAGCGCGCCTTCGTGCGGCTCGAGGTCGCGCTGTAAAGGAACGATCATCGGGGACAGGTCCTTTGTGCGGCACCCGCCCACCCCGGCTTGCCCTCCGAAGTCTCCTTGACCTCCGTCGCCTCGGCGAAGGGGGCGACGAAGGAGCGGGTCTCAGCAGGCGGGAAAAGCAGGGATGAACGAGCGAATTCCTGCACCCCCACCATCCGCCTCAGGCGGACCGGCTTGCCCTCCGTAGTCTCGACGACTTGTCCTCCGAAACCTCTTGTCGGTCGAAGCCTCGGCGAAGTCGGATGGCGAAGGATGAAGGACGGAGTCTGACAGGGGCTCAAAAACAGGACTGAAAAAGCGATTTCCCAGCAGTAAAGGGGGTTAGTCATCAGGAAAAGATGTCGTAAAGGAAGCTTCCCACCTGGAACACCACGAAAACTGCGGCCGGGACCGCGTAAATCAGCATTTGCGATTGCCGCGCCGCGATGGAAATCAGGGGGTTGACGATCGAGATGATAAAGCAACCGAGGAGCAGCAAGATCGCCATGGGTGCGAACTCCAAATAGGGTGCAGGGCTACCATCGTGAGGATAAAGCAAAGGAATCAAGAACCACTCAGCCCAGGCGATCAGTGCCCAGATTAGCGAAAGCACGCCCAGAACATGGGAGACTGTCCGCAACGATCGTTTGCTTGACCCGTTACTGCTGAGATCCTGTGACGGAAGATCCGACGTTGTACTACTTTCTGTTGAACTGTTCATGGCTGCTAGTAATTTGGCTGCTGCTGCTAGTAATTTGCTTTTGCACCCCCACCATCCGCCTCAGGCGGACCGGCCTGCCCTCCGTAGTCTCGACGAAGGACGGAGTCTGACAGGGGCTCAAAAACAGGGCTGAAAAAGCGATTTCCCAGCAGTCAGTTCGTTACCGGAGATCACGCCTTTCTCGCCCTCGATCGAAATTACTTCCGCTTTCGGATCATCCGTGATGGCGATGTTGTTGAAGATGTTGGCTGGGGTGGAGGAGTTCTTCACGACGAAGGCGTTTCGGAAGAAATCACTCACCGTGTTGTTGCTCGCGTTGACCGTTGCCCCGGTCGCGCTGAGAGCGTGGCGGTACGTTTTGACCTGGTTGCCCTCCATCGTGACGATCGAACCTTCCAGGCCCCAGATTGCAAAACTGGGCGGTCCGACTTTTCTCATCTTCAAGGCCTCGAAATGATTTTCGGTGGCATTCACCGTCCCGGCCACCCGGATCCCGGCAACGCCTTCCCCTCGAATCGTATTGTTGGAAAAGGTCGCTTCGGCTCCCGCGAAGACCATCACGATGGGGGGCAGCCCGCCCTTGCGCGAAAGCTCGTTGCCGGACAGGTTTACTTTCCAACCGGAATGAATTCCCACGGCGACGAGGGCATTGTCGATGACCCGGTTGTTCATCACAGTGGCCCGGCCGGATTGGCATTCGTCGAATCCGATACCAGTCGTCCCGTTGTGATGACAGTAGTTGCCGATCAGCGTCGTTTCCGCATCCCCGCGTTGACCGATGCCGGCCAGCTTATTTTCGTAGCACTCGTTACCGACGATGAGAGGTTTCGCGCCGCCCCGGCTCCCGATTCCGGCCTGCTCGTTGCGGTAACACTTGTTGCCGATGATGGTGGGCTGCGATTTGTCCCGGGTTCCTATTCCCGCCAGGACGTTGTCGTAGCAGCGATTGCCGCGGATGATCGGCGATGCGTGTTCGTCTGTTCCAATTCCGGCCATCTCATTCTCGTAGCAGTCGTTGTCCTCGATGACTGGCCTCGTGTCTTTCCCGGTTCGGATCCCGATTCCGGCGCGGCGATTCCGGTAGCACTTGTTGCCGCGCACGACCGGCCTGGAATGCTCGCTCACGCCGATTCCCGCGCGGAGATTGGCGTAGCAGGTGTTGTCGACGACCAGGGGACTGGCGTTGTCGTGACCGATCCCGGCATAGAAATTTTCGAAACAGACATTCTCCGCAATGATAGCGGTCGACTCTCTCATTGAACCAATTCCACCGCCCATGTTGCGATAGGTGACATTGCGCACGATGTGAGGTGAGACCCGTTTGCCTTCCGTGCCCATGATTGCAATCCCGGTGTAGCCGATGTGGTGGACAATGTTGTTTTCAACCCTGCAGTGCCCGATTCCCACGACGGAGATACCCGCGACCCCGGGGATCCCGATGTGTTCGTGCGACTGCTGATTTCCTTGTGTGGCATGGTGCCTGTTCCAGAGCGCCTCGTCGTATTTCCCGACTCCCGTCACGGTGAAGCCATCGAGAATCGAATCCTCCGCCATGGCTACTCCCGGATCCTTTTCATCGCCGCCGGTCCCGTCAATAATCGTCGCTTCGGCCCGTTTCAATCCCAGCTCGCCCCTCGCATCGTCGCCTGCGCTTTTCACGGTGATCCCCGTCTTCAGCTGAATGCGTTCCTTATAGGAGCCCGGGTCAACCAACACCACATCACCGGCTACCGCCGCATCGATCGCCGCCTGAATGGTGGGATGACCGCCGGGAACCCGGAGTGTCTTCTGGCGGGCTTCTGCCTCTTTGCCCTGACCATACAGGCCAGCGGCAAGAGCGATCGAGATTGGAAATATTCCGAGGATTCTTTTCATGATGTCTGATTCTTTCTGTCGTTCATCGGAGGAGAACCGGGAGGCTGGAAGAACAAAACCTGGGAAGCCTGATGCGCTGAGAAAGATTGCCAAGTGGTTGGGGTATTCGCCATTTGAGGAACCTAAAATTAGGCAGGAGTATTTGTATCAGCAACGGATTTTGCGAGGTCTTATTATTTCTGAGGTTGCTGATCATCCTGAGACATACGGAAAATATGAGAATCGATACAGGAGCTTGAAGCGGCACTATTTCTGCACCCCCACCACCCGCCTCAGGCGGACCGGCCTGCCCTTCGAAGTCTTGACGAAGGAGGAGTCTGACAGGGGCTCAAGAACAGGGCTGAAAAAGCGATTTTCTAGCAGTTCAACCTGACCGGCCACTCCCAAGTCCCGATGAAGCGATGAATGTCCCACCGCAGAGGTTCGCAGAGGTCGATATACTATCCCTTCGACAGCAGGACCCGACATCCAAAACCTCCCTGCGCCCTCTGCGCACTCTGCGGTCAATCTTCCCAACCACAACCGCCCACTCTCCAGCCCCGGTGGAACGACGAATGTCCCACCGCAGAGATCGCAGAGGTTCGCAGAGGTCGATTGATCGTTCCAAGTTCGTCTGCCCCCATTGCGACCTGGTGATGGTCCGGGGAATCGTCGTGGAAAATCGTCGGGCACTCCGGCCCTACTCAGGCTGTCGCAGCGTCTGCCGCTCGATGCGGAATTCCTCGAGGGCCTTCTTCAGTCCCTCGAGGAACTGCTCTCCCTTCCCGCCGGCGTCCCGGGGAAGGCGGAGGGTCACGATGAGATGGTGGTGTGGCTCGTGCGGCGGCGCCAGGTAGTAGCGGTATTCCATGAACGCCTTGCGGTCGATGGCCCCCTCGGCCCGGGCGTAGGCGGCCGCCTTGTCGATTCCGCCATTCTTAACCTCGATGTCGCACCAAACCCCGCCGGCGAGCGGACCCCGCTCTGCCACCATGGGCGGCTTCGCGTTCTTTGAGATGGCTGGCAGGACATGGAGCGAGGTGGCGTGCTCGAAGTGAATGAGATCCACGAAGGCATGTGTCCGGGCCACGGGATAGTGGTTCTTCACGTATGCGCCGATGACCTTGGATGTGGTGCTGAGCACGTTGATTCCCGGGGGGACCGAATACGCCCGGTCGGCAAGGGCCGGACCCGCGAGGACGAGGGCGAGGACGAGTTTCAGGAAGACGGCAGGGATGGCTTTGAATTGCATGGCTGTTGGCGGGTGTGGCTGATCAGGACGTGCGGGATCATAGTTGGCGCCCAGCTCCGCGGCTGTAAAGAAGTCGTAACCGGGGTGTTGCCGCAGCGGGGGCGATCTCTTCGATTCCGCCGGCAGCGCGTGCGTGGCGGCCATCGAACCTCCCTGGCCGGCCATCAAGGAATGGATCCCCGACGACGAGCCAAACCCCGACTGGTTCAACCGCCCCAGGAAGCCTGCCCAGCCTGACGAGGACAGCTTCGATCAGCCTCTGCGCCGGGACACCAGTTCCGCCCCCTTTCCCCCGCACCCCCCCTTTTCCCCGACCTCCGGTCTTCGCCAACCTTCGTCGCTCTGCGGGCTATGAAGGTCAAGAGGCTGCGACCGGCAGGCCAATCCGGCCCTGCGGCAGTTCCCGAAAAAGCGAGTTCCTGGCTGGCAAAGCGCTGTCCCGGCTAGTAAAGCGATTTCCTGGCAGTCGCGCCTGGCAACCTTCCTTGCGACCCGGGGCCTCGGGCCCGCCAGCGATCAAGAGAATGAAAGCCATGTCGCTCCGACTTCTTGTTGCAGCCTGCCTGCTCGCCATCCCCGCGCTCTCCCTTGCTGCGGAGAGACCCACCCCGCGACATGCCCGGGGTTCTCCAAACGTCCTCTTCCTCTTCACCGACGACCAGCGGCCCGACACCATCGCCGCCCTCGGCAACGGGCACATCAAGACGCCTCACCTCGACAAGCTGGTCGCCCGCGGCCTCAGCTTCACCAACGCCTACATCATGGGGGGCACCTCGCTGGCGGTGTGCACGCCCTCGCGGGCCTGCCTCTTCAGCGGGCGCACCCTCTGGAACCTCGAGAACCAGGACATGTGGAATTTCGAGCTCGCCGAGGACCACAAGACCATGACCCAGGTCTTCCTCGAGAATGGCTACACCGCCTTCGCCACCGGCAAACACGATCCCGGCTTCGGCAGGAACGGCCACTTCGCCCGCTCGTTCAATGCCGGCGACAACCTCTACTACCGCGGCGGCCACCGTGGTCAGAACAGGACGCCCCTCTTCTCGGTCACCTTCGAAAACGGCGGCGTGACCAAGACCAAGAAACCAGCCGATGGCACTTTCAACGCCGAGCTCTTCGCCGATGCCTGCGTCGAGTTCCTCGAGGGGCGGAAAGGCAACAAGCAACCCTTCTTCGCCTACGTCTCCTTCATGACGCCGCATGATCCATTCAACGCGCCTGGGGAATACCTCGAGATGTATCGCGCGGAGGACATGGTCCTGCCGGAAAACTTCCTGCCCGAGCACCCCTTCAACGCCGGCGTGCACCACATCCGCGACGAGAAACTCATGCAGCGCCCCCTCCGCGGGGAGAAACTCCGCGCCCAGCTCGCGAGGTACTACGCCCTCGTCACCCACACCGACGCCCAGGTCGGACGCATCCTCGATGCCCTCGAGGAAAGTGGCCACGCCGACCACACCATCATCGTCTTCACCTCCGACAATGGCCTCGCCCTCGGCAGCCACGGGCTCACCGGGAAACAGAACGTCTACGAGCACTCCGTGAAGATCCCCTTCCTCCTCAGCGGCCCCGGCATCCCCGCCGGCGAGAAGCGCGGCCAACTCACCTACCTCTACGACATCTACCCGACCCTTTGCGAGATGACCGGAATCCCGGTCCCGGAAACGGTCCAGTTCCAGAGCTTCAAGCCGCTCCTCAACGATGCCAAAGCCGAACACCGCCAGCACCTCTCCTTCGCCTTCCTCCAGTGGCACCGCGCGGTGCGCGACGAGCGCTACAAGCTCATCGAGTACTGCGTCGACGGAGAGCGCCACACCCAGCTTTTCGACCTCATCGCCGACCCGCACGAGACCCGCAACCTCGCGCAAGAGGACGCCCACGCCGGCACCCTGGCGCGCCTGCGCAAGCTCCTGCAGGATGAGCGCCGGCGCCTCAACGACGGCGAGACTCCTTCCCCCTTCACCACACAGCTGGGCAAGGACTTCTGGACCACCTGCGAGGGAGCTCATTGAAACGGGGAATGGGCGATAGGAGCCCTCCTCTCACCGGCGTATGGAGGAGACTGCCCGAATCATGAACAAGAACCCTCTGCTCCTCCCGACATTCACCCTCGCCGCGCTCCTTTTCACCGCCTCCCCCGCCCCAGCCGCGGATCAGGCCGAAATGGTCCGCATTCCCCACGAAGTCCGCGAGATTGAAGGCTGGACCGTCCAGGTCGACACCAGCCTGCTCGAGGGCAAGCACAAGCCCTCCGGTGACCTCGCCCTCAAGGTCCTCGAGCAGCGACTCCACCGCATCGTCATGCGCCTGCCTGAGGAGCCGGTCGCCAGGATGCGGGAAGTTCCCATCTACCTCGACCGCGCCCACCCGCTCGGAAACGCCCACTACCACCCCAGCGCCAAGTGGCTCGAAAGGCACGGCTACGACCCGGCGATGGCAAGGGCCATCCACATCACGCACGCCCGCGACCTCGTCCGCGCCGCCAAGACGCCCCGGGGTGGCTGCGTGGTTCTCCACGAGCTCGCGCACGCCTACCACGACCGCGTCCTCGGCTTCGACCACAAGGAGATCCTCGCGACCTACCGGAAGTTCGGCGACACCGGAAAGTTCGACATGGTTCCCTACTCCAATGGACGCGTGCGACCCCACTACGGCCTCACCGACCACAAGGAGTACTTCTCCGAGATCACCGAGGCGTTCTTCACCGGCAACAACATCTACCCCTTCAACCAGCTTCAACTCATGGAGGCCCACCCGGAGTCCTGCCGCCTCGTCGCGCGCATCTGGGGGGTGAAGCCCAGCGTCTCGATCGAGAAGGATCCCGGCAAGCTCGGCCACCACGACCTTCGCATCCTCGCGACCCTCAAGTCCCAGCGCGGCGACCACGATGAAGCCCTCGAAATCCTCGGGAAGGCGGAGGAGAAAAGTCCCGGGAACGAGCGCCTTGCCGGCGAGCGCGAGCGCATCGAAGCGGCCAAGAAGGAGGCGGAAGCGGAATAGCCTCAACCCGGCCTCTCTCCGACATCAACCCCCTTTCCCCCGAGCTCCAGTCTTCGCCGACCTTCGTCGCTCTGCGAGCCATGAAGGACAAGAGGCTTCGACCGGCAGGCCGATCCGGTCCTCCGGCCGTTCCCGAAAAAGCGAGTTCCCGGCAGTTTTGGGCTCGTGCGGCCCGCCATCGTCACCTAAGGAAGTCCCTCCATGAGCGTCCCATCGATTGTCGTATTGACCTGTGTGTACCAACGGCGGGAGCTGACCGAATTCGTGCTGCAAACCTACCAACGGATGGCGCAACGCCTCGCGGGGGAGGTCAAACTCCAGCTCCTGGCGGTCGGGTCGGAAGGAACTGCGTCGCGAGAGCTCTGCGAACGATTCGGCTTCCACTACCTGGAATACGCCAATTCCCCGCTGACCTGGAAGTGGAACGAGGGAGTCCGCGCGGCGCGGCAATTCGATCCCGACGCCTTGCTCATCACCGGCTCGGACGATATCCTCTCCGAGAGCTTGCTCCTGGCCTACAAGGAGAAGCTCAACTCCGGTCACGACTTCTTTGGGCTGACTGATTTTTACTTTCTCAATCTCGCCACGTTACAACTCGGCTACTGGCCCGGTTACCAAGTGTCCGCTCCACACCGTTCCGGAGAGCCGGTAGGCTGCGGGCGTTGTTATAGCCGTCGGCTGCTGGAACAAACCGATTGGAACATTTGGCCGAAGAAACCGCACCGCAACCGGAGAATCGACAGTTTGTCCCTTGAATTTCTCGCGACTCGCGGACTACGGCCCGTTTTGTGGACCCTGGCGGACCTCGGGGCAGCGGCGGTCGACATCAAATCGGCCACCAATATCAACGCCTTTGATCAGATCGACTATCAACGGGTGATGACCGGCAGCAACGCCACCTCCTACCTCCGCTCAATTCTGGAGGAGTCGGAGCTGGCCGCTCTTTTTGAACTGCGCGATCGCACAGGCGCTCTCAGGCGCGAAGCGGAGACATGCTCATGAACACACCACGGCTTGCACTCGCCACCACCGTTTGGAAGCGGCCCGAACTGACCAGAATCGTCCTGGCTTACTACGGCGAGATCCGCCGACGGCTCGCTGATCAAATAGACCTGGTGTTGCTCGCCGTGGGATCCGAGGGTGCGCATTCCCGCAAGCCCTGTGAAGAGGCCGGCTTCCACTACATTGAACATGAGAACGAGCCCGTGACCTACAAATGGAATCGGGTCATCCAAGAGGCACAACGCTACTCGCCGGAGGGCATGGTTCTCGTCAACAGCGACGACCTGGTCTCCATGGAGCTGTTTCCCGCTTTTCTCGATTGTTTCCGCCGGGGATTGGATTACGTCGGCCTGAAGGGAACGGATATCATTGATTTGATGTCGCTCCAGTTCGGGACGTGGCCGGGATACGAGGCTTCCTTCATGAAGTTTCGCATCGGCGAACCCGCCGGCTGCGGTCGCGGCTTCAGCAAGCGATTGCTGGAAAAGACGAACTGGAGGCTGTGGCCCCCCGTTCCAAAGAAGAACTCCTCGATGGATTTTTGGTGCACGCAGTTCGTGAAGCTGTGGGGGTTCGAGCCGCGTGCTTTCACGATGGCGGAGCTTGGGGTGCGAGCGGTGCAAATCAAAACCGACTGCAATATCACCACGCTCAACCGGCTTCCCTTGACCGACGTGGGGCGGGGCGAACAGGCATTCCATTTGCTCGAGGGAATTGTGGGCCCGGAATTCACGGAGCAATTTCGCGACCTGCAGCGGGAACTCGCTCCGGCGCCTGGCCATGCCGCCCCCTACCACTACTCCAGCGCCAGCCGTGACCCCATTCACAGCATCGAGGAGATCCCGGTTTCACCAGAGCATGGCTGCACGGTGACCTGGATGAAGGCCATGCGGGAAGCGGTCTTGGGCGAGGAGAGACCTTGATCGTCCATTTGAGTCGCCAGTCGGGTCACGCCGTTCATCCTTGCCCGGTGATCGGCCGGCGGCACCAGTCGGACCCGCCCGCGTCTTGCCTCACCATCCAGAGTTGACCGGGCCCGGGTGGAATCACGTAATCGAGCCAGGCAACGAGTATGATGGGAAAAAAGATCTGTGTCGTCGGAGCGGGCAAGTGGGGACGAAACCACATCAGCACCCTCCATGAGCTCGGTGCCTTGGGCGGGATCGTGGAAGCAGACCCTCTCGTTCGCGAGCAGATCGGGAAGCAATACTCCGTTCCGGTCCTGGGCGACATCGAGGCCGCCCTCTCGCAGAACTTTGACGGCTTCGTGCTGGCAACGCCGGCTGCAACCCACTTTCCGCTGGCCCGCCGGATCATGGAAGCCAGCTTCCCCGTTCTCGTCGAGAAGCCATTGGCCCTCACCTTGGAGGAAGGCGTGGCGCTCAAGGAACTCGCCGAGCAACAGGGCGTGCACCTGATGGTTGGCCACGTTTTACTCTTTCATCCCGCCATTCGGAAGATCCGTGACCTCCTGAACGAGGGGATGCTCGGCCGTCTCCAGTACATCTACAGCAATCGCCTGAACTTGGGCGCAGTGCGCGCGGAGGAGAATATTCTTTGGAGCTTTGCGCCCCATGATGTCTCGATTTTTCAGTACCTGATCGGTCGAAAGCCGATGGAGATTGTATCGCGAGGGGGAACCTACCTTCAGCCCGGGGTCGCTGACATGACGATGACGTTGTTGCGTTACCCTGACAACATCGTGGCGCACATTTTCGTCAGTTGGCTGCACCCCTTCAAAGAGCACCGCATCGTCGTGATCGGATCCAAGGGCATGCTGGTTTTCGAGGACTCCTCCCCCGATCAGAATCTGCTCTATTACGAGAAGGGGATTGACTGGATTGCGGGGGAACCGATCGAACGAAACGGGTCGGAGAGGATCATCGCCTACGATCCTTCCCCGCCTCTCAGGGAAGAACTGCAGTATTTTCTCGATCGCCTGGAGGACAAGGAACCGGTCGAGATATCCGGGCCTGCAAGCGGCGTGGAGGTCCTGGAGATCCTGGAACTGGCTTCCGAGAGCCTGCGCGAAGTCGGAGGTGACCGGGGCGCCACCAGCCAACTGCCCCGCAATGATTCCGCCCGGGAGGATAGTTACCACCTCCATCCCTCGAGCTTTGTAGATGAGGACGTGGCGATCGGAGAAGGCTCCCGGATCTGGCATTTCACCCATATCCAGTCGGGAGCAAAGATTGGTCGCAATTGTACCCTGGGTCAGAACGTCAGCATCGGGCCCCGGGTTTGCATCGGCGACAACGTCAAGATCCAGAACAACGTTTCCGTCTACGAAGGGGTCGTTTTGGAAGATGACGTCTTCTGCGGCC
The DNA here is from genome assembly GCA_013001695.1 of Akkermansiaceae bacterium. Lineage (GTDB taxonomy): Bacteria > Verrucomicrobiota > Verrucomicrobiia > Verrucomicrobiales > Akkermansiaceae > Roseibacillus_B. The sequence continues at coordinate 16,372 of JABDMC010000032.1, forward strand.
CTTCCATGGTGTTCACCAACGTGCTCGATCCCCGTTGCAGGTATGAGCAAAAGGGCTCGGAGCATTACCACAATACCCTGGTCAGGGAAGGCGCGAGCATCGGGGCCAATGCCACGATCATCTGCGGCCATACCATTGGCCGGCACGCGTTCATCGGGGCCGGGGCCGTCATCACCAGCGATGTCCCGGATTACGCGCTCATGTTGGGAGTCCCGGCCCGGCGCCGGGGCTGGGTGTGCGAGTGCGGCGAACGACTACCCGAGGCAGGATCCGACACGGTGTGCCCGCGGTGTGCCAGGGCCTATCGAGCTGGGAACGAGACCCTTGTGCCGCTTGATTTCAAGGGCCCCGCAAGGAAGCGCGGAACGAAAAGTGGTGATTGAGCGTGCGTTCCATTCAGCTTGCCCCCCGACTTGCGGTTCCTGCCTTCGCGGAATGGGAACTCTGCTGACCCGGCCTCCGGCCCCTCTTGACCTTGATCACTCGGAGCGAGGCGAAAAGGGGGCCCCGGAGCCTCCAGGAAACCCGGCCCCGGAAAGGAAGGTCCCGGCAATTGGCGCGAACAAGGCGCCGGCTGCGACGGCCGGCGGCCAGATCGCCGGGACAATCCCCGGTTGCAATTCGGCGCGGTTCCGCGTTGGGTGACAAGCGATGGATCCCGTCAGTCAAGGTGCGCTCGGAGCAATCGCGGGCGCCTGCTTCGCCCGCCGAGAATCGCTGCGCAAGGCCGCGGCGATCGGCTGGGCGGCGGGCATGCTGCCCGACGCGGACATCCTCATTTCCTCGGAAACGGATCCCTTGTTGAACATCGAGTATCACCGGCACTTCAGCCATGCCTTGATCTTCATCCCGGTGGGGGCGCTTCTTTGCGCGGCTGCCGTCTGGCTGCTGACGCGCCGATGGTGGAGATTGCCGTTTCGCCAGGTCTACTGGTTCTCCCTGGCGGGATTCGCCACGGCCGGGCTGCTGGATGCCTGCACGAGTTACGGGACGCGCCTCTTCTGGCCCTTCTCGGACGAACGCGTGGCGTGGAACATCATTTCCATCGTCGACCCCGTGTTCACGGGTGTGATGCTGCTCGCGCTGGCCATCGCCATTCTTCGAAAGCGCCCGGGTTGGACGCGGGCCGCGCTGGCCTTCGTCTCCGCCTACCTCGTCCTCGGCGTGGTGCAGCGGGAACGCACGCTCGACTTGCAGCGTCAACTGGCCGGGGAACGGGGGCACAACCCCCTGGAGCGGCCCACCGTCAAGCCGAGCATCGGAAACCAGGTTCTCTGGCGCAGCATCTACCAGCACGGCGATCGCTATTACATCGATGCGATCCGGACCAGTCTGCTGGGACGGCCGCGCTTTTACGAGGGCGTCTCGGTGCCGGTGTTGACGCTGGAAGCGCTGCAGGATGGATTGCCGCCGGAAAGCGTCCTGGCGGGAGATCTCGAGCGCTTCGCGCGATTCTCCGACGGATACCTCGCATGGCACCCGGAGCGCGCCGGCGTGGTGGGCGATCTCCGATACGCCGCTCTGCCGCAGTCCGTCAGGCCGCTCTGGGGGATCCGGGTGGACCCGGAAAAACCCGACGAACACGTTCCCTTCGAGGGCTTTCGCGCCGTCGACGCCGACGAGCGAACGCAACTCCTGCGCATGCTGAAAGGCGAAGCGCTCCGGTCGGGCCGGTAGCCGATCGCGAGCACGTCGGCGGCTTCTTCCTTGATCTTGCCGGCGGCGAGAAGGCGCAGGATCTCCGATTCGCGATCCGTCCGCTTGGCGTCGGGCGGGGGCGGGGAATTCTCCCGAAGACATCGAATATGATCGTGGCGAATCTCGAGTTCAGTGCGGCGCGGCCATCCACGTGCGGCGGCATCTTTTCGTCATAGCAGGGGTCAGATACGGTGTTGGAGTCAAGCTGTCGCTGATGATTCTGCACGGTGGTTTGGATTGAATGGTTGCCGGGACTTCGGAGGACAAGTCCAGGCGCCGATGATGACCAACGGGGGCTTTCCTTTCTCGCGGAGGCGCTGTGCGAAGTGCTGGCCGGCGGCATTGTGGCGCATGGCGGACATCGCCGGAAAGAAGAGCGCTTTGCGGAGGCGGCGGCAGCCGGCCTTCGACATGGGTGTGCGGACTCTCCCACTGGTGCCGCTGCTGTGATGCCGCGGAGTGACACCCGCAAAGGCGGCCAGCCGGCGGGGCTCGAAGAACGATTCCTGGCCAGGAATTCATCGGCAACCCACCAACAGCATGTCTAACAGATTGCTCTCTCCAATCCCGTTCGACGATTCCGTCACTGTCCGAAACATCTTGCGTGAATCGAGATCTCCCGTCTGGCTCAGGCTGGCGTTGATGGCGTTGCGCCGAACGATGGGCTTGCGTTGCGTGGCCGGGGTAGTCGTCCTGTTGCTTTTCTGCCACACAAGCAGCGCGGGCGTCATCGTGGGGATCAATTCTGCCACGACCGACATGGGATTCCTGGACAGCAACTGGGTGCTTGAGCACTCCATCAACCAAAGCGGTCTCAGCGGTTACGATCCGGGGGTGACCGACTTCGACGGCTGCGTGACAACCGCAGTCCACTCCACCGGGAGACACCGCGCCTGGATGAATTCAAATAGCGTGACGTCGGGCCCGCAGGCTTCGCATGTCCGTCTGGAGATCCTTTCCGTCCGGCCGGGTGGTCGCAACTTTGCCGGGAACGGGGAACTGGCGTTTGAACAGGTGACGGCCATCCCCGAACCGGGTCCGCCTGCCCTGCTCGGGATGGCGATGGTCGTCATGGCTCGCCGCCGGCGCTAGCTGGCGTTCCCTCCGTTCCTGCAACATGGGTGACCTTGGAATTTTGGCCATCCTCGGAGGAGGGGGGAGGTGGAACCTTCCGGGGAACCTCGTGAGCCGGCCGTATCAATTCCCTCATCGCCGCCCTTCAATCCGGCCCGGCCGGATTACCAGACACCCGGGCCGACGCACCAAGAGCCAATTGGGCGCGTCCCAAGGGGACGGCGGACCGGGCCGACACGGCCTTGAGGAACCCGGCGGAAAAGCGATTTCCTGGCAGCCGGCGGCAAGACGGCGGGAAGCGGTTCTACGGGCCGGAAGACGGGGGCAGGAGTTCCTCGACCCGGAAAAAGCGGCGACCGGTGAGCGGGGCGTCGTCCAAGACGCCGGGATTCCCGTCGCCGGGGGTGGTGTCACCGGAGATGGCCCAGAACCGGAGGTCGGGGGAGAACCAGGAGCGGTAGGTGGCGCCCACCCGGGTGGGGAAGTGCAGTGAGGCGCTGTTGGCCTCGGCCTCGATGGTGGCGTCCACGAAGGTGCGGGGGACGGGGAGGACGCGGTAGATCTTCGCGCTTTGCTTGCTGAGGAGGTAGAGTTCTCCTTCGTGATCGATGCCGAAACGGAGGTCGGCGCGGCTGCGGTCGAGAACTGTCAGCAGGTCGGTAGCGGACCCGGCGAAACGCAGGCCGAGGGTCCGAAGAGTGGCGGGGGCGTCCCCGCTGGCGGCGGGTGGCTCGAGGCGGAGGTCGTCCTCCGGCGTCACGAAGAGCCCCCCCTTGGCAATGTCGCCGCAGAGGTAACGCCCGTAGAGTTCCGGGATGCTGCTGCCGCGGTAGACAAAACCTCCAACCACGGCCAGGCCTTCGTCGTGATCGTATTGTGCCGCAGGGTAGCTGTAGGCGGCGGGTGCCGGGGGGCTGGACGGTGGCGCGGTGTCCGGAGCGGGCAGGGGAAAAACGAAGTCCGGGTCGCCGGGATCAAACAGGTAGGAGCCGGCGCGACTCGGCCAGCCGTAGTGACCGCCCGGTTCCACAACTTCGATTTCCTCGATGTTGTCCTCGCCGATGACGCCGCAGATCATCTTGTGGCTTCCTTCCGCGTCCCAACTGACGCGGTGCGGGTTCCGGAACCCGTAGGCGTAGATTTCCCGCACCACTCCGGCACCGTCGCCGGGGGTGGGATCGGTGGCGGCGAGAAATGGATTGGTGTTCGGGATGAAGTAGGCGCCATTGGCACTGGTGGTGTAGGCGGTGGCAGACTGTCCCGGGCTGAGGACGGGAAGAATGCGGAGAATCGTCCCGAGGGCCGAATCGACGCGCCCGGTGTTGCCGGGGACCTCGACGTAGACCGCGCCGCCGTCTCCGACGCAGATGAAGAGACAACCGTAGTTCGGGTCGCCCGGCACTGCAGTCGGATCGACGGCGATCTCCTGCAGACCGTGGACCTGAGATGGGAACCCGATCCGGAGCAGCTCGCGGCGCGTGAAGTTGGCGGGCCCGTCGGTGAGGGCGTTGTCGGCATGGTTCGTCATGGTCCACTCGGTGACGACGCCGTGTTGCCTGGTGGACGGGTTGAGCGGGCCGGCAAAATCAGGACCGGGGGCATTGCTGGGATCCTCGACGTGGGTGGTGAAGAATTTGCCGTACCCGGGGGCGCCGGACGCGGCGAACTCCGGGTGGAAGGCGAAGCTGGCAAAACCGGTCCCCAGGCCCGGGGAACTGATGAAGTCCGGAAAGTGGCCCGCCATGTCGAGGAACTCGGCCGGTGCCGTGGCATCCGTGTCCGCGATCACCCAGAACTTTCCGCGCAGGTCGTTGCAGAACAGGCGTGACCCGTCGGGGCAGGGTTTGAGATGGCTGATCCGCGCCTGCATGGAGCTCGTGCTGCTCGCCGGGATGGTGATCCATTCCTCGATCTCGATCTCGAGACCGGAATCGTCCATGGGCGGGAGGGGATTGGCGAGCTGGCCGGGGAGCGGGCCGGTCAGGACGAGGGTGAGCGCGGCGGCGGCCAAGGGCCCCCGGAGGCCATGGGGAGGGGAGGCCGAATGACCACCGGTCGCATCGACGCCGCGCCAAGGGACTACTGTGCGTTGGGTCTCTGTGCGCATGCCTCCGGGTCGAGCCTCCGTCATTTGATTCATACGATCAAGATTCATTGACGACGTGCCTTTTTGAGGAGTCGCGGGCCCGGTTCGGGCCGGATCTCGTCCCATCAAGGGAGGTTCTGTTTCGGAAACCGATGGATTCGTAGCCTCAAGGACCCGGGTCGTGGTCGGTTCCGCCGCCGCTCTCTCAGAGGGAGATGCCGCCCGGCGGCAGCCCCGATGAAGCGACGAATTGCCCACCGCAGAGATCGCATAGGTTCGCAGAGGTCGATTGATGGTCCCTTTGACAGAAGGACCCGACATCCCGAACAACTCCGCGCACTCTGCGTTCTCTGCGTTCTCTGCGTTCTCTGCGGTTCAACTATCCAACCATATCCGCCCACTCCCCAGCCCAGGTGAAGCGATGAATTTTCTACCGCAGAGATCGCAGAGGTTCGCAGAGGTCGATTGATCATTTCCAGTTCGTCTGTTCCCATTTGGACAGGCAGGCCAACCCGGCCCGGCGGCGGTTTCAGGGGCCTTCCCGCCAAAGCGATTTCCTGGCGGGATTCCCGGGCTCGACAGGGGGCCGGATTGGGCCGAAAACCGGGGCGTCCCCTGGTATGTCTGAACCCCCTCTTCCATCCTCGAATCCACACCTGCCCGCGGTGGAGGACGTCGAGATCAAAGACGCGGAGATCATCTTCAATGCGGCGTGGTCGGGACTGGAGGCCGAGGTGGGACGCGAGGGGCTGTGCTTTCCGAAGGAGATCATCCTCCTTGGCGGGGCGCCGGGGGCCGGGAAGGGGACCAACACGGATTTCATCATGAAGGCGCGCGGGTTCACCTGCCCGCCGATCGTGGTGAGTTCGCTGCTCGACAGCCCGGAGGCGCGGCGCCTGAAGGACCGCGGCCAGATGGTGGGCGACCGCGAGGTCATCGGCATCCTGTTGCGGAAGATGCTGGAGCCGGAATTCCGCGACGGCGCGGTGCTGGACGGCTTCCCGCGCACGGAGGTGCAGGTCGAGTGCATGAAGCTGCTGGTGGACGAGATCAGCGCGTTGCACCGGGAATACGCGGAGACGCCCCTCGCGGGTCACTTCCGGCGGCCGACGATTCACGTGATGGTGCTCTTCGTGGACGAGAAGACGAGCGTCCGGCGCCAGCTCGATCGCGGGCACAAGGCGCGGATTCACAACGAGGAGGTGCGGGCCACGGGGATCGGCGAACTGCTCCCCGAGCGTCCGACCGACATGGACGAGGCGTCCGCCCTGAACCGGTATCGCATTTTCAAGGAGCAGACCTGGGAGGCCCTCCAGTCGCTCCAGGAGAAGTTCTTCTACCATTTCATCAACGCGACGGGATCCTTCGAGGAGGTCGAGGAGAACATTCTCCAGGAGCTCAAGTATCAAAGTTCGCTCGAGCTGGAGCCGGGCACCTTCGAGCAGATTCGCGGGATCCCGCTTGCGAGCCAGATCGTGGTGCACGCGCGCCAGGACCTGGTGAGGCGCCTCGACAGCTACGCGCGCGACCACGGCGCACTCTTCAAGCGGGTCAGCGAGGTCATTTCGGAGATGTTCGTGCCGATCATCAAGCGGCACGCCATCTCGGGGCGGGCGGTGGTCAACACCGAGGACGAGTTGTTTTCCGACCCGCTCGCCCTGGCGATGCTCATCGACATCTTTTCGGAGCGCGGGTTCCACGCCGTCGTGGACAAGCAACTGAACCGGGTCCCGGAGCGGGTGAACCGCGAGACCGGCGACATCGAGTTCCGGCCGAACACGGTGTATCGGATCCGGATCTATTTCGAGGGCTCGGAGATCCGGCGGGGGTAGGCGCGGGGGAGGGCGGGAACGCCGTCCCGGCTGCCGCGCGGTGACGCGGGTGCTTTGTCAAACGGGCGCCGGTCGCCTCTGCATCCGGGGCCGCCGCGCCTCGCCGGTCCCCATTGGCCCACACGGCTTTCCTCGTTTTTCCCGACGAGGAGCTCCTTGGCGCGGGAAGCCTCCGCGATGGTGGGGGCACGCCCTAGGTCCGCGCTTCCACGGGTGGTCCGCCGCCGGAGGTCTCGAAGAAACTCGCCATGCGTTGGCGCATGTCGGCATAAAACGCGTCCGCCATTTCCTCCAGCATGGCGGCCCGGCTGGCGGCCCCGGCGTGGTCCGGTCCCCGGTCGGTGAGTCGCTGGCGCTCGACTTCCATCTTCTCCTCGAAGGCCCGCTCGAGTTCCATCATCGATTCGAGGAACTCCTTGGCGACGCGGGACCGGTCGACGCCATCGACGAGGGCGCGCTCCAGCGGTTGGTTCTTGGTGGCGGTGAGGAGGCGGCTGTCGGAGAGTTCCGACATGTATTCATCGTAGCTTTTGAGGAAGGCGTTCCGTTCCCGCTCGTAGCGAACCTCCTCGCAGTCCACCAGCGTGTCGTAGGGTCCCGGCTTCGAGAAGAATTTCACGACGATTGGAATGGTGTCCACCAGCATGAAGAGGAGGGCCAGCACGACATAGGCGATCAGGGCGAAGCGTCCCCCCTCGTCCCCGGCGAGGAAGATCCCGTGGAGGGCGAGGGTCTGGGTGAGGAGGTCCCGCCGTGGTTCGGCGAGCATGGAGGCCACGCGCTCGTTCTTGTCGTTCTCGAGGGTCGCCACCTCCTCCTGCAAACGCTTCAGTTCCTCGTTGCGGGTCTCGATCTGCGTCATGATCGACGCCGCGATGGCGTTCTGTTGCTCGACGAAGGTCGCGGCCTGGGATTCCTTCAGCTTCCGCTCGAGCTGTTCGTTGAAGGCCCGCTTCTCCTCGAGTTCCGCGGCGAGGGCGCTTTGCTCGACGAGAAATTCCCCGGTAACGGCCTCCGCGGTGGTGGCGACCACGGCGCGCAACTGGTTGCGCTCCGCGGTGAGGTGCTCGAGCTGCGTGCTGAGGCGCTGGCTCTCGGCCCGGCGGGGGGCGAGTTGATCGTCGCGGATGCTCTTGGCCCGCGGCCCGAGGCCGACGATACCGCTGCGTTGCCCGTTCACCTCCCTCTCGAACTCGCGTTGCCAGAAGTCCTGCTCGGTCTGGACCTTGGTAAATTCCTCCTTTCGGGTCGCGATCTCGGCATCGACGGCCGTCACCCGGTCCCGGTTCGGCGCGGTGGCCTCGTCGATCCGCTTCTGCAATTCCGCCTTGGCTTCGTCCGACAGCTCGTCGCCCGGGCGGGCCGCGATGGTTTCGTCAATTCTTCCCAGCAGGTCGGAGCGCAGGGACTCCTTCCAGTCCTCGCGGCGCCCGGCGATATCGCTCTCGACCGCCGCGATCTTCTTCTCGACGGCCATCTTGGCGGTTTCGGCCTCCCCGCGGACGAGGGAGATCTCGGCTTCCCGTTCCGCCTCGATGGCGGAGTGCACCGTGTCCTTGAACAGCAGCAGGGTGAGCGGGTGCGAAATGGTCAACCCCATCAGGATCGCCACCACGAAGCGCAGGGCGAACTGGCTGAGCTTCCGGTGAACGCCCTGGAATGATCGGTAGGTGGCCAGGAGGGCCCGGTCGACGGTCAGGATGATGAAGGACCACACCAGCGCGACCGGGACGATGATCCGCCAATCGGTCGAGATGGTCGAGAGGGCATAGGCGCAGGCCACGAACGCAAAGAGGGTCGGCACGAGGACCGTCGCCCCGAAGGCGACATACTTGCGCTGCTCCCACTCGGGGCATTGCTCCAACTCGGCGGTTCCCGCCCCGGAGAGCCAGAAAAAGACGCGCTTCACCCCGTTGGACGGCCGGGCGGGGGCGGCAGGAGCGGGGGATGAGCCGGAAAATCGTGGCGAGTGGAGAGCCATGGTCAAGGGGAGTGGTTCAGGGAGAGCGTTGGGAGAACCCCTGCTGACCAACGCCTTGAATTTCCCGTATCTTTCAGGGAACGAGAGAACGAAATCGGGGTGGCTCCTGGCAAGCGCGATCCGCTCCCGCCGGGAGGCGGCCGGCCCGGGGGTGAAGAACTTTCCGCGGTCCGGCAGCGGTCGAGGATCCAATCCGGGCTACTTCCGGCCTTTCCGGGGCTTCCTGTTTCCCGGGACCCCCAGCATCCGCCTCAGCCGGACCGGCTTGCCCGTCGAAGTCTCGACGAAGAAGGAGCTCAAAAAGGCCGGGAATACCGGGCCGCAAAAGAATGTCCCGGCCCGAGCCGAACCAACCACCCCCATCGCATCCAGGGGCTGCGCCGCTCGGAGCCCGATTCCCGCGGGATGGGGCCATTCCGGAATGGCCTACGAGGCTTGGAGGCTTTGGAGGAACGCCAGGTAGGCTTTGGCGGTCCGCCGCGGCTCCTCGACGCCCGGCGTATGACCGATACCCTCCCGCCTTTCGACGTGTATGTCGGGAATGTTCGACTCGAATTCTTCGGCCCGCGCCGGATCGAGGACCCGGTCTCCCGTGCCCCAAAGAAGGAAGGTCGGCTGCCGAATCCCCTGGAGATCCGTGGCCGCGAGGGGCGCTTCCTGTCCGAGTTGCTCGAACATCCGCAAGTAGAGGGGCGCGCGCTCCCGGGCCCGGCGCGACAGAACTCCGCTGAAGCAGCGCGCGAAGAGGTGGAGCCACCAGGGCCCGTTCGTGACGAAGCGGATCCTCTCGCCCCCGCTCCAGTTGCCCGAGACGACGAGGGGATTGACGCCCTTTGCCAGCAGGGCATTGAACTCCGCAGTGTGTGGATCGGGAAGCCCGGCCGGCGAGATCAAGCCGAGGGAGAGCACCTCTTCCGGGTGCGCGATGGCAAGAGTCGCCGCCACGGCGCCTCCCATCGAATGGCCGACAACATGATACGTCCCCAGGTGGAGTTGCGCGGCCAAAAGATGGGCGCGCTCGGCCTGACGGACACGGCCGTAATCGTCATCGGCCGCGTTCGAGCTTGCTCCGTGTCCGGCAAAGTCGAGCGCGATGACGCGGTGGTTCTTTCCCAGCTGCCTGACCATCCGCAGCCACGACCCCTTGTCGGCGGTGAAACCGTGGAGAAGCAGAATCGGCGGCCCCGGTCGATTCCCGGCCCGGGGCGACTGCGAATCGAAACAGGCAAGGCGCTCGGACGCGCTGATTTCAACATGCCCTTTCCTCGGTCGGAGAGCGCGCCGGGGGTGCGCCGCCGGCCGTTCCTCTGGTGCGTTCACTGTTTGGGGGTCCATGTTGCGGGCCGGGAACCCGGTTGGATGAAGCGGAAGAGACCGTGTGTCAGGAGGCCGAAGGGGGCGCAGATCGCCGGACCTCCTCTGATATCACCAAGCCGCGCATTCCGAACCCTTATGCCATGCGGGCGGCCATGACAACCCGCCCATGACCCCGCCTTTCACGGCCGGTCGCCGGCCAACCCCCTTTTCCCCGGCATTCGCCGCTCTGCGCGCGGTGAAGGTCGAGAGGCTTCGGCAGGCAGGCCAATCCGACGCCACGGCCGGATCCGGGGAGGGGACTTACGACGACACCACCGCAATCGATGCCGCGGCTTTCTACCGCGTCGTTGAACGGCACACCGGGAGCCGTTCGCATCGCCGGGCCTCCGCACCCCGCCCCGCGACCTCCGCGCCTACCCCTACTTGACCGAGCTTCCGGCAAACGGGATCTTCGTCGTCCGGATGTCGAGGAGAGGCTTCAGCTCATACACGTTCGCGTAACCGTAGGCGTGCAGGTTGATAAAGGTGGGGATATTGAGGGCCACCGGGCCGCTCTTGCGCGCGAGGAGCCGCGGCTCGCCGTCGAAGTTGTTGTTGCAGTAGATCAGGATGCGGGTCTCGCGATCAGGAATGAGCTTGGCCAGCGCGTCCTGGGAGAAGTCGGAAAAATTCAGGTGAATGGCCCCCTTCGCGTGGAGCTTGTCGAACTTGTTCTTGCTGCGCGTGTCGAGGATGACGGTGCCCGGCTCGGCCGCCATGCGCAGGAACTCGGATTCGCTGACGCGCCGCTCGGCGCGAAGTTGGCCGACGTCGACCGTCATCTTCACGAAGCCGGGATAGTCGATCGCGGGATTGCCCGCGTCGGCAAGGAGGGGAAGCGGAAGAAGGAGGATTGCTGCGTAGATTGGTTTCATGACGCCGCAGTCTCCCCCGGATCAGCGAACCCGTGTGTAAATGGAGGGTAAATCGCGGCAGGCCGGGGATCCCGTGGCGTGACCGTCCCCATGATGCCATTCCCGCCCGGACGGTGTCGGGCAGGTTGTCCCGATTTCATCGGGGCCACCCCCCTCTTCCCCGCGCCCGGTGCGGTCTCGAGCTCGGGCCCGCGGCATCAGTTCCGGGTGACCTCGAGGCGCACGAAGAGCGCCTCGAGCGGGGTGCTGGCGGTCGCGGTGACGGTGGTGGCGGATCCGGCGGTGTCGGGAACCATGGTGACGGTGGCTCCCCCGCCGGGCCCGCCGCCGCTGGCGTACCAGTCGACGAGGTTCGGCGACCACTGGTAGGAGGCGTTCACGTCGGTGGGCGGGTTGTCGTTCTGCGGGTGGGTGAAGACGGCGGTGGTGCCGTCCGAAGAGAGGCCCGCGAGACCCGCGTTCGATTCGCCCGGGTGGGTGCCCAGCCACGCCTCGACCCCGTTGGCGAGACCATCGCCGTCCGGGTCGAGGGCGAAGTCCCGGTCGGCGGGGTCGAGGCCGAAGCCCGCGATCCACGCCGCGTAATCGACCGGCGCCGGACCGACATTCCGCAAGGTGAACCCGTTGATCGCCGACTGGTCCAGTCCGGCGGTGTTGGTCATCCCGATGGTGCCGGTGGCGGTCGTCGTGATGTCGAACACCATCGCGAAGGAATCATTGTCAACGAGGGGGTCCTGGAAATTGACGGAATCCGCCGGGGGGACCCCGGTTCCCCCCGTCACGGTCCACTCCTTGTCGGAGGTGCTCGAGGCCCCCGGATCCCACGCATAGAGGGTCAGCCGATAGACGTGGTCCGGCTCGAGGCCGCTGAAGTCGAGGGTCAGGAAGCCGGTCGGCGATGTCGCGTGCAAGAGATCCTCGTAGAGGTGCTGGAAGCTGTAGCCGGCCGGAATTCCGTCGGTGCTCCCCCGGTTCCCCGGGGTGCCGAAACCGGTGCTCGTCGTCACGGTGACCGTCGTGGCGCCGAAGACGGCGGTGGACGACGAGTCGGCGAATGCCGCGGGCCAGATGTCGAATCCCGCCTGGTCATCCTGGATGAACTCGATGGAGATGACATCGCTCGCGGTCGTCGCGGACGCGGGGGCGGAAAAGGCCGTGACGTTCCGGGCGGCGCTCTTGTCGCGAGCCTGCACGCGGTAGGAATAGGCGGTGTCCGGGAGCAGGCCCGTATCGACGTAGGTCGGGTCGTCCTGCCAGGCGCTGTCGTGGCCTCCGGGGGTCGTGCAGTCGAAGAAATACTCCACCCCGTTCACGTCGGATGCGGTCGTGGCGGTCATGGTGATGGAGGACGTCCCGAGCGCGGTGGGAGGAACCGCGAAGCTCATGGCGGACGGGGCCGGGGGCGTGGTGTCGGCCTCGGCGACGGCGTTGGCCACCGCGGACCAATCGGTCACGTTCAGTTCCGCATCGCGCGCCCTGACCCGGAAGCCGTAGCTCTGCCCCGGCGTCAGGCCGGTGTTGGTCCAGGTCGTGCCCGGGCCCCAGTCGCGGAAGTTTCCGTTGGCGGTGTTCTCGAAATAATACTCCACCGGGCCGGAGATGTCGGTGGCGGTGGTGGCGGTCATGGTGATGGTGCTTTCGTTCAGCGCGGCCGGCGGATCCGCGAAGCTCATCGGGTTCGGCACCGGCGGGTTCTCGTCGGGGCCCGCGGGATCGATGGTGAGAGGGGCGGCTTGCGGAGCCACGACCCTCTGGCTGTCGTCCTGGTCGGCGACGCTGCTCCCGTCGAGCTGCCCGTCGGAATTGCTCCCGGTCCCCCAGACGGTCCCATCGATGAACGCGAAGACGGTGAAGTGATATCCGCACGCCAGGGTGACCGGATCGGCGGGCAAGGTCGTGACGGTTTGCGGCGATGCGTAGCTGACCGGCGATGCGGCCCCTCCGCCGCATTGGCCCTCGAAGTTCCGCCCCCAGAGGAACACCTGGCCCGATGCATCGAGCGCCGCGGAGTGGTGGTAGCCCGCCGCGATCGCCGTGATGCCCCCGGGCCCGGCCACCGCCGCGGGAGTGGACGTCGAGGCGGTGGTGCCGGTTCCCAGTTGCCCGAAGGCGTTGTTCCCGGTGGCGAGCAGCGCCCCGTTGCCGAGCAGGATGAGGGAATGCCGGCCGCCGGCCGCCGCCGCGACGGCCGTCGAGACGCCCGGAACCTGCGTCGGGACGAGTCGATCCGCGGTGTCCCCGAGGCCGAGTTGACCGTGGCCGTTGCGGCCCCAGCCCCAGGCGGTGCCGTCGTTCCTGACCGCCAGCGAGAACCCGTCGCCCGCCGTCATGGAGGCCACCCCGGTCAGGACCAGCACGGGCGTGGAGACATCCAGCAAGCCGCCGTTGCCAACCTGCCCGCTCCCGTTGTGGCCCCACGCAAAGAGATCGCCGGTGTCCGCGTCGAGGGCGAGATAGTGCCGGTGTCCGGCGGCGAGCGCCTCGATGCCGCCGAGCCCGGCGACCTGCGCCGGGACGGCGACCGGGTTCGGGGTGCCGTGCGGGGTGGTGTGCTGCAAGGTGGTTTCGCCGAGGAACCACACCGTGCCGTCCCACTTCAGGACGATGGTGCTGAATCCGCCCGCCGCCACCTGCGCGACCCCGGTGAGCCCGGCCACCGTGGCCGGGGCGCCGGCGGGACTCGATCCGAGCTGCCCGTAGGTTCCGTCGCCGAGGCCGCGGACTTCGCCGGCGTTGACGCCGAGCAGGTGATACCCGCCCGCCGAAAGCCTGGTCGCATCGGCGTGGACCGGGCCCGGGCCGAGGTGGGCGGCGATCAGCAGCAGGAGGGCTGTTCGGAGGGCGGTCATCTTACTGCGCGTCCGCCTTGAGCTGGGTCGTGAGGGCGTCGAGCTCGGCCAGCTTCGAGGCGTAGCGCGGGTCATCGGCGAGATTGGTGCGCTGGTAGGGGTCGACCGTCACGTCGTAGAGCTGCTTCACGTTCCCGTTGTTCGGGTAGCGCGTGTAGCTGAACGCTTCGGTCCGCACCCCTTCGTTCTTGAAGACGGTGGGGATCGCGGGGTGGTCGTGGAGGAAGACGGCGCGCCAGTCGGCGGGGGGATTGCCCTCGATGATGGGGCGCAGGGATCGCCCCTGCATGACGGCGGGCCGGGGGACCCCGGCGTAGTCGAGGATGGTGGCGGGAATGTCGAGGTTGAGCACCATCTGGGAGACCCGCTTGCCCCTCAGGGTGGCGGGGAGCCGCGGGTCGCAGATCACGAGGGGGACCCGGATCGACTCATCATGGATGTACCACTTCCCGACCTGGTGGCGCTCGCCGTGGGTGTAGCCGTGATCCGACCCGAGGATGACAATGGTGTTGTCCGTCAGGCTGTCACTGTTGTCGCCGTCGCCGTCCGGGTCGTCGAGGGCGGCGAGGGCGCGCCCGATCTGGACATCGACGCCGTGGACCAGGCGGTAGTACTTCTTGACGCTCGCCTGGTGCTTCGGGTCCGTGTTGAAGTTGTTGTTCCATTCAGCGGTGCCTGCCGAGCTGGTCGACCTGATGAACGACGGCAGGTCGTCGAACTGGGCCTGCGTGTCGGTCTTGGCGTGGGCGATGGTGTCGGCGGAATACAGGCTGTCGTAGGCCGGATCGGGCTGCAGGGGGTTGTGGGGGGACTTGAAGCTGATCTGCAGGCAGAACGGCGCCGCGCCCGGATTCTTGGCGGGGTCGACCGCCTCGCCGAGGAACTCGATGGCGAGGTCGCCCATGAACTTCGTCAGGTGGCGGCCACCGGCGGACTCGCCGTCGATGACCTGGCCGAAGTACGAGCCCTGGACGTCGTAGCCCTTGTCGAAATCGAACGTGCCGAAGGTGCCGGTGAAGCCGTTGCCGTGGCCGTGCTTGCCGATGAATCCCATGTAATAGCCGTCGGCCTTCAGTTGGGCCGGGTAGGATTCGGCCCACTGGGCGGCGGTGTACGTTCCCCGCTGGACCGTGATGACTCCGTGCCGTGCCATGTGCTGGCCCATGAAGACCGAGGCGCGGCTCGGCCCGCAGATCGCAACGGTCGTGAAGGCGTTCTCGAAATTGGTTCCCCGGGTTGCAAGGGAGTCCATGTGAGGCGTGGTGATGACCGAATTGCCGGTATATCCGACCGCATCCCATTTCATGTCATCGAGGAAGAAGAACAGGATGTTGGGCGGGCCCTGCGCGCAGGCCACCGGGACGAGGGCCGGCAGGACCGCCCCGGCAAACAAGAGGGCGAGGCCCGCCCGCCGGAGCGGCCGGAACACCGGGAGGGTCGGTTGACGGGAAGGGCCCTTGTTCGGTTCGGGATGCATGGCAGTTCGGGGTCCGGGCCGGGGGGGGCGCGCGAACGGGACCTGGCACCCTCGCCTCCCTGCTACCGCAAGACAACGGTTTTCGCGTGAAGCTGATTCAATTCCCGCACCCGCTCCGGAAAAGCCCCGGCGAGGTCCCTCGGCTCGTTCCGGTCGCGGCGCGGATCATCCAGCTCCGGGCGGGACGTCCTCTCAACGACCCGCTTCCAGGGGCGCTCGCGCGACCTTGACCTTGAAGGCCGTCTTCTTGTGGAGAATCGCAATCACATCTTCGGCCGCGGCGGTGCCGGTGTATTGAATGAGCTGTCCCTTGATCTTCACCGCGGGGTGATCCCCGATCTGCCCCGGAACCCTGAGACCGGAGACACCCTCGACGTTTTTGAGTGCGGACCGCACTACTTCGAACCGGCCGTTCAGTCAGCACATCCCGTCCACACGGAGATACACCGTTCTGGTCCTGGTTCGCAGGTCCTCGGTGGAGGGGTTGAGAATGAGCGAACCGGCGGCAGGCCCGGCATCGCTCCGGCCTTCTCCCGAGACGCTGCAATAGATCGCGCCCGTCAGGAGCAGGGCGGCGGCGACAGCGATTGACTTCCTGGTCATCGATTCTGTGGATGGAATGTTCAGGCCGGATACCGCTTCCGGCACGCCGGTGTCCGGGCGGTCGGGGATGCAGTGCAAGGCATCGTCCCTTTGCGGCGAGGTTATTTCAAGCAAGCTTTTTGGAGCGACCCCGGAAACCTGCAATCCTCGAATCGCTTCCACTCGACCGCACGGCGCGGGGCGCAGGCGCGGGAGGCGCCGTTTCCCGGCAACAACGGCGTCCTGCGCCGCAGGAAATCCGGGCTGAAGGCGGAAATTCCTAGCCGTGGCGGGGGGCATTGTTCATCGTGTCAGGAGCCATCCACCGATGTCATGAACGAAGACAACACCGATCCATTGGAGACCAAGAACGCGCTGGAGGCGAGGCTCGCCGCCGACGCCGGTGACTGGGACGCCCGCAAGTCGCTGGCCCACCTTCTCTACAACGAAGGGCGGACGGTCGAGGCCGCGGACCTCGTTTGGGAAGCGCCCGAGATTCCCGCCGTCGATCTCGAATTGGGCTTCGCCGTGAAGGTCCTCGGAAAGGGGCGGCCCTCCCTCGCGATCCGGCTCCTGAACGAAATCCAGCGGCTCAACCACGGCAAGACCGCGCAGAACCTCGGCCTCGCCAATGCCCTCCTCCACCACGGCATGGTCATGCAGGCCGCGCGCTTCTACGGCGCCGCGATCGAGCTGGACCCCGAGATCGTCAATGCCGACATGGAGCACTTCCTGCTCTGGATCGACGACACCGAGAAGCTCTGGGGCGACTTCAAGGAAGAACTCCCCAAGCTGGAGGAACTCCCCTGGATCAGGCGCGATGCCGAGCAGGCCGAAGTGCTCAAGAAGTCGATGCAGGGACACACCACGCCCATTTCCATCCCGGGGCTGAAGCGGGCTCTCGCCGAGGAAGCCGTGCACGGGATGTATGTCCAATCGGAATATCGTGGCGACGAGGTCACCCCGCCTCCCGCCGTCACGATCCCGATGGACCGCGTCGACCCCGCGCACGTCATCATCGACAACGAGCGCGGAGCCGGCCAGCCGGTGACCGCCGAAGAGGCCCGCGCCGCGGAGGGCGCCGTGAGCGAAGCGACGGGCGTGGCCCTGCCGCAGGTCGCCACGCAGGCCCCCGCCCCGATCGTCCCGCCCGACGGCGGCACGGTCCGCCCCGTGA
>JABDMC010000034.1 GCA_013001695.1 Akkermansiaceae bacterium
TTCCGGTTCCGCGTTTGCGGTCCGGATCCGGCAGGCGGGGCGCCCGCCCTACAATTTGTTGGCGTTTCGGTTCCGCGTTTGCGGTCCGGTTCCGGCAGGCGGGGCGCCCGCCCTACAATTTGTTGGCGTTCCGGTTCCGCGTTTGCGGTCCGGTTCCGGCAGGCGGGGTGCCCGCCCTACAATTTGTTGGCGTTCCGGTTCCGCGTTTGCGGTCCGGATTTGGCAGGCGGGGCGCCCGCCCTGCACTTTGTTGGCGTTCCGGTTCCGCGTTTGCGGTCCGGTTCCGGCAGGCCGGGGCGCCCGCCCTACATTGACCCCGCCTACGTCCACTCGGCGCTCCCGCGGAGGCGCCGGCGGACAAGGTCCGAGGTGACGTCACCCGCGAAGACGAGCGCCGCGCCCAGCAGGACGTAGAAGACCATGTCGTCGTAGAAGAGGCGCGTGTTGGCCTCGTCGATGAGGCTCCCGAGCGACAAAACCCCGAGCATCCCGAGCACCGTCGCTTCCCGGATGCACGTTTCCCACCGGTAAAACAGCAGGAGGAGGAAGCGGTTGAAGCACTCCGGGAGGAGCGCCCCGAGGTAGGCCGCCTGCCGGCCGGCGCCCCCGCAGATCATGCTCTCCGCGGCGCCGTTGCGCTGGTTGTCGATGACCTCGCTCCCGAGGCGCACCAGGATGCCGCTGTTGTGGATGGCGAGGGCCAGCACCAGCGGCCACACGGTGGGACCGAAGACCTGCAGGAGCAGGAAGGCGAGGATGTACTCCGGGATGGACCGCGCCGCGAGGGCCCCGATGCGCAGCAGGCTGCCGGCCCCCGCCCGCCATCCATGGACCGCCTCCCCTCCCCCGGGGATTCCCAGTGGATCCCGCCGCGCGAGGCTGCGCGCCGCAATCGGCGCCGCCAACAGGGCCGCGAGACCCGCCAGCAGGATGGCGGCCGTCCCGATGTGAAAGGTCTGATGCAGTCCGGCCGTCCCCTTCGGCCAGAGACGTTCCGCCATCCACGGCCAGGCCTTCGACCAGTCCCCGGTCTCCGCCACCGGGTGGGGAACGATTTCCTTGAGAAACCGTTCGAGGTTGCGGGCGCGTTGTTCCGGCGGCAGGTCCGACCGCCACTGGCCTTCCGTCCACCACGCGGCCGCCACGGCGATCACCATGACCACCAGCGAGGCGCGCAGGAAGCCGGACCGCGGGCGTTTCCGCCGCAGGGCCTCCACGGCATCGCCGGGTTGCCCCGCTTTGCGGGCCGCCTTCGGCCGCGAGAGGCGCTTCCGCACCAGCGCCCCCCATTGATCGATGACGATCACCGCCAGCATCAGGGCATAGAGGTAGGTCCAGATTTCGTGCAAGTGGCCGTCCTCGTAGGCGGTCGAGATGTGGTAGCCGATGGTGGGAATCCCGAGGAAGCCGAGCACCGCCGAGGAGCGCACCGCGCACTCCAACCGGTACATGGCATAGGTCACGAGGTCCGGAAAGGCCCGCGCCACGATCCCCACCACGAAGGCCGTGAAGCTGCCCGACCCTCCGGAGCGCATCACCCCCGCCGCGGACCGGTCCTGTTCGTCAAGCAACTCCGAAAAGACCTTCGCCAAGGTGCCGCCGTAGGGAAGGGCGATGGCCAGCACCGCCGCGAGCGGCGAGGTCCCGATGGCCGTCAGGAACAGGAGGGCCCACAGCAGTTCGTGCACCGAGCGGGCCAGGGTCGCGGCTCCGCGCACCAAGAGGCGCAGCGACTTCAACGCCCAGAGGAGCCCGCCGTCGCCGTTGCCGTTCGTCCCGCCCGCTTCCGGGCCGGCCTTGCCATTCGGGGCGAGCACCGGCCACCACGCGCGGGAACCGAGGATCCCGAAGACGATTCCCCCCGCCACGGCGAGGCTCATGGCGACCACCGCGTAGCGCACGGTCAGCCAGAGGGCCGCCCCGACCTTTTCCCAGAACGGGGGCGCCGCCACCGGAAGGTCGCCCGCCTCGTAGTCGAGCGCCGGCTGGACGGCCGCCTTCAGGAAGTCGCCCGCCAGCTTCAGCCCGCCCTCGGACGGTTGCAGGTCCCGCGGGTCGGCCCGCAGGACGACCAGCCCGACCGCAAACAGGCCCACGGCCGCGAGGAGCGTCCACCGCCGGCTGCCCATCCAGTTCATCCACCTCGACGGTTCCGGCGTCATCATCAATCCCCGGCCTCGCCGAGGGCGTAGAGTTCGTCCAATTCCTCCCGGGTGGTTTCCTCCACGGACTGATCGAACATCACCCGGCCTTCCCGGAGGCCCACGAGGCGGGGGAAGAACTCCCGCGCCAGCTCGACGTGGTGGAGGCTCATCACGAGGGTGACGCCCTCCTCGGCGGCGGCGGTGGTCAGGAGACGCAGGAGACTCCGCGCCCGTCCCGGGTCGACCGAGGCCACCGGTTCGTCGGCGAGGATGGCCGCCGGGGCCTGGTAAAGGGCCCGCGCGATGGCGACCCGCTGCTGTTGCCCCCCGGAAAGCGTGTCGGTCCGCTCATAGAGCTTTTCCGGAATCCCGAGGCGCGCCAGAAGTCCGTGCACCGCTTCCGCGTCCGCCATCGGCGTCAGGACCATGCGCCGCAACAACCCCCAGAACCCGAGACGCCCGGCCCGCCCGCTGAGGACATTCTGGATAACCCGCAGGTTCGGCACCAGCCCGAGATCCTGCGGCACCCACGCCAGGTCGCGCCGCACCTCGCGCAGGCGGCCGGCCGTCATGCCGCCGGTCTCCTCCCCGAAGACCCGGACCGAACCCGCGCTCGGCATCCGCCGCCCGTTCATGAGGCCCAGGGCCGTCGTCTTGCCGCTCCCGCTCGGGCCGATCACGCAAAGCTGCTCGCCCTCCTCCACCGTCAGCGACACCCCGTGCAAGGCGCGCGCCGCCCCGAACTGCACCTCCGCGCCCTCCAACTGGAATACCGGCCTCAAGTCGATTCACTGCTGTCCATAAAATAGAATGGCGCGGATGCCCTCCCCCCCCAGACAGGACACCCACGCCAAAATTGGCAACGGAGAAATCAGCGCATGAGGTCGAGTTCCTGCGCCACGGCGCGGATCCCCGAGAAATCCTCGTTCTTGGCGGGAATGAGCTTCTCCCGGTTGAAGGCCTTGAGCACATCGGGATCCGTGCAATCCACGAGGGCCTTCTGCAACTTGTCGGTGAACCCCTCGCCGAAGGCCTTCTCCAGGGCGGGATGCACCGTCAGGTTGTAATCGGCGTAGTCCGGGGTGATCCAGATGATCGGCGCCTTCGCGGGGTCGAGTTTCCCCTCCGCGACCATCGAATCGTAGGTTTTGAAGTTCAGCGCCCCGACCTGCACCGATCCCGCCTCGACGGCCTTGGCCGTGGCGACGTGGCCGCCCTGCTTCTGGAACTGCACCGGCTTGGAGAAAAACTCCGCGGCGCTCTTCCCGGTGTTCTGCTTGATGAAGAACTCGGGCATCAGGCGCCCCGAGGTCGAGCTCGGGCTCCCGAAGGTGAACGTCAGGTCCTTGATCGCCTCGCCCGGAAAGGCATCCGACTTGGCCAGGCCCGTGGAGGCGTTCGCGATGAAGTAGGTCTTGAATTGCGGGTCGGCCTGGCCCTGGGCGATGGCCCGCGCCCCCTCGACCCGGTCGCGCGCCTGCACCCCGGTCAACCCGCCGAACCACACGAGGTGCACCTCGCCGTTCTCGAAGCGCTTCACCGCCGCGGAGTAGTCCTTCGAGATCGAGAATTCCACCGGCACCCCGAGGGATTTCGCAAGGTAGTCCTTCAGGGCCTGGAACTTCGCCTCCTGGTCGGAGATCTTCTCGTCGGGGATGGCGGTGATCACCATCTTGGCGTCGGCATCGCCGCCCGCCGTCCCTCCGTTGTCGCATCCCGGCAGCACCAACAGCGCCGCGGTCGCGGCTGCAACCACCGGCCTCATTGTCTTCTGTATCGTCATGTTCGTTTGTTTTCTGGTTCGGCGAGATTCGGCATCAGGGGCACAAAAAAACCGCCGGACCACTCATGGAAAAAGCGGTCAAGCGGCTTGAGGCCTGTTGCTGAGCGTGGACCCACGCTCGGTGATTGCTTCTCGTTCTCGTCTCACGAATTTCCCGCGATTGCGCACCGCGGATGGTTCGATATCGCAGCCCCGCGCCCCTGGCAACGAAAATCCACCGATCAGGCCCCGGATCGGCCTAGACGCGGTCGAATCCGCACATCTGCCTGAGGCAGCGCCAGCCGAAGGCCCGCCGATCCCGGTAGGGCCGGGCGGGCCGCAGGATCCGCCATCCCTTCTCCTCCGCCCTGCGCTCGAAGGACCCCTCGGGATTCACGGCGGTGATTTCCTCGCACAGTTCCAGCATCGGCAGGTCGGCCTTGCTGTCCGAGTACCCGGCGCTGTCCGGCTGCGGCCCGGCGATCCCCAGCTCCTCCTTCAAGCGGGCCACCTTCACGGCGCCCTTGTTGTTGCCGCCGGTGAAATCCGGAAAGAGGGGCACGCTGGTCCCGAACTCGACCCGGGTGCCGAAGGAGGCGTCGACCCCGAGCGCATCGCCGATCGGCTTCACGTAGAACTCCGGGCTGGCCGACACCAGGATGACGCGGCGTCCCTTCATGTTCTCCTTCACCAGTTCCTCGAGCAAGTCGTCGTAGCAGATCGCCGGGATGATGTGCGCCACGAACTCCCTCACGAGCTCCTCCAAGCGCTCGCGCCGCATCCCCCACAAGAACGACAGGAAGATGCGCTTCATCCCTTCCGACCCGAGGACCTTCGCCAGCGGCAGGGCCGGGAGGAAGAGCAGCAGGTAGAGACGGCGCAAGGGCTCGGCCCGCAATATCCAGTTGCAAAAGAGCAGCTGGGTGTCCCAGGGATGGAGGGTTTGATCGAGGTCGAAGAGCGCGACCCCCCTGTTTTCGTGCGATGCAGCCACGGGCAGGAGCATCCCGAGGCGATTCCGGATTGCAAGCACGGGCTTCATGGGCTTTCATTCCCGCCCGTGAAGTTCCCCCTTACGGCGGCCGTTCTTGCGCCGGCCCTTCTCACCCTGCCGCTTTTTGGTGCCGAGGCGCCGACCAATTTGCGTGCCGCCGCGCCGTTCACCGCCTCGAGCAATGTCGAACTGAGCTGGGACGACAATTCCGACGACGAGGACGGGTTCGAGTTCCAGTTGCAACCGAACGGCACCGGCGACTGGATCACCTTGGGAATCGCCCGCCGCAACCAGACGCTGGTCAGCAACATCACGGGCGCCCCTCCCAATGTCACCGACAACTGGCGGGTGCGCGCCAGGAGCGCCGCGAGCGGAGATTCCGACTGGACCGACCCGGTCCCGCTCACCATTCCCGACTTTGTGGCCATCCGGAGCGGCACCTTCCTCGGTCCGGTCGAGGGGGAAATGCTGAGCATCAATCCCCCGCCCACCGCCGGCAATCCCCCGGTGTCATGGTCCGCGACCGACCTTCCGCCGGGCATGAGCATCGACACCACCACCGGCGTGATTTCCGGGCCCGCTCCCGCCCCGGGAGTGCACCGCCCGATCATCGGCGTCTTCGACGGGTCGACCATGGCGAGCACCTTCCTCACCCTGCGCGTCATCGCGGCCCCGTCCGGACCGGTGGAGACCGCGGGACCCGCGGCCCACGTCACCCTCGATGCCTCCTCCGCGCTCGCCATCGACCTGGCCGCCCTCTTTTCCGACCCCGACGCTCCCGAGGCGGTCCGCATCGCCACCAATCTCGGGGTGATCGACACCATCCTCTACCCTCGCGCCACGCCCGCCACCGTGGAGAACTTCCTGAATTACGTCGATGACGGCGATTACACCGACGTCATCTTCCACCGCTCGGTGGATATCTCCACGGCCGGCGTGGACGTCATCCAGGCGGGACTCATGAAGCCCGCCGGGAGCAAGTACGCCGCCGTCCCGCTCGATCCCGCCGTCATCAACGAACCCGGCCAGTCGAATCTCCGGGGCACCATCGCGGTGGCGAAGCAGGGCGGGAACGCCAGCAGCGGGACCAGCCAGTGGTATTTCAACGTCAACCCCAACACCAATCTCGATCCGCGCACCCAGAATGGCGGCTTCACGGTCTTCGGCCGTGCCGCGACCCTCTCGCTTCCCGTCATGGACGACATCTGGAGCCGGCCGACGGGGACTTACGAAGCGGTCATCGAGGGCAATCCAGACAGCACGGTCACGTTTTCCGGCTGGCCCACCACCGTGGTGCCCGCCGGGCCCACCCCGGCCCTTGACGAGTTGATCCAGATCAGCTCCGTGACCCGCATCTCCCCGCTCGACTACGACGTCACGGCCAACAGCAACCCGGCCCTCGGGACCGCGGATCTCACCGGCAGCACCCTGCTCTTCACGCCCACCGGCAGCGCCACCGGGGCGGCCGAGCTTTCCCTGCAGGTCACCGACCTCGACGGCAACACCCTCGCGAGTTCCCTGACGGTCTGCGTCCTCGACCTCGATATGGTCCCCGGGATCTCCGCGGGCGGATCGCTGGAAATCACCTTCGATCACGAAAAGAACATCCCCGGCCTCGTCTACGAGGTCCAGCGCTCCACCGATCTCGTCACCTGGACCAGGGTCTGGTCGACGACCGACGGCTTCGGGGCCCCGGAGGTCACCGCGCAGACCGATCTCGGGTCGCGGTGGCGCCTCACCGTCGAGGACCCCGGGTCCTCCCCGCCCGACCCCGCCGCGGCCTACCTGCGGATCGTCGTCACGAAATCGCCCTAGGCCAAATTGTGCTCAGAAAGGTGGCATGACCGTCCCGGTCATGAGGAGATCCCTCCCGCGCGGAGCGCGGCAATTTCCGGCCCTTCGGGCCGCCTCGGTCATCACGACCGGGACGCCGCCCAAGCCGGCACAATCCCCCCGGGCCGGCTCGCAAAAAAAACACGGCCCCGGTTGCCCGGAGCCGTGTGAGAGATTCGCGCTTTGCGGCGTCAGGCCTCCATCGCGGCGTGCTTCTTGTCGGCCTCTTCCTGGCCGTGGATGTCGATCGGCTTGTAGCCTCCCCGCGCCTTGAAATACATGATCAGGATGATGTAACACACCAGCATGATGACCGGGAAGATCACCATCGACCCGAGGGCCTTCTGATTGCTGTTTGCGCGGGTGCTCGCCACCAGCTCGGCCGCCGCCTCACGTTTGTCCTCGGGGAGATTCTCAACCAAGCCCTCGACTGCGGCATCGTCGATCGTCTCGTACTTCATGACCTCGTAGATGCTCTTTTCCGTCAGGGTCGTGACCTCTCCATCCTCCACAAGTCCGGGCACGGCCTCCGCCACCTGGGCGCTCTCCACGATGGCGGTCTGCTGGGCCTTCGTCTGGAGCACCCCGATGTAGGGAAAGCCCAGGGTTCCCACCGCCAGCATCCCAATCCCGCTGATGGCGTTCAGGGTGAAGGCACCACCTTTCGGCGTCTGCTCGGCGACCACTCCCAGCATCGTCGGCCAGAAGAAGGTTTTCCCGATCCCGTAGAGGGTCGCCGCCGCGAAGATCGCCATCCCAGTCGTGAAGGAAAGCGTGTAAAGTCCCAGCACCGCCAGGAGAGCGCTCACGGCGAGGAGCCCCAGCGGCGACAGCTTGTGGACGATCGGCCCCGCAAAGAACCGGAGAATCACCATGATGATCGAGGTGTAAACCAGGACCCATCCCGGGTGGAAATTGTTTTCCTCGGCCACCCCTTCCATGATGCCGGTGATCCATCCGTCCGTTCCGATTTCCGTCGTCGCCAGCGGCATCATGATGAGGATCAGGAAGAACAGGAGTCCCCGGCCGAGGGACTTCGTATAGAGACCAAACCAGACGACCAAGCCGATCCCGATCGCAATGAAGAGGCCCTTCTGCCAGCCTGGCAGGACGATCGTGCTTCCGTTCGAGAAGAAATCCATCAACTGCAGCACGAGCAAGACTGCCACCACCACGGCACCGAGGATTCCAAACTCCGAGAGCATCGCCCGGTAGCTCACCCCGGCCTCCTCCCGCTCGTGTCTCGGAAAGCTCACCCGCATCAGCATCAGGAGATACACCACCGCCGGAAAAGCGATTATTCCCACCTTGATCCACCACGCGACGTCACCCATGAAGATCGTGATGATCCCCGCCAGAACGAGGCCGCCCGGCCAGCCGGCGTGAAGGATGTTCAGCCACTTTGTCTTCTCCTTGCTGAACATCGTGGCGACCACCGGGTTGATGAAGGCTTCCACGGTGCCATTGGCCAAGGCGGCAACGAGGCTTCCCCAGTATACAAGCCGGAACGCCGTGGCGGTATCACCACCCTTCGATACGAAAAACGCGGCCACACCCATTACGGCCCAGAGAATGTGTCCCGCCGCCGCGAAAAACATCGCGGTCTTGTAGCCGATCCGGTCGATCACCAGCGAGAATCCGATGATACTGACCGCGAACGGCCAGATCCCGATGCCTGCCAGCCGGCCGGCCTGGGCCGGATCCAAGCCGAACTCCCCGGCCCAGACGTTGATGAGGAAGAGTCTGCCAACAAATGCAAACGCCGTCGTGATGAGTGCGACAAAGCAGCCCCAGAAGACCAGCTTGTCGTGTTTGTTAGTCATGTCGTGTCGCTGATGAGTTTGTTAGAATGGAAGGCGATTCTGACCGGCTTGCCCCACATGACAAGCTCATGATTGCGGGAATTACGGGGCCGATTGGCAGGGGGATGAGAGAGCTTGGTGCGGGGGAATGAACCGTCTCCGAGCCAGGGCGGGACTTATTCCCAGCGGGCGCCCGCACCGCCCCCCGGGAGGGAGGATTGTCCCCACCGTGTCCGCCGAAGCCTTGGCGAAGGAGGAAGCCTCCCTCCCGCGCCCCTACTTCGAGGTCGAGACGTAGCTCGCCTGGCTGACGCCCTTGCCGACTTTCTTCTTTTTGCCGCCCAGCCAGCTCATCATGCCGCGCAACTTTTCGCCGACCTTCTCGATGCCGTGCTTCGCCTCCTCGCGGCGGATCCTGTTGAAGTTCTTCGAGCCGGAATTGAATTCGTTGACCCATTCCCTGGCGAACTTCCCGCTTTCGATCGTCTTGAGCTGGGCTTTCATGCGCTTCTTGACCGACTCGTTGATGATCTTCGGGCCCACCGTGACGTCGCCGTACTCGGCCGTCTCGGAGATCGAGAACCGCATCCCGGCGATCCCGCTCTCGTTCATGAGGTCCACGATGAGCTTCAGCTCGTGCAGGCACTCGAAGTAGGCCATCTCGGGCGAGTATCCCGCCTCCACCAGCGTTTCGAACCCGGCCTTCACGAGCGCCGAGGCCCCTCCGCACAACACGCACTGCTCGCCGAAGAGATCCGTGACGGTCTCTTCCCGGAAATTGGTTTCGAACACCCCGGCCCGCGTTCCGCCGATGCCCTTCGCCCACGCAAGGGCGGTCTGCTTGGCCTTGCCGGTGGCATCCTGGTGCACCGCGATGAGGGTCGGCACGCCCTTCTTCTCGAGGTACTGGCTGCGCACCGTGTGGCCCGGGCCCTTCGGGGCGACCATAATGACGTCCACGTCCTTCGGCAGCTCGATCAACTTGAAGTGCACCGCGAGCCCGTGCGAAAACAGCAGCGTCTTGCCCTTGGTGAGATTGGGAAGGACGTCCTTCTCGTAGACCGAGGGGATCACGGTGTCCGGGACCGCCATGAGGATGACATCGGCATGCTTCACGGCCTCGGCGGTGTTCATCACCTTGAACCCGAGCTTCTTGGCCACCGCCCGCGACTTCGATTTCCCGTAGAGCCCGATGACCACATCGCAGCCGCTGTCCTTGAGGTTCAGGGCGTGGGCGTGTCCCTGCGAGCCGAACCCGATCACCGCCAGTTTCTTGCGCTTGATGGTGTTGAGGTTGGCGTCCTTGTCGGTGTAAATCTTGGTGGCCATGATGTCGTGTTCCCGCGGGTTTTCTGCGGGAAAGGGCGGCGAGACTGGGCTACCCGCCCAACCTCGTCAAGCCGCGAGCCCCGGCCGGGCACCGCCCACCACAGCGGCGCCGGACCGGGGAACCTGGCCGCTTCGCGCGGCACCCCGCTGGCGGGCGGTTCCCCGCCACTCCGGGGCGGCGCGGGTCCCGGGCCCTCCGGGCCGGGGCGGCACGCCGTTCGTCCACGTGCCCGCCCTAGCGGGAAGCCGCTTCGGCGGCGTGTTCAAGGGAGTGCCCGGCGTGCTCCACGTCGCTGCCGATGCCGGCCACCGTGTTGCAGGCGCCGAGAGCAAGCGCCCCAAGGAGCAAGGCGCCGAGAGAGATCGCCTTCACGAGGCGGAGGTCGGATTTAAGGAAGTAGGTCATCATGGCGATTCGTTTTCGCACGGGTCGTGCCAAGCGGCTCCTCCCCCGGCCGTCCGCCCGGGCCGCCCCCCGCCCGGTCCCGCCCCGGCGCTCATTCTGACCCCCGGGGGGGCTCCCCGCCCGCATCGGATCGAGGAATGACCGGCTCGGAGCGGGGGTGGGTCGGTGCTCCACGGGGCCGATGCAGCCCGAAATCAGAACGATTTTGGCGCAAAGCGCACGATTTTCTCGTCAACGGCGTTGCATTTTGCAACCCATGGGTCCGTTCCGCAGCCCCAAAGTGCCCGAATCGTGCAGCCTACGCCCCCCCGGGTGCAAGGTACGGAATCGGCTATCTGATCTCACCAACATGGATGTCCTGATCATTGACGACGAGAAAAGCATTCGCGAAGCCACCCGGATCGCGATCGAGGCCGAGGGGCACTATGCCGAGGCCGTGGATGGCGGGCAGGTCGCCCTCCTCCGCATGAAGGAGGACCCCTTCGACCTCGTCATCCTCGACCTGCGCCTCGGCGACGAGGACGGCATCGAGGTGCTCGAGAAGATCAAGAAGCACCGGCCCAACACCGTGGTCGTGATGTTCACCGCCTTCGCCACCGTCGAGACCGCCGTCAAGGCGATCCAGATGGGCGCTTTCGACTACCTCGAAAAGCCGTTCACCCCGGACCAGCTGCGCAGCGTCCTCGTCCGGGCGGAAAAGCAGAGCAAGGTCGAGGCGAAGATCGACCACCTCCAGACCGAGGTCGCCACCCTCAAGCAGGAGAACTCGAAGAATTCCCCGCCCCTGCGCTTCGACACCGAGGAGCCCGCCATGAAGGAGTCCCTCGACGTCCTCTTCCGGGCCGCGCCGACCCCCGCCACCATCCTCATCCTCGGGGAAAGCGGGACGGGCAAGAGCGTCGTGGCGCGCGCCGTGCACGAGCGCAGCCACCTCGCCGAAAAGCCGTTCGTGACGGTCAGCTGCCCGTCGCTGTCCAAGGAACTCCTCGAAAGCGAGTTGTTCGGCCACGTGCGGGGGGCCTTCACCGGCGCCGTGAAGGACAAGTGGGGCAAGGTGCATGCCGCCGACGGGGGCACCCTCTTCCTCGACGAGATCGGGGAACTGCCCCCGGAAATCCAGCCGAAGCTCCTCCGCCTCCTGCAGGAACGCGAGTACGAGCGCGTCGGCGAGAGCACCACCCGCCAGGCCAAGGTGCGGGTCGTCGCCGCCACCAACCGCAACCTCGCCCAGCTCGTCGAGGAGGGGTCGTTCCGAGAGGATCTCTACTACCGCCTCAATGTCATCACGGTCGAGATGCCGCCGCTCCGGAACCGCCCCGCCGACCTGATGGGCTTCGCGGAGTCCTACGCCGAATTCTTCGCCGGCCAGATCGGGCGCGAGCTGAACGGCTTCGCCCCGGATGCCAAGGCACGCCTCATGTCCTACCCGTGGCCCGGCAACTTGCGCGAATTGCGCAACGTCACCGAGCGGGCCGTGATCCTGTGCCCCGGCGACGGGATCGCCGCCAAGGACCTCTCCGGTCTCGGCGAGGCGGCCGCCCCGGGCGCGCTCAACGGCGAATCGCTCATGGCCGGCGGGGACGTCACCATCGAGGAAATCGAAGAAGCGCACATCCGCCGGGTCCTCGAGCGATGCGGCACCATGAAGGAGGCCGCCGAAACGCTCGGCATCAACAAGGCCACCCTGTATCGCAAACGCCAGAAGCTCGGGCTCGAGTGATCGATGTGCCCCCTCCGTCATGATCCGGAACCGGCTCCTCATCACCCTCTTGATGGTCATCGCCGTGATCATCTGCCTGGGGGTGTCCGCGCTGTGGCTGGTCCACTCCCACACCAGCCGCTTCGACCGCCTCCTCGACGAGAAGGATGAGACCGTCCTGGCGGTCAACTCCGTCATCTTCCATTCGAGCGTGCTCAGCGACTATCTCGTGCCGGCCCTGCTCGACAGCGACAAGCTCGCCGCGCTGGAAGCCAGCCCGGTCATCAACCAGCACGCCGCCGCCCTCGGAGCGCAGGTGGAGATGCTGGAGGATCGCTTCATGGGCGACGGGGAGACCCCCGTTTTGCCGCAGCTCGGCGCCCTCGTGGAGGCCCACCTGGCGGACATCGAGGCGGCCATCAGCGGCGCGGTTCCCGTTCCGGAGCGGGCGCTGCTCGGCGACCGCATCGCCTCGCGCACCCGCGCCATCGCACGCACCGCCCGGGAACTCGTGACCACCAATGCCGCCCGGACCACGGCACAGCGCGACGTCCTCGCGAAGCAGTCGCGCCACACCCTCATTTACCTGGGGTTGCTCGTGCTCACGGCGGCCGGCGTGCTCTTCGCCATCTACCGGCAATTCCACTCGCTCGCCCTCGCCCCTCTCGCGGATCTCACCGATTCGGTCCGGGAAGTCGGCCGCCGGAACTTCGAGTTGTCCCTCCCGGTCCGCAGCGAGGATGAAATCGGGCAGCTGTCGGAAGCCTACAACGAGATGGCCGCCGAGCTTCGCCACCTCCACCGCGAAACCGACGAGCACATCGTGGCCCTCAACGCCCTCAACCGGGCCCTCCTCACGGCGTTTCCGTTCGCCATCATCGTGGTCGATCGCGAGGGGTCGTTCGTCCAGGTCAACCCGGAGGCCGAGCAGCTCCTTGCGGGCCTCGGAACGCCCGGCCGCCTGCCCGCCAAGCTCCACAAGCTCTTCGAGGAGGTGGTGGCGACCGGGGACGATTACCTGCCCGGCGCCCCCGACCAGGCGCTGCTCTTCCGTCTCGACGAGCGGGAGTTCTACTACCTGCCCCGCATCATCGCGCTGCCCCCGGTCGAGGACCTCTCCGACTGCTGGGGCATCGTCCTGAGCGACGTCTCCCGGTTCCGCTGGCTGGACGACCTGAAGATGAGCGCCCTCGCCACGGTTTCCCATGAGCTGCGCACCCCGCTGACCAGCATCCGCATGGTCCTCCACCTCCTCCTCGAACAGAAGATCGGGCCGCTCAACGAGACCCAGAACGAGATGATCGCCTCCGGGTCGAAAGACTGCGAGCGCCTGATCGACACGCTCAACGATCTCCTCGACGTCTCCCGCCTCAACAGCGGCGCCGGCCACCTCAATATCGAGGCCGTGGCGCCCGGCGACCTCCTCGCGGAACAGCCCGCCAGCCTGAAGGAGAAGGCGCGCGCCAAGCAGGTCGAGATCGAGGTCGACACCAACGGCTCGCTGCCCCTCGTCCTCGCGGATGGCCCCCGCATCAGGCAGGTCCTCACGAACTTCCTCAGCAATGCCATCCGGTTCAGCCCGCCGGAATCGGTGGTGGCCGTGAAGGCCCGCAAGGCGGGTGCCGAATTCGTGCGCTTCATGGTGAGCGACCGGGGACCCGGCATCCCCCCCGAGGCCCAGGATCGGATTTTCGATCGCTTCTTCCGCGGCCCCGGCCAGAACGATGGCGGCATGGGGATCGGGCTCTCCGTCAGCCGCGAAATCCTCACCGCGCACCGCGGGCGGATCGGCTTCACCAGCGACGCCGGTATGCCCACCACCTTCTATTTCGATCTGCCGCTGGCCTGAGACATCCCCGCAACCCGCGTCATGACTCCACCTTCGCAATCCGAAACCGGCCGGCGATCCGGTCGCATCCTGATCGTGGACGACGAACCGACCCTGCGTCTCGGGTTCCGCGTGGCGCTCACGACGGAAGGGCACGACGTGACCATCGCCGAGAACGGGAATTCGGCCCTGCAGGCGCTCGCCCGGGACGAATTCGACCTCCTCCTCCTCGACCTGCGCATGCCCGGGATCGACGGGCTGGATGTCCTGCGCGCCAACATCGCCGCGGGCCGCATGGTGCCGGCGGTCCTGGCCAGCGCCCACATCGACGACGCGGTGGTCCTCGCCTGCCTCCACCTGGGCGTCGTCGATTTCCTCAGCAAACCGGTCGGCCTCGCCGAGCTCCGGGAGACGGCGGACCTCGTCCTCCAGGAGGAATCTGCCGTGGGTCCCGGAGGCGGCGCGCCACCGGAACCGGTCCCCGCGGCCCGCTGGCACCTGCGCCGCCGCGATCCGGCCCGGGCCCTCGCGGCCCTCGACGGGGACCCCGCCCCCGGCCCGCGATCGTTTCTCTGGAAGCGGGTTGTGGCCCACCTCGTCGGGGCCACCCGGCCGGAAACGCTCGAAGGCGCCGGACCGCGGCCGTCCCTCCGGGAACTGCTCGCCTGGAGGGACCTCTGAAACCGCCCGGAAGCGCGCCGCTTACGCCACCGACGACCGCTCCCTGGATTCCTTCCAGGTGTCCTGCAGCGCCCTGCTGATCGTCGCGGCCTGCTCCTGCCCGAACCCGTCTTCTTCGCGGTTCATCTCACCGAGGACGACCTCGGGGAGGATCCGGTTGGCATCCAGGATCAGGGTGTTCCATTCCCGCAGGTGGCGCAGCAGGATGCCGGCGAGTTCACTGTCGCCATTGGCGGCGAACTCGATCGTGTAGAGCATCGCACATCCCGTCGAGGTCGAGTTCAGGAGCAGGTACTGGTCGCGGAACACCTGACAGTCGCGGTGGCTCCCGATGTGCTCGGCCGACCCGATCGCCCAGCCGGTGGCCTTGGCGACCGTCTCCTTGACCTTCGCGGAGAGGTTGCCGCCCTCGAACCGCTTCTCCCCGTAGTGTTCGAGCTCGTCCACGCAGTTGCGCAGGAGCACCCGGATGCGGGCCAGGATCGTGGAGGCTTCGCCCTGGGGAACCGACCCGTCGCTGTTGGCGGCCACAAGCTGCCCCTTCATGAAGGCCAGCAGGTCCCCGAAGTATCCCTTGATGATCTCTTCCGTGTTCGTCTTCTCGATTGTGTCGTTCATACCCTGCTTGCATCGCGGACGGCGTGCCATGATCCCGTTCCCGCCATCATCCGGGAAAATCAGGGGTCCGTGGGGGTCCGCAGCCCGCCCCGGGACCGTGCGGATTGCAGGGTACACCCCCTCCCGCGCGCCGGACGTGCAGGATGCATGAGACCGGGCGGGCCGATGTCAGGCGGATTCCCGGGCGAGGTCCCTCAACCGCCGGGCTGTCCGGAGGCACTGGTCGCGGCAAATGCGGAGAATGCGCATTCCCGGATCGGATCCGCACCGCTGCGCGCATCTCGTGCTCGCCGCCACGCATCGTTCGAGGATGTGGGGAAGACTCGCGATCCGGTCGTCCCGGAGGCGCGCCAGCGAGCGGCCGGAGGCGTCGCAGATGTCCGCACAGGCATGGCAGCAGAGAATGATTTCCCTCATGCGCTCCGCCTCGCGGTGCTGCATGCCTTCCGCGGCGGTGCGCTCGCACACCGCACTGCACGTTTCGATCTCATCGAGCGCCGCCACCACCCTGTCGCAGGGGGAGAATGGCACCCGCCCCCCGGATCCGCCGCGAAGTGCGAAGCGCCCGTTTCGAATCGATCGGGCCTCGCGGTGGCGCGGCCCGAAGGCGGCGCGCGGTTCTGTTTCGTCGAGTCCCGGCAGGCGCGGCTGGCGGGGACGGGGGACATCGTGATCGGCTGCCTTCCTGAATTTTTCCGGCTCCATGGCGGAACGCCAGCGCACGCGAGATGCCAACCGCGATTTGCCGGTAACCCCGCGGGCGCGGCGCCCGGCCCCCCGGGCAGGGGTTGCAAGATGCCCCCATTTCTCCGCCGCGCAGTGCAATGTGTCCCCCTCGGGACGAGGCCCCCGCCCCCTCATCCGCCGGCCAGGATCGGGGCGCCCCGATCCGTCGCGGGCCCGGACCGATTGGCACTCATCCTGCGATTCCGTGTGGCATCATGGAAACCACCGAACAACTCGAAACCATCCACCGCCAGACCACCCCCCCGCGAGGCTTCGCCCCGCCGGCGTCCGACCAGGAACTGGAGGCCGGACTCGTCGAGGCCGGTCTCGAGGCCGCCGAGGACGAGAAGCGCGGCATCCTCGAAGCCCAGCCGGACCCTTCCGCCGCGCCCCCCAACCCGGGCCGGGACACCGGGACCACCGACCGGGGATTCCAGGAGCGCCTGGCCGCCACCGCCAGGGAGGCCACGGAGAAGGGACGCCGGGCCGCGCGCCGCGCCAGGCAGGCCGCCAGGGAGAAGAAGGAAACGACCGCGGCCTACTTCCGCGACCGGAACGCCCGGCAGGTGGCGGATGACCTGCGCGCCGCCTCGAAGGAGCACCCGCTCCTCGTTTTCGGGGGCCTCGCGGTCGCCGGTCTCGCCCTCGTCCACCTCTTGCGGAAGTGATGGGGCGCCCGCCCATCCCCGCAGGCCGATCCCGACTTCGCACCCTGAACAGCCATCACCGTGTCCGCCATCGCTGCCCTCGGTCCCAACGGGAATGAACGCTCCCGCCCCGCGGGGGGCGCGGATCGTCCCGCCTTTCGGTCCGCGAGCGTCATCCTGAACCGCCAGTCCGGCGGCTTGCTGGGGGGCGATCCCGATGTCGCTGCCGCCGGGATCTGCGAACGGCTCCAGGCGGCCGGGGTCTCGGCGCGCCCACACCTCGTTCCCCCCCGCGAATTGGCCAACGCCATCGAGGAGGCCCTCGCGGAGGACACCGAGGCGCTCGTCGTCGGCGGCGGCGACGGAACGGTCCGCTCGGTCGCCAACCGGATGCTGGCCGGCGGACACGGCACCGGGAAGATGCTCGGCATCCTCCCCCTCGGAACCTTCAATGGTCTCGCCCGCGACCTCGGGCTGGGCACGTCATCCGGGGAGGCTCTCGAGCAAATCCTCCGCGCCCGCGCCACGCCCATGGACGTCGCCTTTGTCAACGACCACCTCATGCTCATCGCGTGTCTCCTCGGGCCCTACGTCGCCCTGGCCCGCATGCGCGAGGAGTGCCGGGGCCTCGGGTGGTTCCGGGGCAGCAGCCGCATGATTCCGGCGTGGCTCCGGGCCGTGTTCAGTTCCGCGAAGATCACGGTCGATATCCAGGACGACCACGACCTGAACGTCCGCGCCCGGAGCCGGCTCATCGCCATCACCAACAACATCTACCGGGCCACCCCGCAGACCCTCCCGCGGAGGCTGCGAATCGATGAAAACATCATGGAGATCTTCATCAGCCGTCACCGGTCGCCGTGGGGGCTGCTGCGGGCCGGCCTCGACCTCCTCGGGTCCCGCTGGCGCGATAACCCCGGGCTCGATTATCACCGCGCCCGGCGCCTGGAGATCAACTCCGCCCGCGGCAAGCGCCTGCCGGCCATGATAGACGGGGAAGTCGTGACCCTCGATCTCCCCCTCCGCTGCTCGCTGCGGCCCGCGGCCCTCCGGATCCTGCGTCCCGAGACGCCCGGCCCGGATCCCGATTCCCAGCGCGCCGCGTGACCGGCGGGTGGGTGCATGATGCAGCCCGCAGCGTGCAACTTGCACCCTGTCCGGCGGGCGGGACTCCGGCCCCGGCGCGATTCCCCCTGGACCGCCGGCCCGTCCCCGCGCGGCACGCCGCGTGCTTTCCCCTTCTTGTCCGAGGCCGGCTCCCCCGACCGGATCTTCCGCCCCGGAACCCTCCTCCGTCCCGACCGGGCGGCAGGCGACCAATCACGATCATGAAGACCAAGATTCACATTGTGCCCCACGACGGCGAGTGGGCGATTCGGCTGGCCAACAGCGAACACCCGGCCTCCGTCCACCCGACCCAACAGGCCGCCATCGAAAGCGCCATGGACATCGCGGAGGACGAGGAGTCTGACATCGTCGTCCACCGGCGCAATGGCAGCTTTCGCAACGTGATCAACTACGAGACCATCGAGGCGCGCGCCAATGCCAACGGCGGCCGCCACATCGATCCGGTCCATCTCGCCTGGGGCATCTTCGCCGCGGGCGCGCTCACCGCCATCGCCGTGTACTTGGCCACCCACCCGCCCCGCCAGGCACGCCGGTGGGTCCACCAACTCGACGAACAGCGGCCGGACTGGCTGCGCTTCAATTCCTGATTCCCCGGTCGGTCCACGCCGCCAATCCACCGTTCTCCCGCCCCGCAACGCATCCGAATCCACATAGCGCACCACGACCGCCCGTCCGGAACGAACGATTTTCCGGTTGACGCCCCGGGCTCCAGCGGCCGCACTGCAGTGAAAGCCATGCCTGATCCAGACCCTGCTTCCCCGGAGGTGCGCAACGCGCCCGTGGCGCTCGACCGCGACGTTTTTCTCCGCGACCTCCTCCGCCACCTGGCCGGAACCCTCCAGGACGTCGTCGGCATCGAGGAGGCATCCGGATTCATCAGCGTCGTCGGCCAGGAGATCGGCGAGGAAATCAACGACGGCTACAAGAAGGCCCTGAATGTCTCGGGACTCGACCGCGAGCAGGTCGCGGAGGTTTGCGTCGACCTCAAGCGGCGGATCAAGGGCGATTTCTACATCATATCCCAGGATGACGAGAAGATCGTCTTCGGGAACCGGGCCTGCCCGTTCGGCGACAAGGTCATCGGGCGACCGGCCCTGTGCATGATGACATCAAACGTGTTCGGGGGGATCACCTCCGAGAACCTCGGCTACGCGAAGGTCTCGATCGAGGAGGCCATCGCGCGCGGCGACACCGGCTGCCGGGTGGTGGTCTATCTGAAACCCACCGAGGAGGCCCAGGCCGCCGACGGACGGGAATATTTCAAGGGCTGACGTGATTGCGGACGACTTCGCGTGCCTGGCGAGGGCTCTTCCGGAACCGATGCTTCTCGTCACCGGCGAGGGACGCATCGTCGACGCCAACCCCGCCGCGGCGAATCACCTCGCCCGGAACTCCGGGACGCTGCCGGGCGAAGACCTGCGCGAGCACCTCGCCGACCCGCCCGAGGCCGTCCGGCAGTTCCTCCACAACTGCAGCCGCAGCAGCGAACTCGTCCTGGGCGCCATGACGTGGCACCGCGGCGATGGCGAGCCGGAGAAATGGCGGGCCGAGGGCACCCTCCTGGAGGCCCGCACCGAGGATGCGCCGCCC
The DNA here is from genome assembly GCA_013001695.1 of Akkermansiaceae bacterium. Classification (GTDB taxonomy): domain Bacteria; phylum Verrucomicrobiota; class Verrucomicrobiia; order Verrucomicrobiales; family Akkermansiaceae; genus Roseibacillus_B. The sequence goes on from JABDMC010000034.1 coordinate 19,188, forward strand.
CTCCTCATGATCCGCCTGCGGCCCATGGCCGCCGCCGGCCGCAGCTTCCGGACCCTCAACGAGCGCATTGCGGACCTGAACAGGGAGATCCAGGCGCGGCGCTGCGCCGAGGAGGCCCTCATCGCGAGCGGCGACCGGCTCGAGTTCGTCCTCAATGCCATCGGGGTGGGTCTCTGGTTCAACGAGCTGCCTCTCGGGGACCTCAACTGGGACCAGCGCACCCGCGAGCTGTTCTTCGTGCCGGAGGACGTCCAGCCGACCATCGAGTTGTTCTACGACCGCCTCCACCCGGACGACCGCGATCCGACCCGGGAAGCGGTGGCGACCGCCATGCAGACCGGCAACACCTATTCCGTCCAGCATCGCGTCATCGACCCGGCGAGCGGCGCGATCCGGTGGATCCGCTCGCTGGGGCTCGCGACCTACGACCAGGACCACAACCCGGTCCGCTTCGACGGCCTCAACTACGACATCACCGAGGAAAAGCAGAACGAGCAGGACCTCTGCGACCTTGCCGAACAATTGTCGCTGGCCGACCAGCGTAAGAACGACTTCCTGGCCACCCTCGCGCACGAATTGCGCAATCCGCTCGCGCCGATTCGCACCGGCCTGGAGGTCATCCGGATGAAGGCCGACGACCCGTCATCCGTCGGGGAGATGCGCGAGATCATGTCCCGGCAGGTCGAGCAACTCGTCGTTTTGATCGACGATCTTCTCGACGTTTCCCGGATCACGCACGGCACCCTGCGCATCCGCAAGGCGTCCGTTCAGCTCGCCGACGTCCTCCGGGACGCCATCGTGGCCACCGAGGTCTTCATCACGGATGCCGGTCACGAGCTGGAAACCTCCATCCCCGAGACACCCATCGAACTGGATGCCGACCCGCACCGGCTGACGCAGGTGTTCTCGAACCTCCTCCACAACGCCGCCAAGTACACCCCCCCGGGAGGGCGCATCCGCCTCTCCGCGGAAGTGGCCGGTCGCGAGGCCCGCATCACCGTGGCCGACAACGGCTACGGCATTCCCCCGCAGGAGCGGGAACACATCTTCGAGATGTTCAGCCAGCTCGCCCCGCCCCCCGACCGGATTGCGGCGGGACTCGGAGTCGGCCTCGCTCTCGCCAAATCCCTCGTCGAGCTCCATGGCGGCCGGATCGAGGTCGCCAGCGACGGCCCCGGGGCGGGGAGTGCCTTCACCGTCAGCCTGCCGGTTCGCTAGGGCCCGCATCGCCGACGTCCAATTTTGCCAGGAGGTCCCGCAGGGTGGCCGGGTCGACCGGCTTCACGAGGTGCTCGACGAACCCCGCGGCGCGGGTGCGGGCGATGTCCTCCTCGGTGTTCCAGCCGGTGAGGGCCACCAGGACCGGCGCCCGTTCGCCGAGATGCTCCCGGATCCGGCCGGCCGCCTCGCAACCGTCCAGGCGCGGCATCCCGATATCCATGACGATCACATCGAACGGGCAGCCGGAGTCGGTCCGCACCGCCGCCACGGCCTCTTCCCCGTCGAATGCGGTCTCCGCGTCGTGCCCTTCCAGCTTGAAAAACAAGCTGAGCGTCTCGGCCGCCGATCGATTGTCGTCCACCACAAGGACCCGGAGCTTCTTCATCTTCGGGTCATCCTCGCAAGTGCGGCCCGGGCTGTCCATCATCATCCCCCGCCCCTGCAGCCCTCTCCGCCGGCGATCGCCCCCCGGGCCCGGCCCATTTCTTCGTGGCGATCGGCAAGATCGACTTGCATCCGCCTGACGGAGAACCTTCAGTGCCTTGAGATTCACGATGATCGACTGCCGGAACGATTCCTTTCTCCCCGCCGTGCGCCAACAGACCCGCGCGCTTCATGACCAGCTCGAGGAACTCGTCGGCCTCGATCGTCTCACCCGTTCCCGCGCCGATTACGGGGCAGCCCTCCGGCGCTTCCTGGCGGTCTGGCACCCGCTCGAGAAACTCCTCGAGGAGTCGCCGCTCCGGGACGATCCCGGCCTCGACCTCCCGCGCCGCCTCCGGTCCCGGGCGCTCCTCGCCGATCTCGCCCGGCTGGGCGATCCCGATCCCGCCGGGACGGCCGGCGCCGGCCTCCGGGCCCCGTGGAGCTCCCTCGACACCCCCCGGGCCATCGGGGTGCTCTACGTCCTCGAGGGGTCCACCCTCGGCGGCCGGCTGATCTGCCGGAAACTCGACGAGGACCTCGGCATCACACCCGGGTCGGGAGCCTCGTTCTTCGCCGGTCACGGTCCCGACAACGCCGCGATGTGGAAATCCTTCCTCGAATGGAGCGAGACCGCCCTCGCCCCCGGGGGAGTCGCGGAAGCCGTCGAGGCCGCCTGCACCACCTTCCGGTTCTTCCTCGAGGCCTTCCGAACATCATGAAGGCGGCCCCGCACACTCCCGACACCACCGCCTGCGACCGCGAGGTGATTCACGCCCCGGGCTCGATCCAGCCGCACGGGATCCTCCTCGCCCTCGATCCCGCCGACTTGCGCGTGCGGCAAATGAGCGAAAACGCCCCGGACGCCGTCGGCCTCCCCGGCGCCGATCTCCTCGACCGCCCGATTCTCGACCACTTCGTCCCCCAATACCGGGATGAGCTGGGGAAGTTGCTCGCCGAAAGCGACACCCCCTTTTCCAATCCCCTCCGCGTCCCTCTCCTCGCCGGCGGCACCGAGACCGTTTTCGACGGAATCGCCCACCGGACCGGCGATGCCATCATTCTGGAACTCGAGAACCGCAACGACGTGAATTCCGCCGACCGGCCGTCGTCCCGCAGCCTCGACCACCACTTCCAGCTCACGGCCCGTTCCCTCATGCGGGTTCGGGGCGCCGCCTCCATGGCCGAGGCGGCCGCCATCGTCTGCGAGGAACTCCGCGGCTTCACCGCCTTCGACCGCGTCATGCTCTACCGCTTCGCCCCGGACTTCCACGGCGAGGTGATCGGGGAAGCCCGGCGCGATAACCTCGAGCCATTCCTCGGCCTCCACTATCCCGCCAGCGACATCCCCAAGCAGGCCCGCGAACTCTACAAGCGGAACTGGATCCGCCTCATCTACGACGTTCATGCCGTCCCGGCCGGCCTCGTCCCCCCCGGCGAGCCCCTCGACCTCAGCCAGAGCGTCCTCCGCAGTGTCTCCCCGATCCACATCGAGTACCTGAAGAACATGGGCGTCCGGTCCTCGATGTCGATCTCCCTCCTCGACCAGGACGAGTTGTGGGGACTCATCGCCTGTCACCACTACGAGGCACCGCTCTTCGTCCCCTACTCGATGCGGGCATCCTGCGTCCACTACGGGCTGGTGATCGCGGCCCAGCTCACCGCCAAGGAACTTCAGATCTCCCACGAGGACGAATCGCCCCGGCACCTCAGCCTCAACGACCTCACCAAGAAACTCTCGGGCGCGAAGAATTTCCTGGAGGGCCTGCGATCCCACGCCCGGCCGCTCATGGATCTCGTGCGGGCCTCCGGAATCGCGATCGCCCACGAGGACGAGGTCGTCACCGCGGGAAGCACTCCCGCGACATCCTTCATCCGGCGCCTCCTGGATCACCTCGACGACGGCCCGGACACCGAATATTTCGCCACCTCCAGCCTCCCCGCCGAGCTTCCGCAGTTCGATCCCCCCGCCGACACCGCCGCGGGGGTCCTCGCCATCGACCTCGGGGTCGACTGGCGGCTGCTCTTCTTCCGTCCCGAGGATATCGAGACCGTCCGCTGGGGAGGCGACCCCAACAAGGCCGTCGATCCCGACCGGCCCCTCACCCCCCGCGCCTCGTTCGCGGAGTGGAAGGAATCCGTCCGCGGCAAATCCCGCCCGTGGTCGGACGCCGACCTCCACCTCGCCCACGAATTGCGCGCTTCGTTGATGGCCTTCATCGTCCAGCAGAATTTCCAGTTCGAACGCCTCCACCGCGAACTCGCCGAAAAGAACAAGGAGATCGAACAGTTTGCCTACACCGTCTCCCACGACCTCAAGTCGCCGCTCGTGACCGTCAACGGCTACGCGGGCGCCATGGAGGAAGACCTCGATGCCGGGGATGAAGCCGCGGCCCGCGACGCCCTCCAGCGCATCCAGCGCGCCGCCAAGAAGATGGAGAACCTCATCGAGGAGCTGCTCGAATTCAGCCGCATCGGCCGTCACCCGGGCGTCATGACGCCGGTCGACATGGCCCGGCTCATGAACGAACTCCGCGCCGACTTCGCCCTGCGGTGCGAGGAGGCCGGCGTGGACCTCGAGATCGATCCGCTCGACGTCAGCATCACCGGATACGAGGAGGACCTCTACCGCCTCTTCCAGAACCTCCTCGACAACGCCCTCAAATACGGGCGCGATACCCCCAACCTCAGGATCTCGATTCATCACGAGCGGTTGCCCCGCGCCGTCCGGATCGCCGTCAGCGACAACGGCCCCGGCGTCGATCCCGCCTACCACGAGCGCATCTTCCACCTCTTCCAGCGGGTCGATTCCTCCACCCAGGGCAGCGGGGTGGGCCTCGCCTCGGTCGCCAAGATCGCCGAGCAGCACCGCGCCCAGTTCGGGGTCAACTCGGCCCTTGGAAAGGGCGCCACCTTCTGGGTACAATTTCCGGCCCGCGCCCAAAGGAATCCATCCAACTAATCATGGCCAATCAGAAGCTTGTCGATTTCCTCCTCGTCGAAGATGACGACGATCACGCCGATCTTGTCATCCGGGCCCTCAAGAAGGGCCGCGTCGTGAACCGCATCGACCGCGCCCGGGACGGCGTCGAGGCCATGCGGTTCCTGCGGAAGGAAGGCGAGTTCGCCGGCGTTCCCCGCCCCGACATCGTGATCCTCGACCTGAAACTCCCCCGCAAGGACGGGCTCGAGGTCCTCCAGGAGGTCCGCGATGACCCCCACCTTTCGATGCTCCCCATCGTGATCCTCACGACCTCCAGCGCCGAAACCGACCGCGCCAGGGCCTACGAGTACCACGCCAATTCCTACCTGAAGAAGCCGATCGACTTCGAGCAGTTCCGGAAGATGGTCGAGGACCTGAGCCTCTACTGGGGCGTCTGGAACGAAGCGCCGCCCGAATCCTGACCCCCCCCGATCCGAGCCTTGAAGCCCTTGCGGACCCATATCCTGCTCCTCGTCGAGGACGATGACGACCACGCCGACCTGGTCGCCTCGCACCTCGACCAGAAGGGATCGCAGCAGTTCCGTCTGCACCGGGCCCGCAGCGCCACGGAGGCCCTCGAGCGCATGACCGGCGAGGACTTCGATGTCATCCTCCTCGATCTCAGCCTCCCCGACAGCGGCCCCGAGCAGACCCTCGAGACGTTCACGACCCGCTTCCCCGACACGCCCATCGTGGTCCTGACCTCCCTCGCGGAGGAGAGCCTCGTGCAGCGGGCCATCGACTCCGGCGCCCAGGATTACCTCGACAAGTCGCTCATGCGCGGGGATGTCGTGACCCGGTCGGTGCGCTACGCCATGGACCGCAAGCGCGTCATCTCGCGGCTCGAGCGCCAGAATGACGAACTCAAGCGCTTCGCCCACACCGTGGCCCACGAGTTGAAGACCCCCATGCAGGCCATGCTCACCGCCCTGCACCTGGTCCATGAGGCCGCCGGGGAGTCGCTCGACAAGCCGCTCCAGCAGCTCCTGGAACTTGGTCGTTCGTCCGGCGATCACATGAAGAACCTCGTGAACGACCTCCTGGCGTTCGCCGAGGCCGATCCCGACCAGCCCCGGGCCGACGCGGTCGACCTCCATGCCGTCACCCGGAAGGTGATCGATTCCCTCCAGTTGATGGACGGCGCGGAGCATTGCCGCATCGAGGTCGACGGGACCCTCCCGGTCGTCGCCGGCGCCGAATCCCAGCTCCGCCAGGTCATGGAGAACCTCATCAGCAACGCCATCAAGTACCGCCGCGAGGAGGACCCCGTGGTCATCATCGGCGCCGCCCGGGAGCCGGGTCGCTGGGTCATTCGCGTCGAGGACAACGGGGTGGGCATCCGGCCCGAACACCAGCAGCGCATCTTTGAAACCCTCTACCGTGTGGCGTCCGACAACCCCGTCCCGGGAACCGGGATCGGCCTCGGTTTCGCCAAGGGGGTCATCGAGCGCCACGAAGGCGAAATCTGGGTCGAATCGGAGCGGGACCGGGGAAGCACCTTCTTCTTCTCGCTGCCCGCCAACGGCTCCTCCGCGGGGGACGATGCCGCCTCCCCGCGGGACGGCGGGGCGACGACCGCCTCGTGACGCCCCGCGCCGCCGTTACTGCCGGCGGTTCACCGGCGTCCAGCGCGTTTCTGCAATCACCGGCGAGTCCGCCGGGAGGTCGCTGTTTCCCACGATGACCAACTCTCCACCGGTGGTGAGGGTCTGCCGCGCCGCAAAGTCGACGAGGTCACAGCGCAGGTGCGGCGGAAAGCCCCTGTCGCCGCGCGTCGGGTAACCGCGCGAATATCCGGCGAGGCAATCCGTCCCGGCCGCCACGGTCAGGCTGGCGATGTTGGCGTTCGAAGCCGCCCGCACGATGGCGGGCAATTCGGTCAGCGTCAGGCTCGGATTGGCCTCGAGGAGGGCGGCCGCGTGCTCGCCCCGCTCGCGGTCGCTCGCCGCGAATACCGGCTTCATGACCCGGCGGGCCTCATCCGCCAGGTCGCTCACGGGCATCCGCTCCGGGTCACCCTCCAACCGCGCCTCGACGAGATTCGGGTACTCGCAGACCCGCGAATACTCGTCCCCGACAAACTCGACGGCCGCGACGAGCAGCGGGTCCTGCTGGTCCGGAATGGCGCGGCGCACCGCCTCGTCGATGACCCGAAGGGCCTGCAGGCTGTGTTCCGTCGCCCGGTTGTTCTGGTTTGAAAATTCCTTCTCCTCGATGCGCGATTTCTGGAATCCGGCGTGCGCGAGGGCCTGTGCGAAGGAATCCGGCACGCCGTGGACGGCCTCCTCGCCAAGGTCGCTCACCCGGCGCAGGAAGACCGCGCCTTCCGACAATCCCAGCAGGTAAAACCGGCGCGCCGTCGCCGCGGCCTGCAGCATCGGCAGGAGATGATAGTCGCCCCCGAAGAGCGACATGGTCGGAAACCGGCACGCGCACTGGATGCTGAGCGCCCCGTCGGCGGTGGCGAGGTAGGCCAGGCCTCCCCGCTGGTGGTCCCAGAACTTCCGGTCGTCGATCAGTTCCATCGCGGGGTCCAGCATGGCCGCAGACTCCTCCTTGTAGCGCTCCTCGTCGCGCAACTCGGCGCGGCGATCGAGAACCGCGCTCTTGAACCGGATCCGCGCCGCCAGCGCTTCCTCGTGGGTGCGGCCCGCCTCGATGTAGATGGACATGCTCAATCCGCGAAACCTCGGCGGCACGAGCGGATCGATGATGTCGAGCAGTTGCTCCATGGATTCCACCTCATGGTGGTCGGTCTTTTCGTTGGCGATCATCATGCCATTCTCATCGCTCATACCGGGCCAATCCGGAGCACCTGCGCTTCCGCGTGATTCCGCGTCCCGCCTCCCGTCCCGGCGTGCATATTGCATCCCTCCCGGCCGCGAACGGTGCAAGCTGCCACGCGCCTCGTGCCCGGCAATTCCCGCTTGGCTCATGCCCGGCCCGCGGGTCACAATCCTGCGATGCTCGACCTCGACTGGGGACAGATTCTCGATCATGCCTCCCATCTCGCCGTGGCCTATGTCCTCGCCCTTCCGAGCGCCCTCGACCGCGAGGCGGCCTCCCGCAGCGCCGGCTTGCGCACCTATCCGCTGGTGGCCATCGGGGCCTGCGCCTTTCTGCTCGTCGGCGAGTCCTTCCTCGTCGATCCCACCGCCAACGCGCGGCTCATGCAGGGGCTCATCGGCGGACTTGGTTTCCTCGGGGGCGGCGCCATCCTCAAGAGCCAGGGCAACGTGATCGGGATGGCCACCGCCGCCAGCATCTGGAACACGGGCGCGGTCGGCATGGCCGTGGCCTACAACCGCTACGAGATCGCCATCGTCCTCGCGGTGCTGAACTTCGCGACGCTTCGCCTCGGCCGGAAGTTCAAGAAGGACCTCGACCTCGCCGGGGACGGGGAAGCGGATGACGGACCCCGCCGGGACGCCTAGGATTCCTCCGCCTGCCCATCCTGGTCGCGCGCCGGTTCAAGCCACGAATCGTCCTCCCTCTTGGCGGCGCCCACCGTGTCCGCCACGAAGGCTCCCCGCTCGCCCCGCGGCCTCTCGCGGCCGGTCGTTGAATCCAGGACGGTCTGGTGTTCGATCTCGGCGTCGAGCTCGGCTCCCAGCAGCATCGCGAAGCTGAGGCTGAACAGCCAGAGCAGGAGGAGAACCACCCCGCCCAGCGATCCGTAGGTCTTGCCGAGGTCCACCAGCTCGGTGGCATACCACGAGAGCACCGCCGAGGCCGTGATCCCCAGGGCGGTGCCAACCAGGGCCCCGATCGACAGCCAGCGCCACTTCGCCGGCCGGCGGGAGGGGCCGTAACGATAGGTCACCATCAGCCAGCCCCAGAAGGCAGCCGCCACCAGCGGCCAGCGCAGGGCGTCCAGCCAGGCGCCGGGCGTTCCGCCGATGGCCGCCGTGATCCCGGGGACCACCACCACCAGCCCCAGCATCAGCAAGCCGGTGCAGATCGTGGCGGCCGCGAGAGCGATGGCGCTCAGGCGCATCCCGATCATCCCCCGCGAGGATGTTTCGCCGTAGGCGAGATCAAGGGCGATCGCGATGGCCTGGTGCGCCCGCGACGCCCCCCAGAGGCCGACCAGGATGCTGAAAAGCAGACTCCACCCCGCCAGGCGCGGGGCGCCGGTCAGCCGTTCCAGTTCTTCCCGGAAGAACTCGATGACCCCCGCCGGAACGAGCCCGCGCAAGGAATCGATGTGCCCCGCGACTTCCCCGACGTCGAAGAGCATCCCGTAGATGGCGAGGCTCGTGGTGAACAGCGGCACGAGGCTCAACATCAGGTAGAAGGCCACTCCCCCCGCCATGAGGCCGGTGCGGTCCCCCTGCAGGGAGCGCGCCGTGCGCCACAGGATGTCCTTCCATGCCACCGCGGAGAACTGCCACGGGTGCCGCGCCCGCCGGTTCCGCGGGGCGGGCGGTCTTCCTTTCCGGCGGGTCAATCGCCGCGTCGTCGGTTCAAGGTTCATGGTTCAGGATGGATGGAGGTGGTGGTGCGGATCCGGCGGGGGGCACGCCCCGCGGGCGCCGCGATTCACGTGGGGGCATTCGCCAGCACGGGAAGCTCATCCCGCGGCGGGACGGCGGCGGAGGGAGCCGCCTCCCCGGGCGCCTCCTCGAGGGAACCCCGGATCCAGGCGACCAGGGGGTCGAGACCGCGCGCCACGGCCGCGGCGCCCGCTTCCCGGAGTTCCCGGTCGTCGGGCCCGGCATCGGCCGCCGTCGTCCAGCTGAACAACACGAGGGGAAGATCGAGACCCGCCTGGTCCAGGAGCAGCCGCCACCGTTCCACCTGCCGCTTTTCATCGCGCGCCGAGGCGACCACCACGATCCCGCGCGCCGCGGCGTCGTTGAGATCCTCAAGCACTTCCGAAACGAGCCGCCCGCGCCGGCTGAAACACAGTTCCGCGGGGATGTGGGGCTGCGCCCACGCCAGGGCGCTCACCGCGGCCTGGTCCAGCATCGAGACCGGGGGACACACGAGAAGACGGCAGTTCTCGCCGTCACAATCAGGGGCCGGGAGCGGTTCGTGGTCCATGTCATCCAGGATGTCGCACAGCGCGACACCGAGGCGGTGCACTTCACCCGCCGCCAGCGCCCCGCCCCGCAAGTCGGCGAGGGCCTGCTCGAGGGTGGGCACCACGATGGTCTCGATCGCGGTCGCTTCCGAGTCGTCCTGGTGATAGCTCTCCGCCAGCACCTGCGCCGCCCCGTCGAGATCCTGCCGCAACAGCCGGTGGTAGAAGTTGGCGTGCGGCTCGAGCCGGGGCTGCTTGCTCATCAGCCACGAGAGAAACGCGAGCCCCGGGACATGCTCGCCGAGGACAACCAGGCACACCGCGAAGGGCGTTCCCAGGATGGCGCCCACCGGTCCCCACAGCCATCCGAGGAAGACCACCGTCAGCAGAACCGCCAGGGTCGAAACCCCCACCCCCGCCCCGAAGATGAACGGTTCCAGGACGTTCGTCGTGATGTCGAGAAACACGTAGAGGAGCAGCGCCAGGAGGACCGGCTCCCACCCCGGCGTGGTCACCAGCGCCGCCAGCACCGCCGAAAGCGTCCCGAGAATGCTCCCGAGGTACGGGATGTAGCGCAACAGCCCGGCGAAGCCGCCCCACACGACCGCATACGGGATGTCGAGCAGGTAGAGCCCGAGGCTCGCCGCCGCGCCGTAGGCGAGGTTGACCGCAAATTGCAGGCCAAGGTAGCGGCTGATGCGGGAACCCGCGTCCGTCACGGCGTGGGTCGTGATGACCATCCGCGTGTGGCCGGCGAGGCCGACCAGGCGCTCCACAAGGTCTTCCCTCCACGTCAGGAACAGCGCCGTCAGGATCACCATCAACCCGATCGTGAAGATGGTGTTGACGTAGGGGCCGAGGCCTTCGAGCGAAAACTCGGGGAACTGATCCTCGGCCACGACCTTCACCGGAACGGCGGAGGCCTCCTCGTCCTCCGTGGGAACGACCGGGGTCCCGTCAATCGTCCCGGGATCGCGGTCGAACTCCTCGCCGACCTCGCGGATCGTCTGCTGGAGCTGGGTGATCGTGCTGCCGGTCATGTAGGCGCGCACCGTGCTGATCTTGTGCCTGATGTTTTCCCGGTACTCGGGGACGTCGCCCACCAGCCCGGCAAGCTGGCTGCCGAAGATCCATCCGAGGGCCCCGAGGATGGCGAAGGCGACCGCCAGCACCATCGCCACCGCCGGCATGCGCCCCACCCGGTGCCGCTCCAGGAACCGGACCCCGGGGTAGAGGACAAAGGAGCACAGCACCGCGAGAACGATCGGCACCAGGATGAACTGCGCCCAGTAGAGGATCGCGCAGATCATCAGGACCGACGCCAGCTGGGCTGCAAACAGGATGGAGCGGGGAGCCCGCGGGGCGTTGAGCGAATCCGAGCGCATGCCTTCTCTTAGCCTCCGGCGTGCCAGCTCCCCCGGCGCGCCCCCTCCCGGCCCCGGAGCATGAAACCGGCCCGCGGCGCCCCGCCCGGGCCGCGCGGGCGTGCATTTGGCGTCCACCGCCGGGTGGGATGGTGCATGCTGCACCCGCCCTACAACTGGTCGCGGAAGAGATGCGCCGCGGCATCCTGCAGCTTCTGGAAGACCGGACGCTTCCGCCACTGCCGGTAGTCGACTTCATGGGCGTCTTCCCGGTCGGCGGCAAGCATCTCCCAGTGCCGGGATGCGGCCGCCGCGCCTTCGATCCGCAGGTTCGCCTCGGCGTTGATCCGGCACGAGCGGCAGTCGAAATTCGCCGAGCCGATGTGCACCTCGCGGTCATCGACGATCAGGGCCTTGCTGTGCAGGAGGGTCGGCTCATACTCGAAAATCCGCACCCCGCTCTCGAGCATTCCCCCCCACTTGTGCCGTGACGCCTTCCGGACCGACTGCCAGTCCATGTTCTCGCCGCACGTCAGGACGCACACCTCCACCCCCCGCCGCCGCGCCTCGAGGATCCGGTCCAGGAGGTCGCCGCAGGGCATGAAATACGGCGTCACGATTCCCAGGCGCTGCCGGGTCCGCCCGATGGCATCGCAGAAGCTGTGGAGGATCCGGTTCGGCCCGTCGGCCGGCTCGGCAGCGACGACCTGCATCGTCGTTTCTCCCTGCGCCTCGAGGGAGGGGAAAAACCGCTCGTCATCCGCCGCCGGGACCGCTTCCGGATCACAATGCGAAAAGAACACCCGCTGCATGTCGGCCACCACCGGCCCGGCAACGCGATAGTGGTTGTCCCGCCAGTGTCCGCTGTCCTGCGCATCGCCGGTCCACTCGTCCGCGATGCCGAGACCGCCCGTGAACCCCGTCTCCCCGTCGACGACGAGCAGCTTGCGGTGCGTCCGGTGGTTGAAGCGGTGCCAGAATCGCCACCGGAACGGGCGGAACCGGTGCACCTCGACCCCGGCGGCCTTCATCATGTCGAGCGAGTCCTCGCTCATTCCGGCGCATCCCACCGCGTCGAGCACCACCCGGACATCCACCCCGTCGGCGGCCTGCGTGGCGAGGGCCTCCGCGACCATCTTTCCGATGGCCCCGCGCTCGTAGATGTAGGTCTCGAAGCAGATGCTCCGCTGCGCGCTTCGGATCGCATCCAGGAAGGCCGGGAAGATCTCGGTCCCATTCTTGAACAGGCGGTAGCCGTTCCCCGCCCGGCGGGGGAATTCCCCTTCCGAGGCATCGATCCCACCGCTCCCGCGGGTCCCGCTCGTCGTGGCCGGCGCCGCACCCACCAGCAGGCTTCCCTTGTCGCTATTCATCAGTTCCCGCTTTCCTCCCGGTCCCGTTTCAAATCCCGGCCCGCGCCGCCTCGAGGTCGTCCCCCTTGACCGGGATCGTCGTCCCGGCGAGCACGCGGCGCACCGCGAGCTTCACCAGTCCCCCCGCCACGCCCGTCACGACGGTCCACACCATGGCATCTTTCCAACCCACGCGGGGCGCCGCCGGGTTCACCGGCGGGTCTTCATCCCGCACCGCCTTGTAGACGCTCCCGACCAGGGACCGCGAGGCCTTCGCCGCCACCGCCGGTAGCAGCACCCCGAGGCCCACCAGCGCCACGGTGGACGCCGTCGACCGGTCCCTCGCCGGGAACAGATTGCGCAGCCCCCCCTTCATGATCTCCTCTCGAACAGGATCCGGGCCGCGAGGACCAGGGCCCCCGTGGATGCCACCAGGAAAAAGAACATCGCGATCCCCGGGTAGCCCAGGATCGTGAAATTGGCGTCGATATGCATCATCATCGCCGCCCCCACGATGAGGGCGCCCAGGATCAGGCCCATCGTGATCCGGTTCGCGATCTTCTCGATCCCCTTCAGGAGCCGCCGCTCGTCGATCGCGTCGACGTGCACCTCGATCTCGTTGTTGGACAACTTCCGGAGCACCTCGTTGATGCGTTCCGGGGTGCGCGCGAGCAACTCCTTGGCTTCCACTGCGAGGCTCAGGAGGCTCCCCGAGGTCAGGGTCGCCTTCAAGCGGCGTTCCGCGAGTTCCGCAGCGTGGCGCCGGATGGCCTCGTCCGGCCGGAACTCCGGGTCCAGCGCCTGCCCGATCATGTCGAGGTTCAACAGCATCTTCCCGAGCATGTAGAGTTCATGCGGGATGACGAGGCCGTGCCGGCCGCACAACTCCGTAATCTCCATGACGGCGGTCCCGACCTGCATGTCCTCGACGCACTTCCCGGCCCGCGCCGCCACGAGTTCACTGATCGCGCTCCGGAACTCCTTGGGGTCGAAATCATCGTTGGCCCTCCCGATCTTCATGGCGAGGTTGGCGCATTCCTCCCCGTGGGACTTGCTCAGCGCCAGCAACAGCGCCAGCAGGTGGTTCCGCAGGCCCTCCGGAACATGCCCGACCATCCCGAGGTCGATCAACCCGACCTTGTGGTCCCGGGTCAGGAGAACATTGCCCGGATGCGGGTCGGCGTGGAAGAACCCGTCCACCAGGACCTGCTGCAGGTAGGCCTTGAAAAGCTCGTCGGTGAGCGCCGCGCCATCCAACTCGACCCGCACCACGCCGGAAAGATCGGTCACCCGGGTCCCGTCGAGCAGTTCCATGGTGAGCACCTGCGATCCGCAATAATCAGGGACCGGCGCCGGCACCACGATCCCCGGAAACTCCCGCAGGTTGCGGGCAAGCCGCACCAGGTTCCGCGATTCCCGGCCGTAATCGAGTTCCGAGGTGATCCGCTTGCGGACCTCGTCGACGATCGAGGCGAAGCGGTGGCGCTTCGCGGTCTCGCTGTGTTTCTCGAGGAACTCCGCCATTTTCGCGAGGCCCTCGAGGTCCTCGAGCAGCCGCTTGCGGATCCCGGGCCGCTGGACTTTCACCGCCACCTCCATCTTGCCGTTGCGCAGCACCGCCCGGTGGACCTGCCCGAGGGAGGCGGCCGCGAGCGGCTTCTCGTCGAACGACTCAAACGCCGACGACAAGCGGACCCCGAGGTGTTCTTCCACGCTCTTGCGCACCTCCTTGAACCCGAAGGGCTCCACGTCGTCCTGCAGGCGCTGCAGGGCGGCGAGCCAGGCCGGAGGGAGGAGGTCCGAGCGGGTCGAGAGCAACTGCCCGATCTTCACGAATGTCGGGCCCCGCTTCTCGAGGTCCCGCGCGAACTCCCGGGCATCCTCACTTCGTTCCACCTCGTCCGCGGCAAACGCTTCGGACCCGAAAGCCGGGTCCTCGAAAGCCGCCTTCAGCTCGTCGCGCGGGCCGTACTTCAACAACAAGGTCGCCACGTCCTTGTAGATTCTCAGGTTGCCGGTGTTGAGGGAAATGCTCATGATGCCACCGGTATCGCACGGGGCGTGCCCGCTCCGAACCGCGCCATGCCCTGCAATCTCCGGGCCCGGGCTCGCCGCGGCCCCTCCCCGGGGTTGCAAAGCGCACCGTTGCGGACCGCTTTTGCACCTGCCCTGTTGGCCCCGACCACCGACAAAAACGACCGCCCCGGGCGGGGCGGTCGTTGGTCGTCCCGGAGGACGATCGCTTGGGGGGGAGAAAATGGTCAGTTTTCGAGGTCTTGCTTCGATTCGTCGCCGCCGCCCTCGGGACCATCATTCGGAAGGTCCACGTCGACGGTGGGCACCTTGATGGTCACCTCCTTCGTGCCGACGTCCACATCCGGGCCGTCCACATCGTAGGCGGGAAGCTTGCCGCCCTTGACGTCAACGTCGACGCTCGGCAAGCGGCCGCTCTCGGTGATTTCGACTTTCGGCAACGCGCCGGGGTCACCGGACACGTCGACCTTGGGGAGTTCCCCTTCCGCGGTCTGGTCAACATCGCAGGCGGTCAGGAACAATCCCATCAGGGCTGCGGTGCTCAGGCCAAGAAGGCTAGCTGTTTTCCATTCTTTGTTTTTCATTGCGTTTCCTTTCTTGTTGTCAGGTTTGAGAGCGAATGCGCCCTTCCTTATTTGCGTGTGAGAATGACGTAGAAGGCGTGAATCATGCCCGGGACCCAGAAGAAGAGGGTCAGGACGAGGTTCAGCCAAAAGTGGAACGTGAGCCCGACCTGCAGCGCCACGCCAAGGGGCGGCAACAGCACGGCCAGGATAATCCGGACGATGTCCTTCACTCCTTCGTTTGCGTGTGTGGTATCCATGGTAGTTGGGTTCGGGTATGGGATTGCAGTTCGGATACCAATCGCGGTTCCCCCCGGAAACCCCCTGTTTTCAGGGACGTTCCGGATTCCGGCTTTTCCCCGGGGATCGGATCGGAGTGCAAACTGCGCCGACTGGTGTTTCGATCCGCGCACGCTGCACGCCCCCTCCCGGCGATGCCAACGCGCCCGGCGCCGGCTTCCCGATGCGGCGTTTCGCCCTCCCGGGAAAAGGAAAAGGCGGCGTGGACCGGGTCCACGCCGCCTTGGGCTTCACTGCCGTGATCGTGTCGCGGCCGGGTCTCAGGCCACGCCCGCCCGGTGGTTGTCACGCTGCGGAGATCCATCCTGGTCCGGGGACCCCTTGCCGTTGCGCGACGACTTCTCGAGGGCCTTCGAAATCCTGGCGGGCTTCGGCGGTTGCTCGCCCGCCGGCCATCCCTCGCGCTGCTTCGTCCGGTCCCCGTCCGATTCCTCGGTCTGGTCGTGGAACAGGACGACCTGGGTCGGGTAGGGCATGTCGATGGCGGCCTTGTCGAGGGCCGACTTCACCCCGCGGATCACGGCATCCTTCGTGCGCATCACGTCCGCCTTCTGCGGATCCGTCCACCAGCGGGCGCGCAGGTTCACACTGCTGCCGGCGAGGTCCATGACAAGGACCTGCGGGGCGGGATCGGAGAGGACGCCGTCCGTGTTCTGGAGGGTCTCCATGATGAGGTCGCATGCCTCGTCGATGTCGTCGCCGTAGCCGATTCCGATGTCGTACTGGCTGCGCCGGGCATCGTGCGCGGTCTTGACCACCACCGCATTGGTGAAGATCTGCCCGTTGGGGATCACGATTCGCTTCCCGTCGTAGGTCTTCAGCAGCGTCGCCCGGGTCTCGATGTCCTTCACGGTCCCCTCGAACCCGTCCACCTCGATCTGGTCGCCGATCTCGAACGGCTGGCGCAGGAGGATGAGGATTCCCGCCAGGAAGTTCTGCAGGATGTCCTTGAAGGCAAAACCGATCGCCACACCACCGATTCCGAGGGTCGCGAGCAGGTCGCCGGGGCTGATGGAGGGCGCCACGATGGACGTCGCCACCAGGAGGCCGCCCAGCATCGCCAGCCAGCTCGCCAGCCGGCCCCCGACGATCCCGAGGTTGGTGCGTCCCGCCTTCTCCGCCGACTTCCGGATGCCCCGCTTGAGAAGTTTCCCGGCGAAGATGAACACCGCGAGGACCACCAGCCCGATCGCGAGGTTGGGAAGGAGCCGTAGGAACCCGTCGACCATGTTGTCGATGCGTTCCCAGATGGAATCCATATCGACGTCGACCTGTCCGGTCGTGTCCTGGATTCCGGGTGTGTCCGCTTGTGCAAGTATCGTAGTCATCATGTTGTTTTGGTTGGTGGCTGGGAATCGCACACCCCGTGCCGTTCACGGCCCGCCGCCCGCGATCCCGCGGAACTTCGGGGTTTTCGCCCTTCCCCTGCCGCCCCGGAAGGCGCCGAAGCAGCCACGGAGCACCACCTTGCGCCGCCCGGGGGTTGCAAAACGCACCCGCCCTGCGCCGCCTCAGCAGGCCCCGGGAGCGGTGACGCCGTCCCGGCAGTTTTCCTCGACCGCCTCCTCGAGGACCTCGTCGAGGAATCCGAGCGGTTCGCGCTTCTGCTTTCTCTTGAGGTAGATGTAGCCGACCACGGAGGCGCCCGTGGCACCGAGGCAATCGACGATGAGGTCGCCCATCGTATCGACCAAGCCGCTCTTCTGCATGTTCAGGCCGAACATCATGTCCATCCCGAACTCGAAGATCTCCCAGATCACGCCGATCGAAACGGCGAAGCCGAAGGCGAACATCGAGAGCAGGAGCGGCCGGGCCCGCACGCGGTCGCGCTTCTGCAAAACCAGCATGAGGCTGACCCCCAGGAGGCCGATCCCAAGCGCCGAACCGGTGTGGAGCGCGATGTCCCACCACCACAGCCGCTCGTAGAGGTCGGCATGCTCGCCCAAAAAGATGGTACAGAAGGTAAAGACGACGATCGCCGCCACAAAGCTCCGGGGCGCGTGGATGCCGCACCGCTTCGGGAGGATCACCGGGACGATCGTCAGAATCAATGTCAGGGTGCCCACAAAGACGCTTTCCCAGGCGCCCGTGAACACACCGCCCAGGATCGTGAGGCCCAGGACCCCCCAGACCAGCCAGATCACCTTGCCCGCAGGCTCCTCAGGCGACGGGGGCATGGCCGGATTCGGTTATCGGGGAACGGGCCGCGGGGGAGCATCCGGCGCGGGACATGGCTCGCGCCGTGTTCAGGGCCTCCTGCAACTGCTGTTCCACCCGGGCCCCCAGTTCACCGGCGTCGCATCCGGCGTCGCATCCGGCGTCGCGGCGCTGGGCGGCGCGCACCAGGCGGTTCGCGAGGGCAAGCCGGGCCCGCAGGCTGATCAACAGGTCTCCGGAGTTCATTTTCATCGTCGCGTTTCCCCTGGATGGAGCCGCCGGGGGGCGGGGCGCACCCCATCCCCCGGCCGCAGCTTCCCGCCTAGGCGTGGGTTCCCTTGGTGAAGTGCGCGATGAGGCCCACAACAAAGAGAACCAGGAAGACCACGAAGAGAGCCTGCGCAACCCAGGAGGCTGCACCTGCCACTCCGGTGAATCCGAGTGCTCCGGCGATCAACATGATGACGAGGGCGATCAAGGCCCATTTCAGTAGGTTCATTTGTTTTCCTTTCGTTGGTTTTGGTTTGCCGCCTGATAACGGCGGCCAGACACCAAGCGCATCCCCCGTGCCAACACCGGTTCGCGGCCGCCGCGCAGGCCACCCGGGGTCGCCGCGCATCCGGCCTGATGTCCCTGAATCCATGCGGCGGAAATCGTCATGGCGTCATCCGGTTCACGGCGGGAAGAGGACGCCGGCCCCCGCGGCGGGAATGCGAAAAGCCGGCACCATGGGCGCAGAGTGCGCGGCGCCTTGATGCATTCTGCGTCCGCCGCCCACCTCCGCGCGGGCCCCGTTCCCGGTGGGTTCACCGCACGGCGGCCGGACGCCGCGGGCCGTGCGGATTGCATGGTTTTCGCCCTCCGACGATTGCAATGTGCCCTGAATTCCCGGCTGCCGGCGCGGATTCCCGGCGAATCAGGCTGGCATCGCGCCTGCGATATCAACGGCAGGGCAATGATGCCCGCCAACCGAAAGAAACATCATGAACCAAGCTACCACAACCAACAAAGAATGTATCGACGTCTGCAACAGCCTCCTCCGCGGTGAGCGTTCCGCCGTCGAAACCTACGACAAGGCCATCGAGAAATTCGGTTCCGAGCACGACGTGAGTGCCCTGCGATCGATTCGCAACGACCACTCGAAGGCCGTTTCGCAACTGATGAACAACGTCCGCGACATGGGCGGCACGCCCGACGTGGACTCCGGCGCCTGGGGCACCTTCGCCAACGCCGTGCAGGCCACCGCCAACCTCTTCGGCACCGAGTCGGCCCTCGAGTCCCTTGAGCAGGGCGAAAAGAAGGGCCGCAGCGACTACCAGGACGCCCTTGAAAACGACGACGTCCTTCCCGAGTGCAAGGCCATGATCCGCAATGATCTTCTCCCGAAGATCGAGCAGCACCTCGGGCGCCTGAAGCAACTTCAGGACGAAGCCTGATCGACCCCCGGGCGTACGCCCGACCGCCATCCCGCATGCAGCCGGGGACCCCGCCTCGCGGGCGTCCCCCCGCTGCCGGCGGGATTCTTCCGTTTCCCCCGGCCTAGTTTCCCCCGTAGACGACCACCGGGCCCATCCCATGGCCCTGGACGCTGCGCAACTTCTGCACGGCCTTCACCACCTCCGCCGCGGCGGCATCGACCTCCGCCTCGGTCGTGAAGATCGACAGGGAAATCCGCAGGCTGCTCTTGGCCTTCTCGTCGGAGAATCCCATCGCCTTCTGCACGTGACTCGGCTGCTGCCTGCCGGTCATGCACGCGCTCCCCGCCGAACACTGGACACCCGCCTCGTCGAGGAGGATCAGGAGCCCCGCCGCTTCGCACCCCTCGAAGGACGCATGCACGATGTTGACGGCGCGGTGCCGGCGCGAACCGTTGAGCGTCATGCCCTCGATCCCCGCCACGAGCCTCTCCTCGAAGCGGTCCCGGAGGCGCTTCACCTCGGCGTGACCGTCCTTCTCGAGACCGGCCTTCATGATTTCCGCGGCTTTCCCGAGTCCCACGATGGAGGCCACGTTCTCCGTCCCGCTGCGCCGCCCGCCCTCCTGGCCGCCGCCGCGAATCATCGGTTCGAAGCGCACCCCTTCCCGGATGTAGAGCGCCCCCACCCCCTTGGGGGCGTGAAACTTGTGGCCGCTGATCGAGAGGTAATCCACCGGGATCTCGCGCACGTCGACGGGCATCTTCCCCACCGCCTGGATGGCGTCGGTGTGGAATGCCCATCCCGCCTCCTTCGCGACGGCGCACGCTTCCGCGACCGGCTGGATCACCCCGGTCTCGTTGTTGGCCCACATCACGGAGGCGAACCCCGGCTTCCCGCACGCCACCGCCTCGCGGTATTCGTCCATCTTCATCCGCCCCTCCCCGTCGGTCCCGCAGCGCACCACCTCGTATCCCACCGCTTCCATCGCTTCGCACGGCCGCAAAACCGCGCTGTGCTCGATGACGCTCGTCACCACCCGCGACTCTTTCCGCCCCACCAGGCGCGCCAGCCACTTCAACGCCATGTTGTTGCTCTCCGTCCCGCATCCCGTGAAGACGATCTCCCCGGGGTCGGCATGGATCAACCCGGCGACCTGCTCGCGGGCCTCCTCGATGGCGTTCTTCACCGCCTTCCCGGCCCGGTAGCCGCTCGACGGATTATGCCAGTGTTCCCTCAGGAACGGCAGCATCGCCTCCACGACTTCCGGATGCACCCGCGAGGTCGCATTCGAATCCAAGTAAATCACCGCCGAACCCTACGGCGACCCTCTCTCCCCGGCAAGTGCCCCTCTCCGCCCGCTCATTCCCCCGGACCCCTCCGAAGGCTCTTAACCACCTCCCCGGGCAAATCCCCCCCAGGTGCATTTCTGCAGCCCATTGGGGAGATGGTTAAGAGCTTTCGAAGGTAAATTTATGTTAATGAAAATCCACACGATATCAACTCCTATTTTCCTTGAGCAGCGAAATTCCCTGCGGGGGTCATCCCCCGCCCCTAATTTCCGGGCGGGCATTGACAATCGGGGCGGCGCGGATCACCAGTCAATCCCTCCCCACCAGCACGATGCCCGATCCAGTTCCTGACGCCACCATGGCGGTTTTCCTCGATCTCGAGAACATCGCGATCGGGGCCCGCGAAGCCAAGTATCCCCGCTTCGACATCCAGAAGGTGTTCGAGCGGCTCCTTCTCCGCGGCCACATCGTCCTCAAGAAGGCCTACTGCGACTTTTCCCGCTACGGCGAGTTCAAGCGCGATCTCCACGAGGCGTCCTTCGAGCTCATCGAGATCCCCCATGTCCGCCAGTCCGGGAAGAACTCCGCGGACATCCGGATGGTGGTCGACGCCCTCGACCTCTGCTACACGAAGGGGCACGTCGAAACGTTCGTCATCATCTCGGGCGATTCCGATTTTTCCCCGCTTGTGTCCAAGCTTCGCGAGAATGCCAAGAACGTCATCGGCGTGGGCGTCAAGAATTCGTCCTCCGACCTCTTCATCAACAATTGCGACGACTTCATCTACTACGACGACCTCGTCCGGAAGTCGCCCACCAAGAAGGCGGTGCGCAGCAACACCCGGGTCGCGAAGACCAAGGCGGCCAAGAAGAAGTCCGCCAAGAAGGCGGGCACGGACGACAGCTTGACCGCGGACGCCGCCATCGAGCAGGTCATGGACACCCTCGCGGGACTCGGCAGCGAACGCGGCGACGACCCGATCTGGGGGTCGATGATCAAGCAGGCCCTCAAACGCCGCAATCCCGGATTCAATGAGCGCGCCCACGGATTCCGCTCCTTCAACGAGCTATTGCTCGAGGCCGAGAAGCGGAACCTCCTCACCCTCGACGCCGACGAGAAATCCGGCGGCTACACCGTCCTGGCCGCCGACTAGCGCGAGGCCCCGGCCGGGCGGGCGGCCTACAATTCTGCGATATCGCGGTGGCGCCCGACGTAGTACTCCGCGCGCCGATGTTCCGTCTCCTCCTCTTTTTCGCCCTGCTCCTCGCGGCCTCCACCGCGTCGCGGGCCGGGCGCGCCCATCGCGGCCTCCTCGTCCTCTACGACTTCTCCTCGCCGCAGGGCACCGTCGTCAAGGACCGCGCCGGGACCCGCCCGCCGCTCGACCTCCGCATCGCGAACCCCGGGGCGGTGCGCCGCACCGCAGGCACCCTGCAACTCCACGGCAACGCCGTCATCCGCTCCGATCGCCCCGCCGCGAAGGTGATCGCTGCCGTCCGGCGCTCGGGGGAACTCACCGTCGAGGCCTGGATCCAGCCGGCCAACACCACCCTCGACGGCCCGGCCCGCATCGTGACCCTCTCCGCCAACTCCGCGGAACGAAACTTCACGCTCGGGCAGGACGGCCACAAGTTTGACGTGCGCCTCCGCACCACCAGGACCAGCACCAACGGCATCCCATCCCTGGCGTCCCCGCCGCGCAGCCTGAAGGCGCAACTCGTCCACGTGATCTACACGCGGGGGCGCGACGGGATGGCCCGCCTCTACCTCGACGGGTCACCGCAGTCCGAGAGGAAGGTCGCGGGCGATCTCCGCAATTGGGATGCCTCCCTCCGCCTGGCGATTGGCAACGAGCTCACCGGCGACCGCCCGTGGAAGGGGACCTGTCACCTCGTCGCGATCTACGGGCGGGCTCTCACCCTGCAGGAAGTCCGCGGGAACCACCGCGCCGGCCCGCGCGCCTCCGGAGCGGCGGCCGCCTCCCCGGGCGATGCCGGGGCCCGCTTCTTCGAAACGAAGATCGCCCCGCTCCTCGCGAGAAACTGCCTCGAATGCCACGACGCCGCCACCCGGAAGGGCGATCTCGATCTCTCCCGCCGGGACCGCGCCCTGGCCGGCGGCAAGAACGGCAAGGCGCTCGTCCCCGGCGATCCCGACGCCAGCCTCCTCTGGGAGGAGGTCTCGCATGATGACATGCCCAAGGACCGCGACCCGCTCAAGCCGGAGGAGAAGGCCCTCTTGCAGAAGTGGATCACGGACGGCGCCCGGTGGAGCCTCGAGGCGATCGATCCGGCCATCTACGCCCACGCCGGCCCCGCCGGGACCTGGGTGCAACGCCTCACCGTCGCGGAATACATCGCCACCGTGCAACAGACCATGGGGGTCGACATCAGCGCCGAGGCCCGCCGCCTGCTCCCGCCGGACCTGCGGGCCGACGGCTTCAGCAACACCGCCTACAACCTCAACGTCGACCTCAAGCACGTCGAGGCCTACGCGCGCCTCGCGGCCGCCATCGTGGACCGCCTCGACGTCCCCCGGTTCGCGGGTCGCTTCTCGAAGAACCGCAAGCTCACCCAGAAGGAGATCCGCGCCCTGATCGCGGGGATGGGCCGCTGGATATTGCGCGGGCCGCTCGAGGCGCGCGAGATCGATTCCTACCATGGGATCACCACCACCGTGGCCAGCGGCGGCGGCGGCTTCGAGGAGGCCGTGCGCTACGTCATCGAGGCCATGCTGCAATCGCCGCGCTTCCTCTACCGCCTCGAGCACCAGCAGGGCGACGGCGAAATGTGGCCCGCCGGTGATTACGAGCTGGCTTCGCGCCTGAGCTACATCATCTGGGGATGTTCACCCGACGAGACGCTCATGAAGGCCGCCGCGGAGGGCCTCCTCACCGATCCGGAACGCCTCGAGCACGAGGCGAAGCGCCTCCTGGCGGCCCCCCGCGCCGTGGAGCGCTCCCTGCAGTTCGTCCACGAGTGGCTCGACCTCGGCCGCCTCGACAACCTCCGGCCGGACCGGACGCGGTTCCCCCGCTGGGACCCCGCCCTGGCCGCAGACATGCAGCGCGAGACCCGCGCCTTCTTCGAGGAGATCGTGTGGAAGCAGAAGCGCCCGCTCTCCGAACTGCTCAATGCCCCCGTCACCTTCGCCACGCCGCGGCTCGCGGCCCACTACGGTCTCGCGCCCCGCGGGGCGCCCGGTGAACTTGCCCGCCACGACCTCGACCCCCGGGGGGGCCGCGGCGGTCTCCTCACCCAAGGCAGCGTCCTCACCATCGGCGGCGACGACGCCTCCATGGTCACCCGGGGGCTCTTCGTGATGCACGACCTCCTGCGCGGAGTCGTCAAGGATCCGCCCCCGGGCGTCGATACCACCCCCATCCCGTCCAGCCCCGGCGTCACCCAGCGCTTCGCCGCCGAGCGCCGCATCAACGACAAGGCCTGCGGCGGATGCCACGCCAGGTTCGAGCCCCTCGCCTTCGCCCTCGAGAAGTACGACGGCCTCGGCGCCTTCCGCCACAAGGACGAGTTCGGGAATGCCCTCCGCGAGGATGGCGAAATCTTCCTCCCCGGCGCGGAGCGGGCCGTGGCCTACGGGTCGGCCCGCGAGCTGGCGGACTTTCTCGCGGCCAGCGACCGGGTGAAGTCCAGCCTCACGTGGAAGCTCACCCAGTTCGCCCTCGGCCGCCCCCTCGGCGCCGCCGACGCGCCCCACCTCGAGGCGATCCACCGGGAGGCCCAAAAGAACGGCGGCACCTACCAGGCCACCCTCACCGCCATCGTCCTCAGCGACCTCGTCCGCCTCACCCGCACCGAACCCGCCCCGCCGTAATCCGCCCATCGCCGCATTCCCGGGTTTCTTTTCCGGGATGGTTCCCCTAGGGTGGACCGACCCACGACATCCGCAAAAACCGCAGGTCTTCGATCTGCCGCCACCATGATCACCCGACGCACCATGCTCCGGGGCCTCGGCGCCACCGCCATCGGCCTTCCCTTCCTCGAAGAGATGGCCCTCGCGGCGGGATCGCGGGCGCCCGTCATCCCGGTCCGGGCCTTCAACCTCTTCTTCGGCCTCGGCATTCCGGCCCCGCTGCAGCGCGAGGAATTCGAGGGCGTCCTCGAACCGCTCCAGCCGCTATCCGGCAAGCTTCTCATCATGCGCGGGATCGACCAGGTCCGCTGCGACGAGGGCGGCATGAACGCCCACTTCGACGGCGCCTCCGGGGCCTTCACCGCGACGCCCCCGAACGGCGAGGCCCGGGCCGGCGGGGCCAGCATCGACCAGGTCATCCGCCAGGCCACGCACCCCGGCGGCATGCCGCCCGGCATGGTCCCCACCCTGGTCGGCGGCACGTTCTTCCGGCGCAGCCGCATCAGCCGCTACGTCCACAGCTACAACGAGGACGGCACCGTGGCGGCCGCCATGCAGGAAAAACCGCGCGACCTCTTCGATCGCGTCTTCGGGAAACTCGACCACGGCGGCGAGGATCTCCGGCGGGAACGCCTCAAGCGCAGCGTCCTCGACTCCGTGGTCGACCAGTACCGGCACCTCACCGGCCCGAACTCGCCGCTCGGAACCGCCTCGAAGGCCCGCGTCGCGGAACATCTCGACCGCATTCGCGAGTTCGAGCAACGCGCCTTCGCCATGAAGCACCGCGACGAGAACGGCCCCGGGATGCCGCCGCGCTCGCAGGTCCCGCATGGCGGTCCCGCCGATCCCGGGGGCCAGGGGATCGACCTCACCCTCGAGGAACTGACCACCGAGTGGCGTCTCATGGCGGACCTCTACGCCCTCGCCATCCAGATGGACCGGGCCCGCTTCGGCTCCCTGACCTTCCTCGCCGCCGGGGAGCGCATCCGGCTCACCGGCGACTACCGCTACAACGGCCGCCGGGTTTTCGCGTTCGACGATGCCCGCCAGCGGAACGCCACCGGCGAAAAGGGCTGCAGCCACGAGTGGTGGCACGCCTTCAACGAGGGCCGCAAGAACGAGCAGCTGCGCGCCCACGCGCACATGAAGATGCGCGAACTCGCCTATTTCCTCGGGCGCCTCGACGAAACCACCGAGGCCAACGGCCGCAGCATCCTCGAAAACTCGCTCCTCACCATCTCCACCGAATCCGGCGACGGCCGCCACAACGATTCCAAGCGGGAACTCTCCGGCGTCTTCCACGCCGTCACCGGCGCCAACGGGCGCTTCAAGACCGGCCGCTTCATGGACCTCGAGGCCGAGGGACTCGACGTCTACAACACCATGCTCGCCGCCATGGGCGCCAGGGGCCGCCTCGGACCGGCAAACCGCGAGCACCGCCCCGTCGACGCCATCCGCGCCTGAGCGGGCGGGCCCGGCCTAGTACTGCGGGTCTTTCCGCACCGGGGCCTGGAGGCGGTAGCCTTCCTCGTGCGCCTTGTAGCCCCCGGCCGCTCCGGCCGCCGCCGCCACAAGGCAACCGTTCAGGCTCAGGGTCGCCATCGCGACGACGAGCAACATGATGATCTTCTTCACGGCACCACCATGAACGGACCTCCCCGGGAATGTCAACCGGGTAAACCCCGCTGTCACTCCGGATCCGGGGAGGCCTCCCCCGCGCCCGCCTCCTCGCCGGCGCGCAACGCCGCGGGGTCGATGCGCACCTTCCGGTTCTTGGTGGGCACGCAGAAGACCACCGCGTCGACCCTCGTCCGCACCACGCTGAACCCCAGGGAGCTGTTGAAGTAGAGCAGGAAGAAGGCCTGGTGCTTGTCGGGTAGCGTCTTCCAGTAGCGCTTGATCTCCGACTCGAGGGTGATGATCTCGGCCCGCCCTTCCAGGTAGACGAGTTCGCCGAGGCTATCCAGGCCGAACAACCACTCGACCCTCGGGTTGGCCTTGATGTTCGCGATCTTGCGGCTGTCCGGTGAGGTGATGGTGATCACCTGGTCCCAGCGGGGCGCCGAGATCGTGCCCATCCACGTGGCGTGCGGCACCCCCTCGCCACTCACGGTCGTCAGGAGCCCGATCCCGCGCTCCCCGATGCGGCGCTCGAGGATCTTGCGCACCGAGGCGAGGTCGGCTGCGGTGGGGGTTTGGAATCCTTGTTCATCCACGATGGCAGCATACCGCCTGCCACGCGGCGCGTCACGCGCCAATGATCCGCAGTTTCCGCCCCGGCGGCCCCCCGGCGGGGTTACTTCAGGCTTTTGAGGACGCCCTCGAGGCTTTCGCGGGCGTCGCCGAAGAGCATGCGCGTGTTCTCCTTGTAGAAGAGCGGGTTGTCGACGCCGGCGTAGCCGGTCGCCATGGACCGCTTCAGGACGATGGTCTTCCTGCCCTTCCAGACCTCGAGGACCGGCATCCCCGCGATGGGACTGTCGGCGTCCTCCTGCGCGGACGGATTCACGATGTCGTTGGCGCCGATCACCACCGAGACGTCCACCGCGGGGAAGTCGTCGTTGATCTCGTCCATCTCGAAGACGATGTCGTAGGGGACCTTCGCCTCGGCGAGCAGGACGTTCATGTGCCCCGGCATGCGGCCCGCCACCGGGTGGATCCCGAAGCGCACCTTGACACCCTGGTCGCGGAGGGTCTTGACGAGCTCGAACACGACGTGCTGGGCCTGCGCCACCGCCATCCCGTAACCGGGGACGATCATGACTTCCTTCGCGGCGGCGAGGAGGTTCGCGGTTTCCTCGGCGCTGACGGCCACCGCTTCCCCGGCGACCCCCGTCGCGGCGCCCTTCCCGGAGCCGCCGCCGAAGCCTCCCGCGATGACCGCGAGAAACTTCCGGTTCATGGCACGGCACATGATGTAGCTCAGGATGGCGCCGCTGCTCCCCACGAGGGCCCCCACCACGATGAGGAGATCGTTGCTGAGCATGAAACCCGTCGCCGCCGCGGCCCATCCGGAATAGCTGTTGAGCATCGAGACCACCACCGGCATGTCGGCCCCCCCGATCGCCATGACCATGTGGATGCCGAATAACAGGGCGATGACGGTCATCAGGACCAGGGGGCCGGTCCCGCCGCCCTCCGCCGCCTGCGCGAGGAACATCCTGCCGAACCACAGCGCCAGGACCAGCAGGCCGAGGTTCAGCCAGTGCCGCGCCGGAAGCATGAGGGGCTTCCCGCCCACCCGCCCGCTGAGCTTGCCGAAGGCCACCACCGATCCGGAGAGCGTCACCGCCCCGATCAGGATGCCCAGGTAGATCTCGACGTCGTGAATCGTCTTCTCGGCGCCCTCGAAATGGGCCGATGCGTCCGGATCGAGGAAGGCCGCGAAGCCGACGAGCACCGCGGCGAGACCCACGAGACTGTGCAGGATGGCCACCAGTTCCGGCATCTGGGTCATCTTCACTTTCCGGGCCAGCCCGAGGCCGACCACCCCGCCGGCGACCATCCCGAGGATGAGGATCCAGTGGTTCCGGGTGACGACCCCGATGATGGTTGCCAGCAGCGCCATCCCCATCCCGAGGATCCCGTAATAGTTTCCCCGCCGGGCGGTCTCCTGGTGACTCAGCCCCCCGAGGGCCAGGATGAACAGGACGATCGCGGCAAGATAGGAAACTGTGACGAGCCCGTGCATGTCTCTTTACTTGCGGAACATTTCCAGCATGCGGTGCGTGACGGCGAAGCCGCCGGCGATGTTCACGCTCGTGACGAGGATCGCGATGCCCGCCAGGAACTGGATCCACCCGTTCCCCGACGAAACGTGCAGGAGGGCCCCGATGATGATGATGCTGCTGATGGCGTTGGTGACGCTCATGAGGGGCGTGTGCAGCGCCGGGGTCACGTTCCAGATCACCATGTAGCCGACGAAACACGCCAGGACGAACACCGTGAAGTGCGCCATGAAACTCGGGGGCGCCACGAGACCCATCCCGAAGAGCGCCAGGCCGCCCAGCAGGAAGGGCAGGATCAGGGCCTTCGCGGAGGCCTTCTCGCGCCGCGGCTCGACCGCCTTCACCGGCGGGGGCTCGGGGGCCTCCGCCTGGGCGGGCGCCGCGGTCAGCTTCGGGGCCGGCGGCGGCCACGTGATCTCGCCGTTCTTGATCACGGTCGCCCCGCGGATCACCTCGTCGTCCATGTTGACGTCGATGGTGCCGTCCTTATTCGGGCAAAGCTCGGTCAGGAGGTGGCGCAGGTTCGTGCCATACAGCTGGCTCGACTGCGTGGGCAGGCGGCTGGGAAGGTCGGTGTAGCCGATGACCGTGACGCCGTGCTTCCGGACCACCTTTCCGGCCTCGGTGAGGGCGCAGTTGCCGCCCTGCTCGGCGGCGAGGTCGACCACCACGCTGCCGTCGCGCATCGTCTTGACCATCGGCTCGGTGATCAGTTCGGGGGCGGGTTTCCCGGGAATGAGGGCCGTCGTGATGATGATGTCGACCTCCATCGCCTGGCGCGCGAAGAGGGCCATCTCGGCCTTGATGAACTCGTCGCTCATCACCTTGGCGTAGCCGCCTTCGCCGCCGCCCTCTTCCTCGAACTCGAGGAGGAGGAATTCGGCGTCCATGCTTTCCACCTGTTCCTGCACTTCCGGCCGGGTGTCGAAGGCCCGCACGATGGCGCCCATGCTGCGGGCCACCCCGATGGCGGAGAGCCCGGCCACCCCCGCCCCGATGACGAGCACCGTGGCCGGCGGAATCTTGCCCGCGGCCGTGATCTGGCCGGCGAAGAACCGTCCGAAATGCTGCGCCGCTTCCACCACCGCCCGGTAGCCGGCGATGTTGGCCATGGAACTGAGGGCGTCGAGCTTCTGGGCGCGCGAGATGCGCGGGACGCTGTCCATGGCGAGCACCGTGGCCCCGCGCGCCGCCATGGCGTCCATGAGGGCCTTGTTCTGGCCCGGCCAGATGAAGGAGATGAGCGTCGTCTTGCCGTCCAGCAGCTCGACCTCGTCGATGCCGAGTTCCGGGTGCTTCTCGGGGGCGCGCACCTTCAGGATGATGTCCGACGACCGCCAGACGGCGTGCGCGTCGGCGCCGACCTCGGCCCCGGCTTCCTTGTAGGCCTCGTCGGAGAAATTCGCGGCGGCGCCGGCGCCGGCCTCCACCACGACCTTGAACCCGAGGGCCCGCAGTTGCTGCGCGACCTCCGGCGTGCTTGCCACCCGGCGCTCGCCTTCGTGCAACTCTTTGGGAATTCCCACCTGCATCCTGACCGGCGCAGGCTATGAGGTCACGGCAAAGCCGTCGAGAGCGATGATCAGTTATCCCCCGCCGCCGGGCGGCACGTCACTTCACCCGGTTAATCCGGTAGTAGCGGTGGCTCACCGCGGTGGGCGCGCTCTCGGTTTCCGGGGGGCCGGCATCGATCCACTGCATGCGCCCGCCGGTGCCGCCCGCCACCTCGGGACCCCCGCCGGACGGGAGCCAGAGGACGAGGTCGCTGGTGTAGAGGATCTCGTACTCGGCGAGCGGCGCCCCGTCCCATTCGACCACGATCTCGGTCCGCGCGGCATTCCACGCGATGCTGTGGTTCAGCGGCGGGATGACCGCCAGGTTGTCGGCCGGGTTGGTGCCTCCGGCGAGCTCCGCGGCATTGGTGAGACCGTCACCGTCAAAGTCGTTTTCGCCGTCGGGGACGCCATCCGGACCGACGCTGCCGTTGTCGCCGGTGGCGTCGGCGAGGTCCGGCCGGAAGGGATTCTGCACGCCCGGCACCGAGGGGACGAGGTCCCGCACCTCGTCGTAGTCGAAGAGCCCGTCGCCGTCGCGCTCGATCCCGATGCGCTCCCCGCAGTTGCTCGGAACCGCCGTGAAGGTCACCGGGGCCGCGGCGCTGGCCCGCCCGAGGAGGCTCGCGAGGCTCTCGGTCACGGTGGCCTCGTCGGATTGGAAGCTGCCGCCCCCGATGTAGCGCCAGCCGCGGGGTTCGCCGTCGACCACCGACTTGGCGATGATGTCGACGACCCAGAGGTCCCCGAGGGCGAGGAGGGTGTCCATCAGGTTGGCCTCCGGCGTGCCGGGGGTCGCGTCGGTCCGGGTCACCTGCCGGCCGACCGCGGCGTGCGCGTCGTGGCTCGCCGTCCCGGGTGGCTCGAAATTGTCGGGGTTGTACCCGTAAACCGGGTTGTTGAAATCCGATCCGGTGAACGCCAGCATGAGGGCCACCATGTCGGCGATCTCCTGGTCGTTGTTGAAGGCGAAGGCCGGCTCCCCGAAGAACCGCGCCAGGGTGTCGACACTGCCGTCATGCAGGAAC
Source organism: Akkermansiaceae bacterium (assembly GCA_013001695.1). Classification (GTDB taxonomy): domain Bacteria; phylum Verrucomicrobiota; class Verrucomicrobiia; order Verrucomicrobiales; family Akkermansiaceae; genus Roseibacillus_B. The sequence continues at coordinate 49,500 of JABDMC010000034.1, forward strand.
CCCGCCCCGGCCCGCGAAGCGTGCGGCGCGCCGCCCGCCGCCGGGTCCGGCGAGACCGTGAAGCCGACCTTGTCGTACATGTTGCGGAGCTGGGGAACCTTGATGGCGTCCTGCGTCGACCCGTCGATGCCCACGAGGGCGTGGTGGCGCTCGCCGAGGGATCCGGGGGGAATGGCGGTGAATTGCGGGTTGAAAAAGGGATTGCCGCCCGATTCGAGGCTGTCGGTCCCGATGCCGATCGGCAGCGCATGGCAGGTGATGCACGCCACCCCGTCAATCTGGCGGCTCACGGGGCGGTAGACCTCGGTCAGGGCCCGCCGCGGGTTCCCCGGGGGCAGGGGCGTCCCCTCCGCGAGGGCGAACTTCCCGGTGGCGAAATGCCCCGGCAGCGGCAGGCTCGTCGGCAGGGTGTTGTCGATGTTCCGGTAGGGATTCGGCGGGAAGTGGATCGTGTCGAGGTAGTCCTCGAACTCCTGCATCTCCCCGCCCGCCGGGGTGGTGGTCAGCGTCTCGTCGTCGCCGAGGAGGGCCGTGAAGGCGCCGCCGAACTGCTCGATCCCCTGCCGGTCGCCGCGCCAGTGATGCGGCTCCTTGCCGATGATGTCCTGCAGCGTCTGGGTCGTCATGGGCCCCTTCATCGGGTGAAACTCCGCGTCGAAGCCCGAATCGAGCAGCGGGAAGTTGCCTCCCTTGTTGATGACCACCTCCCCGGGACCGGGGTCCCGGCCGCCGGTGGTGGCCTCCACGATGGTGAGGGCCTCCCCGGACGGGTCGCCGAGGTCCCACGCGAGGCGGTCCATCCGCGCATCGACATGGCACGAGGCGCAGGAGGTGTGGCCGAGCCCCGAGGTCTCGTGCGTGTCGTAGAGATGGCGCCGGCCGGTTTTCACCTCGGCGGGCGTCGGATCGAAGAACGGGAGGCGCGTCAGTTCCGTCAGGCCGTCGAGGTCGACGATCGAGACGCTGGCCTCGAAGCGGTTCAGGACGTAGATGCGGCGGTTCAACTCGTCGATGGCGAGGCCGGTGGGCCCTTCCCCGACCTCCACGACGTCCGTCGGGGCGGCGCGATTGCCCGCCGCGTCGAACACGGCGAGGTTGTTGGACCCCATCCCCGTCACGAAGGCCAGCGACCCCGCCGCATTCCACGCCACCGCGCGCGGATCCCCCAGGGACCGGTCACGCTCGGTCTGCGCCACGGTCGGGCTGCTGTAATCGAGGTGCGGATTGAGATCCCCCACGGTCACCGCCCCGGGGCTCGAGGGGGCGAAGGACGCGAAATTCACCCGCAGAAAGGTCCCGTTGATCTTCGGCTCGAAGCGAATCTCGTTGGTGGCGTCGGTTCCCACCACCACCACCTCGCCGGTCGCCGGGTGCACCGCGATCGCCATGCAGATGTTCATGAGGCCCCCGGCGTAGGTCACCCCGTTGGTGGCGGTGTCGATGATGGCCACGTCGTGGTCGAGCAGGTCCCAGCCCACCGGACGGCCCGAGGCCGCGGCATTCGCCCCGCTGACCCACGGCGTCCAGTCGGTCCCGTTGTCATCCCGCCACGCCCCGGCGGCGTCCTTCTTCACGATCAACCCCACCTGCGGCGGGGTGGCGAGGGCCGGGTTGAGCGGCGGATCGAATCCGGGCGGCGCGTTGGGCGGCGGGTTGTCCCCGCCGTACGGCCCGGACGGATCGCTGACGATGTTCGGCGGGAAGGCCAGCGTCCCGCCCCCGCTGTCGAGGCCGCCTGCCAGGACGGTCGATCCGTTCCCCGACTCGTAAATCGCGGCAAACACGGTGGAGCCGTCCCCGCTCACCGCGAGGGCCCGCGGATCCTCGCCGGCGATCGCGATCTCCAGCGGCGGCACCGCGAGGCCGGCGGGATCGAACACCTGCACGCAGTTCGCCTGCGAGCAGGTCACGTAGGCCTTTTCGGGGGTCCCCGCGAAGATCACGTCCGCCGGTTCATCCTTCGTCCCCAGGGTGGCGCGGACCACCTGCGCGGCGACATTCACGACGCTGATGGAGTCCGAGATCTGGTTCACGACCCACGCCTCCGAGTTCGTCCGGAACCGGACCGAGACCGGATCGTAGCCCACCGGGATGGACGCCCGCGGCGCCAGCGTCCCCGCCTCGACCGCGAATATCTCGAGGCGATGATCGGCGGTGTTGCAGATTGCAAGCCACGAGCCGTCGGGGCTCATCGCCACGGGATGCACCTGCGGGGTCTCGAAATTGACGAACTTGGCCCGCGCCGGACCGGCCAGGAGGCAGGCCCCGGCGAGGAGCAGGGCGGCCGGCAAGTGGAGGGAGGATCTCGGCATGACCCTAAGGGTTAGCAGTCCCGCGACCGCGCTGCAACGCAGATTTCCCCGCCCGGCCCGGTAACCCGTACGGGGCATATCCGGGCCTTGCCCCCCGCCGCCCCCTAGTGGTAGACCTTCATTCCTCCGCCATGGCTCGCTCCAGTGAAATTGCCCCATCCGACATCCGCCGCCGGTCGCGGGCCGACACGAATCTGCGGGTGCAGGACCCCACTCCCAGGAAGAAGGAACCCAAGAGGGACGGCCCCTGCGTCCTGGTGGTCACCCCGGAGATCACCTACCTGCCCGACGGCATGGGCAACCTCGCGCAGCGGTTGTCGGCCAAGGCCGGCGGCCTCGCCGACGTCTCCGCCTCCCTCGTCAACGCCCTCTACAACCAGGGCGCCGACGTCCACGTCGCCCTCCCGAACTACCGCCGCATCTTCCACACCGATGTCGCGGACATCTTCCACGGGGAGATCCGGGACCTGGCGAGGCACCTTGAAGACAAGCGGATTCACCTCGCCGAAGACCGTGTCTTCTACCACCGCGATTCGGTGTACGGCTCGGAAAACAACCTCATCGCCCTCGCCTTCCAGAGGGAGGTCATCAACAACGTCATTCCGAATGTTCGCCCGGACCTCATCCACTGCAACGACTGGATGACGGGGCTGATTCCGGCGGTGGCGCGGCGGCGCGGAATCCCCTGCCTCTTCACGGTGCACAACATCCACACCGAGAAGATGTCCCTCGAGCACATCGAGGACCGCGGGATCGACGCCGCGGATTTCTGGCAGTACCTCTACTACGAGCGTCCGCCGCACAATTACGAGGAGTCGCGCAGCACCAATGGCGTCGACCTCCTCACCTCCGGGATCTTTGCCGCCGACCACGTCAACACGGTCTCCCCGACCTTCCTCTCCGAGGTCGTCGACGGCCGGCACGATTTCGTTCCGGGCCACATCAGCCACGAACTCTGGAACAAGTGCCAGGCCGATTGCGCCACCGGGATCCTGAATGCCCCCGACCAGTCGTTCGACCCGAAGTCCGACCCGCATCTCGAGTTCCACTTCGGGCCCGAGGACCACGTCGAGGGGAAACGGCGCAACAAGCGGCAGCTCCAGGAGGAATTCGGGCTCGAGCTGGCGGAAGACGCCCCGATGCTCTTCTGGCCCTCGCGCCTCGACCCCGTCCAGAAGGGCCCCCAGCTCCTCACGGACATCCTTCACCAGCTCGTCACCGATTACGCCGACTTGAAGCTCCAGATCGTCATCGTGGCCAATGGCGACTTCCAGCAGCCGTTCCACGACATCGTCGCGATGCACGGCATCCAGCACCGGGTGGCGGTGCGGGATTTCAACGAGACCCTCTCGCGACGCGGGTATGCCGCGGCCGATTTCATGTTGATGCCGTCGCGCTTCGAACCGTGCGGCCTGCCCCAGATGGTGTCGCCGAAGTACGGCACCCTCACGGTGGCGCACAACACCGGGGGGATCCACGACACCGTCGAACCCCTCGACCTCGCCGCCGGCTCCGGGAACGGGTTCCTCTTCGACCACTTCGACTGCCAGGGCTTCCGGTGGGCGATCGATGAGGCCCTGCGCTTCTATCGCCAGCCCGCGGAGGTCCGGAAGGCCCACATCGCCCGCATCATGCGGGAAAGCGAGGCCCGCTTCAACCACGCCAGCACCGCCAAGGACTATATCAAGCGCTACAACGCGATGCTCGGCAAGTCGGTGACCAAGGGGTCCGCCGAGTAGCCGCCGCCCGCCGGGAAATTGCGGCGAATGATCGTTCCGGGGCCGGCCGTATAGGCAGCAGCCCCGCCCCCCGGGGGGCGCACCCGCATATTCCCGTGATTCGACTCCAGACCATTCTCCTCGCGCTTCTGCCGGCCATCCTGATCGCCGCGGACGACGCCCCGCGACCGGGGCACTCGCACCGGGGCGAGGCCTTCAACGAGGGTCCCCGCACCGGCGCGGTCCTCATGGAAGGCACCGGCGCGAGGCCCTTCCCGGTCACCACCGACTCGGATGAGGCCCAGGCCTTCATCGACCAGGGAGTCGGGCAACTCCACGGGTTCTGGTATTTCGAGGCGGAACGCAGCTTCCGGCAGGCCGCCGCCGCCGATCCCGATTGCGCCATGGCCTACTGGGGCATGGCCATGGCCAACTGGGAAAACGAGAAACGCGCCAAGTTGTTCATCAAGGAGGCGGTGGCGCGGAAGGACGGCGCCGGCCCGCGCGAGCGCCTCTACATCGCGGCCCGCGCCAACCACCTCGACGACGAACCGAAGGAGGCCAAGAAGCGGCACCAGGAACTCCTCAACGACCTCGAGACGATCATCCATGAGCACCCGGATGACCTCGAAGCGCGGGCCTTCCTCGCCTGCCGCATCTGGCAGTTCTCCCGGAAGGGCCTGCCGATCCACAGCCACGAGGCGGTTGATGCCCTTCTCGCCCCGGTCTTCGCCGCCCATCCCATGCACCCCGCGCACCACTACCGGATCCACCTTTGGGACAAGCACAAGGCGGAGCGGGCCCTCGACTCCGCCGCGAAACTCGGCCGCACCGCGCCCGCCATCGCGCACATGTGGCACATGCCCGGCCACATCTACTCGCAGCTCAAGCGCTACGACGACTCGGCGTGGGCCCAGCAGGCCTCGGCCCGCATCGACCACCGCCACATGATCGCGAACCGCCTCCTGCCGGACCAGATCTTCAACTACGCGCACAACAATGAATGGCTCGTGCGCAACTTCATCATCATGGGCGACGCCCCGCGCGCCCTCGCCGCCGCGAAGAGCCTCGTCAGCAATCCGCGGCATCCGAAGCACAACACCCTCGAGAAGAACGGCCGCAGTGCGCGATACGGGTTCATCCGCCTCCTCGAGGTCATCGAGCAATTCGAGTTGTGGGACGAGGCGGACGTCTGCGGGGCCGCCCCGTGGCTGGCCCCCGGCGGACCGCCGGAACTCGAGGCCAAGCGTCTCCGCGTCCTCGGCATCGCCCACGCCCGGCGCGAGAACCCGTCGAAGCTCAAGGAGATCACCGCCGAACTCGACACCCTCCTCGCCACCGCGAAGGAGGCCCGGGAATCCGCCGCGAAGGAGGCGCGCGAAAAGGCCGAGGGGGAAAAGAAGAAGCCCAAGGAGATCGAGGACGCGGTGAAGGCGGCCGTCAAGAAGCCCGAGGCCGCCGTCAAGGCGCTCAAATCGGCCCGCGAGGAGCTCGACCTCTACCGCGCCCTGCTCGACAACGACCTCGACGCCGCAAAGGAGTTGGCCGGGAAGGCAAGCGGTGAGAAGTTCGCCCGGGCCCGCCTCCACCTGCACCTCGGGGATTCCGAAAAGGCCCTCGCGGAAAGCAGGGAGGCCGTCGAGAAGAAGCCCGGGCAGGTCCTCCCGCTCGCGGCGCGCGTCGAGATCCTCAACGCCCTCGGAATGGACGAGGAAGCCCGCGAAGCCTTCGGTCAACTGCGGGAGTTGTCGGCGCACCTCGACCTCAACGCTCCCCCTTTCCTGCGCCTCACGCCCGTCGCGGTGGCCTGCGGTTTCGCGGATGACTGGCGGGTGGCCCCCGCGGTTCGCGACGACGTCGGCACGCGGCCCGATCTCGGCGCCCTCGGCCCCGCGGAGTGGTCGCCACCGCCGGCACCGCCCTTCGAACGTCCGGACCATGACGGGACTCCGGTCGCCCTGAAGGACTTCAAGGGCGAGGCGCTGGTCCTGATCTTCTACCTCGGGCACGGATGCCTGCACTGCGTGGATCAACTCAATGCCTTCGCCCGGGAGGCCGCCCGCTTCGAAAGCGCCGGCCTGCGGATCCTCGCGGTGAGCACCGACTCGGTCCCCGAGATCCGGAAGTCCCGCGATGGGTTCGCCACCGACGGCGGCGAGTTCCCGTTCCCCCTCCTCGCCGACCCCGGCCTCCGCCTCTTCCAGCGCTATCACGCCTACGACGATTTCGAGAAAGAGCCCCTCCACGCCACCTTCGTCCTCGATCCCGCCGGCCGGATCCTGTGGCGGGACATCGGTGCGGAACCCTTCGAAGACACCGGTTTCGTCCTCGACGAGGCCCGGCGCCTCCTCATCCTCCACGGCAACCGGCCGTGAGGCCGGATCCGGCTTCGCCCCGCACCGGCGCCCCGCCTCCCACCACCCCCACTCCTCCGTCATGAAAACGTATCAACTCATCGCCACCGCCCTCCTTCCCCTGGCCGCCCTCGCCGACCACCACGAGTCCTCCGGCGGCGCCAAATCGCTCTTCAACGGAAAGGACCTCGCCGGTTGGCACGCCGACGTCCCGGCGAAGGACAAGAACAAGGACCTCGGCCCCAGCTTCGTGGTGCGCGACGGCATGATCGTCAGCCTCGGCGTCCCGCGCGGCCACCTCATCACCGACGCCTCCTATTCCGACTACAAGCTGGTCGTCGAGTATCGCTTCCCGGGCAAGCCGGGGAACTGCGGGGTGCTCGTCCACACCTCCAAGCCGCGCGTCCTCTACGAGATGTTCCCGGCCTCCATCGAGGTCCAGATGAACTCCGGGCACGCCGGCGACTTCTGGTGCATCGGCGAAAACATCGAGGTCCCCGACATGGAAAAACGCCGCCCCCGCGGCAAGAACCAGAAGTGGGGCGGCAACAAGGGCGACTCCCGCCGCATCCTCAACCTCACCGACGACTCCGAAAAACCCCTCGGCGAATGGAACACGATGGTCATCGAGTGCCGGGGCAAGGAGGTCAAGGTGCACGTCAACGGCGACCTCGTGAACCACGGCACGAACTGCACCGTCGACAAGGGCCAAATCGCCCTGCAGGCCGAGGGCGCCGAGGTCGAGTTCCGGAAGCTGGAACTGACGCCGCTGGAGTGAGCCA
>JABDMC010000048.1 GCA_013001695.1 Akkermansiaceae bacterium
GCTTGGCGACCCGCATGCGCGAGGCCGGGGTGTCGCCCGCGGCCCGCATCGAGGCCGGTTTCCGCCTCGCCACCGGGCGGGCGCCGGGCACCCGCGAGCGCCGGCTCCTCGAGGGGGCCCTGGTCCGGCAGGAAGCGTATTTCCGTGGAGACCCGCAGCGGGCCCGCGACTACCTCGCCTCGGGCGGAGAGACCGGAATGAGCGGGGACGAGGCCATCGAGCTGGCCGCCCTGCAATCGGCCGCTTCCCTCATCCTGAACCTCGACGAAACCATCACGCGCGAATGAACCCCGATTTCATCAACCGTCGCAGCTTCCTCGGCCAGGGCTCGGGCGGGCTGGGCGCCATCGCCCTGGGCTCGCTCCTGGGCGAGAAGGCCCGCGGGGCTCCGCTTCCCTCGCTCCCGCATTTCACCCCCACGGCCAAGCGGGTCATCTACCTCTTCATGTCGGGCGGGCCGTCGCACATCGACCTGTTCGACTACAAGCCGGAACTCGAGAAGCGCCACGGCGAGGAGTTGCCGGACAGCATCCGCGGAACCCAGCGGCTCACCGGGATGACCTCCGGGCAGAAGAGCTTCCCGGTCTGCGCGACCATCGGGAAATTCGCCCGGCACGGAAAGTCCGGGACGTGGATGAGCGACCTGCTGCCCTACACGTCCCGGGTGGTGGACGACATCGCGGTGGTGCGCTCGATGCACACCGAGGCGATCAACCACGACCCGGGCATCACCTTCATCAACACCGGTTCGCAGGTCCCCGGGAAACCGAGCGCGGGAGCGTGGGCCAGCTACGGGCTGGGCAGCGAGAACAAGAACATGCCGGCCTACGTGGTCCTCCTCTCGCAGGGGAACGGCAAGAACCCGGGACAGCCGATCTTCTCGCGCCTCTGGGGGAGCGGGTTCCTCCCGTCCAGCCACCAGGGGGTGCAGCTCCGCAGCAGCGGCGACCCCGTGCTCTACCTCCAGGATCCCCCGGGGATTTCGCGGGAAAACCGGCGGGCGCAACTCGACGTGCTCGGAGAACTGAACGGGATCAAGCTCGAGGGCCACGGCGACCCCGAAATCGCGACGCGCATCGCGCAGTACGAGATGGCCTTCCGCATGCAGGTCGCGGCGCCCGCCATCGCCGACCTCTCGGACGAGCCGGAGAGCACCTTCCAGCTCTACGGCGAGGATGCCCGCACCCCCGGGACCTACGCCTACAATTGCCTCATGGCCCGCCGCATGGCCGAGCGCGACGTGCGCTTCATCCAGCTGTTCCACCGCGGTTGGGACCAGCACAACGAACTGCAGAAGCACCTGCGGGCGCAGTGCCGGGACACCGACCAGGCCTCGGCGGCGCTCGTCAGCGACCTGAAGAGCCGGGGCCTGCTCGACGACACCCTCGTCATCTGGGGTGGCGAGTTCGGGCGCACCGCCTACAGCCAGGGGAAGCTCGGCACCGGGCGCGACCACCACGGACGCTGCTTCAGCATGTGGCTCGCCGGGGGCGGCGTGCAGGGAGGCGTCACCTACGGAGCCACCGACGACTACGCCTACAACATCGCCGAGAATCCCACCCACATCCGCGACCTCAACGCGACCCTGCTCCACTGCCTCGGCATCGACCACGAGCGCTTCACCTACCGGTTCCAGGGGCTCGAGGACCGGCTGACCGGGGTCGAGGAGGCCCACGTCATCAAGGGCATCCTGGCGACCTGAATCCCAACGCGACCCGATGACCCACGGTCCCCTCCGGAACTCGCTCCTCCTCGCTGCCGCGGTGCTTGGCGGGGGGACGGCCGCCGGGGCGCCGGGGGCGTTGAGCTTCAACCGCGACATCCGTCCCATCCTGTCGGACCGGTGCTTTGCCTGCCACGGACCCGACGCGGAGGCCCGCCAGGCGGACCTGCGACTCGACACCGAGGCGGGCGCCCTCGCGGATCTCGGCGGTTACCACGCCATCGTGCCCGGAAGGCCGGACGACAGCGAACTGATCCGCCGCATCGAGACCGGCGACGCGGACGATCTCATGCCTCCGCCGGACTCGCACCTGAGCCTCACCGCCTCCGAAAAGGCCCTCTTCCGCCGCTGGATCGGGGAAGGGGCGAAGTGGGAGGGCCACTGGGCGTTTCAGCCGCTGGTGCGGCCCGAGGTGCCTGCCACCGGGACCACGGATTGGGCCGGGAACGAGATCGATGCCTTTGTCCTGCGGCGGCTGCGGGAGGAATCGCTGGAGCCTGCGCCGGAGGCCGGGCGGGTGGCCTGGCTGCGCCGCGTGACCCAGGACCTCACCGGCCTGCCGCCGACGCTGGCCGCGATCGAGGCCTTTCTCGCCGACGCCTCCGCGGATGCCTCCGGGAAGGTGGTCGACCGCCTCCTCGGCAGCGACGACTACGCCGAGCGCATGACCGCCATCTGGCTCGACCTGGCGCGATATGCCGACAGCAACGGCTACCAGTTCGACAACGAGCGCACGATGTGGCCGTGGCGCGACTGGGTCATCCGCGCCTACCGCGAGAACATGCCCTTCGACCGCTTTGTCACCGAGCAACTCGCGGGCGACCTCGTCGACGGGCCGTCCCGCGAACAGTTGATCGCCACCGGGTTCAACCGCAACCACGGTTATTCCATCGAGGGCGGCATCATCGACGAGGAATACCGGGTGATGTATGCCAACGACAAGACGACCACCTTCGGCACGCTCTTCCTGGGGCTCACCCTCGACTGCACGCGGTGCCATGACCACAAGTACGACCCCCTCAGCATGGAGGACTACTACTCGCTCTTCGCCTTCTTCAATACGAGCGCGGAGAAGGGGGCCCCGGGGGAGGCCGGCCGCAAGCAGAAGGCGGCCGCCCCCTTTCTCGAGGTGAAGCCGGGTGGCGGCGGCGAAGATGCCCCGCCGGTCCGCGCCATGATCATGAAGGAGCAGGCCCGCGAGACCTTCGTCCTGCAGCAGGGCCTGTTCGACCGGCCGGGGGAGAAGATGGACCCGCGCACCCCGGAAGTGCTGCCACCCTTCGACGGCTACGCCCCCAACCGCCTTGGCCTCGCGCGGTGGCTCACCGCGGACGACAATCCGCTCTTTGCGCGGGTCACGGTGAACCGGCTCTGGCAGCAGTTCTTTGGTGTCGGGATCGTCAGGACGCCGGACAACCTCGGCCTCCAGGGCGAGTTGCCGAGCCACCCGGACCTGCTCGACTGGCTGGCGTTCGAGCTGCGCGAGAACGGCTGGGATCTGCAGCATGTCATCCGCAAGGTCGTGCTCTCGGCGACCTACCGGCAGTCGTCGCACATCCGCGCGGGCGTGGACGACCCCGGGAACCGCCTCCTGGCCCGCGGCCCGAGCTTCCGCCTGCCGGGTGAGATGATCCGTGACCAGGCCCTGGCGGCGAGCGGCCTCCTCGTCCGCAAGGTGGGTGGTCCCAGCGTGAAACCTTACCAGCCCGAGGGCGTCTGGGGCGATCTCAATGCCCCGGCCTCGCACGAGGAGAAGTACGTCCGGGGGAGCGGGGAGGACCTCTACCGCAAGAGCCTTTACACCTACTGGCGCCGCGCGGTGCCCCATCCCGCCATGGCCGCGTTTGATGCCCCCAGCCGCGACGTGTGCACGGTCGAGCGGGCCTCGACCAACACGCCCCTCCAGGCCCTCGTCACCCTGCACGGGCCGACCTACGTCGAGGCCGCGCGCAAGCTGGCGGAATCGGCCCACGCCGAGGAAAACCCGATCGCGCACGCCTTTCGCCGCGTCCTGTCCCGCCCTCCGGCCGCGCGGGAACTCGAGCGTCTCGGGGCGCTGCACGCCGAGCGCCTGCGGCACTACGGAGAGGACCCGGGCGCCGCGGACCGCCTCCTCGCCGTGGGCGAGAGCCCGGTGACCTTCACCGGCGACAAGGCCGGGCTCGCCGCCCTCGCCGACGTCTGCCAGGTCATCTTCAACCTCAGCGAAACCCTGACACGCAACTGAACCATGGCTGACGAGATCACGGAGACCCTCCTGCACATGAACCGCCGCCGCGCGCTGCAGACGGCGGGCGGGGGGCTCGGCTCGATGGCGCTCGGGAGCCTCCTGGCCGGCGAGGACCAACCCGGATCGGCCTTCCGCAAGGGCGCCGCGGCCAAGCGCGTCATCTACCTCTTCCAGTCGGGCGGCCCGTCACAGGTGGACCTCTTCGAGCACAAGCCGGCCCTCGCGAAATTGCACGGCAAGGACATCTTCGCGCACGTCGAGCAGACCGGGCGCCTGACCGGGTTCACCAACAAGCACAAGATCCACCCGATCATCAACACGCGCTACGCCTTCCGTCGGCACGGCGCGTGCGGGTCGTGGGTCAGCGAACTCCTCCCGCACATGAGCAGGATCGTCGACGAGGTCTGCACCATCCGTTCGGTGAGCACCAAGCCGGTGAATCACGATCCGGCCCTGACCTTCATGCAGACCGGGCACAACCTCCCGGGGCGCCCGAGCGTCGGGTCGTGGCTCAGCTACGGGCTGGGGTCGATGAACCGGAACCTGCCCGATTTCGCGGTCCTCGTTTCCAAGGGCGACCTCGGGAACATGCAGCCGCTGAACGCGCGCCTGTGGGGGAACGGCTTCCTGCCCGGGAAATACCAGGGGGTGCGCCTGCGCTCGGGGGCCGAACCGGTGCTCTACCTGAAGGACCCCGCCGGGAAAAGCACCGCCGACCGCCGCCGCATCCTCGACACCATCAAGGCACTCAACGAGGAGGAACTCGCCCGCACCGGCAACCCGGAGATCGCGACCCGCATCAGCCAGTACGAAATGGCCTTCCGCATGCAGATGTCCATTCCCGAACTCGCCGACCTTTCGGACGAGCCCGAATCGACCTTCAAGCTCTACGGCGAGGACGCGCGGCGGCCGGGGACCTACGCCTTCAACTGCCTCATGGCCCGGCGCCTCGCCGAGCGCGACGTCCGCTTCATCCAGCTCTACCACTCCGGGTGGGACCACCACTTCCACCTGCCCCGGCACCTGCCCAAGCGGTGCCGCGAGACCGACCAGGCGAGCGCGGCGCTCATCGTGGACCTCAAGCAACGCGGCCTGCTCGACGACACCATCGTCATCTGGGGCGGGGAGTTCGGGCGCACCACCTTCAGCCAGAGCGGGAAGGTCGCCGAGTCCTACGGGCGCGACCACCACGCCGCCTGCTTCACCAAGATCGTGGCCGGGGGCGGCTTCCAGGCGGGGTTGAACTACGGTGAGACCGATGACCTCTGTTACCGGGTCGTCCGCGACGAAGTCCCGGTGCACGACCTCCACGCGACCATTCTCCACCAGCTCGGGATCGACCACGAGAAGCTGACCTACTTCTTCCAGGGGAGGCGCTACCGCCTCACCGACGTGCACGGAAACGTGGACACGGGGTTGCTGGCCTGAGCACGGGGGATGGGGGGGTGGAGGGGATGGCCGTTTGTGCCGCCCCTGCCGGGGCTTGGGGCCTCTTTTGTGATCCG